>NZ_MEBQ01000007.1:0-200093 GCF_001722105.1 Salinivibrio sp. SS3 | reverse complement strand
CCACATCCGGTGAAGAGCCATGAATAAACAGTCTTAGATGGAGGGAAAGGATCATGACCAAAAGCCCGTTTATGGCAAGCCTTCAGCACGAGCTCAGGCGGCGAGGCTATGCGATCAAAACTGAGAAGAGTTACCTATACTGGGTGCGCCGATTTATCCTTTTCCATCATAAGCAACATCCGACAGAGCTCAGTGATGAGGATGTAAAAACGTTTCTGTCTTATTTGGCCAATGCGCAACAAATTTCACCGAATACTCAAAAGGTTGCACTCGATGCACTGGCCTTTCTATACAACCAGTTTTTAGATCAGCCGCTAGGTAAGATTGCGTTTAGTCCGTCCAAAAAATCGCCGCGAATTCCAATTGTGCTCAGTAAAGAAGAAGTTGCCAGAATTTTTGCCTACCTTGGCGCAAGAGATAAGCTGATTTGTGGGCTGATGTACGGCAGTGGCCTACGCATCAATGAGTGCTTGAGGTTACGCATCAAGGATTTGGATTTTAATCATAACGCGATCACTGTTCATAATGGCAAAGGTGGAAAATCACGCACCACCTTGCTGCCTAATCAATTGGCCGGTGAGTTACATACATTATGTGAAAGAGCTGTCGACATTCAGCAAGGCGACAATCAAAAAGGTATCGGACCCTCCATGCCTTACGCGCTGGATAGAAAATACCCCAATGCGTACCGCAAGACAGGGTGGATGTTTATTTTTCCTTCTGACAATTATTGCCACCACCCAGTGTCTAATAAGCTCTGCCGACATCATCTGCATGATTCCAATGTGCGTAAAGCCTTGAATCGAGCCGTGCAAAGGGCCGGTGTCACCCATAAGCACGTTACCTGTCATACGTTTCGCCATAGCTTTGCCACGCAGATGCTTTTGGCGGGTTACGATATTCGCACCATTCAAACCTTATTGGGCCATACCGACCTCTCGACCACGCAGATCTATACCCATGTGATTGGTCAGCAATTTGCAGGCACAACAAGCCCAATGGATTTGCTTTAACGCCCACGCTACCGCCCTTTGGTTGGCGGCGTCCAAAAGGCCTTACAGGGCGATTTTTTGCGGACTAGATTATCAGACGCTGTTCAGTCTGTTTAGGCAAAGGGGTCTAAAATGTTGGCGCGGTCAGAGTTTGGGGATTTGTGGGGGCATAAATGCAAAAAAGCCGCTGACTGAGCAGCGGCTTTTCTATGTGTGGCGGAGAGATAGGGATTTGAACCCTAGAAGGGCTATTAACCCTTGCCGGTTTTCAAGACCGGTGCTTTCAACCACTCAGCCATCTCTCCGGAACGCGGCGTATATTATTGGGTTGGGGTTGGCTTGTAAAGTGAAAAACTATAATTTGGAGTGCGTTTGGTTAGCTTTCAGCCAATAAAAAAGAGGCCAGTGTTTGGCTGACCTCTTTTGGGAGTTTGCTAAGCGGTTTTAGATGTTTTCGACATCAAATTCCACTACCGGGCTCACGTCTGCGTCGTAGTCTACGCCTTCAACGCCAAAGCCAAATAGCTTCAAGAACTCGGCTTTGTATTCTTTATAGTCAGTCAGCTCGGTGAGGTTCTCTGTGGTGATCTGTGGCCACAGGTCGCGACAGTGCTGCTGAATGTCTTCACGCAGCTCTAGGTCATCTAAACGCAAGCGACGCTCGCTATCTACCTCTGGCTCGCTGCCATCAGCTTGATAGAGGCGCTGAGTAAACATGCGATAGATTTGCTCCATGCAGCCCTCATGGACGCCTTCTTCGCGCATTTTCTTGAATACCATGGCGATATAAAGCGGCATCACCGGGATCGCTGAGCTAGCTTGGGTGACCACGCTTTTGAGTACCGCCACGTTGGCGCTACCGCCTTTAGCTGAAAGCGTTTGGTTTAGCGCGTTGGCAGCACGGTCTAAGTCCATTTTCGCTTTACCTAGCGCGCCTTCCCAGTAGATTGGCCAGGTAAGCTCTGTACCAATGTAGCTGTAAGCGACAGTTTTACAGCCTTCAGCAAGGACACCGGCGTCATTAAGAGCGTTGATCCAAAGCTCCCAGTCTTCGCCGCCCATTACGGTAACGGTATCTTGAATCTCTTGCTCGGTGGCCGGTTCAACACTGGCTTCGATGATTTCATCTTTGTTGGTGTCTACCGCGGTTGAGGTGTAGGTCTCTCCGATAGGTTTGAGTGACGAGCGCACCAGCTCACCGCTGTCAGGTAGCTTACGCACTGGCGAAGCTAGCGAGTACACCACCATGTCGATTTGACCCAAGTCTTGCTTGATCAAATCAATCGTTTTTTGCTTGGCCTCATGCGAGAAGGCATCGCCGTTCAGGCTTTTTGAATACAGGCCTTCTTGCTTGGCAAATTTGTCGAACGCGGCTGAGTTGTACCAGCCTGCGGTGCCAGGCTTTTTCTCGGTGCCGGGTTTTTCAAAGAACACGCCAATGGTTGCAGCGCCGCCACCAAAGGCTGCCGCAATGCGTGAGGACAAGCCATAGCCGCTGGAGGCACCCACAACCAGTACACGCTTAGGCGCATTCGCAATCGGGCCTTGCGCTTTGGTGTAGTCAATTTGCTCTTTTACGTTGGCTTCACAACCAACAGGATGTGTCGTCGTACAGATAAATCCACGAATTTTAGGTTTGATGATCATATTCAACGTCCCTCACAAAATTGAGGCTAGGATAAATACTAACGCCTGCCTATGCATCCCCTTTTACGGAAAAAGGGCAAAAATACCCAGTGGTTGGAGGTGTTGCAGGCAAGAATAGTGGGCAAGATCTCAGCATTGTGGCCCCAAGTGTCAGCGCCAATAAAAAAGCGCCTGCGAGGTGCAGACGCTTTTTGGCGCAAGTTCGCGACCTTTATGCCGCTTTGCTTGGATTGGGCTTGGCAATAGCACCGCCTTCTAGCTGACTAGAGGTAAACCATTCGGCTTTAAAGTCATCCACTTGTACCGCATAAGCACGCAGTGCATCAGCCTCTAGCAGTTTGTCACGCGCATCAGCGGTGATGAGGTTTTGCTCAACCGCTTGTTGCGAGCGATCCGCCAAGCTGGCTTTGCCATCAATCTGCTTGGCTTTCACCGCCTTGATCAGGGCTTTTTCGGTGTCACGACACGCCCACATTGCGGTAAAGGCACGCTCCATCACCGCCACCGGATCGTCGGCTTTATCGCCCACGTAGCATAAGTGCGTCCAACGGTCGCGCTCTGCGCTCGGGGTCATTAACTGCTCGGCAATCTGATTAAGCAACTTGTCAGAGGGCATTTTGTAGTGCATACCGAGCGGGAACAAGAGCACACGTAGGCTGCGACCCACCCCTTTGGCGGGGAAGTTGTTAAAGGCGCCATCAAAGGCTTTGGCACACTGGGCTAGGCAATATTGCAGCGCATAGTGCACCATCGGCAGATCTTGGCTCGGACGGCCTTCATCTTCGTAGCGCTTCAACGTTGCCGACGCCATATAAAGGTGGCTCAGAACATCCCCCAGACGCGCGGACAGCATTTCTCGGCGTTTCAGCTCACCGCCAAGAGACAACATTGCGACATCGGTGGTCACCGCCAGTGCACGACTCATGCGGGTAAGGTGACGATAGTATTTAGCCGTCTCGCCACTCACCGGCGCGCGGTTGGTCAGCGATCCGGTCAGCGCGTTGACCAGCCCCATCACACTGTTTTTAGTGGCATGGCCAATGTGTTTAAACAGTAATTTATCAAACGCTTGGGCGCCGGCCTCTTGGTCTGGGTTCGCCGCCGCTTCCATCTCTTCGAGCACGTAAGGGTGGCAACGGGTCGCCCCCTGACCAAAGATCATGAGGTTGCGGGTAAGAATGTTCGCGCCTTCCACAGTGATGGCCACCGGAATACCAAAGTAATGATGGCCAATATAGTTCAGTGGCCCTAACTGAATCGCACGGCCCGCGTGAACGTCCATCGAATCATTCAAGATGGTGCGCGCAATTTCGGTCATGTGGTATTTGGAAATCGCAGTGATGATCGCCGGTTTTTCTCCCTGATCAAGCGCGGTGGTGGTTAGGGTTCGGGTAGATTCAATTAAGTAGTTCAACCCGCCCATGCGGCCCAAGGCTTCTGCCACCCCTTCAAAGCGGCCAATGTGCATACCAAACTGTTTACGCACATAACTGTAAGCGCCTGTGGTACGGGTGGCGAGATGCCCTACCGCCGTCCCCAGTGCGGGCAACGAAATCCCCCGCCCAGCAGAGAGACACTCCACCAGCATGCGCCAACCACGGCCTGCGTAATCTTTACCGCCGATGACCCAATCAATCGGGATAAAGACATCCTCGCCCTTAGTGGTGCCGTTCATAAATGCCATGTTGAGCGGATTGTGACGATCGCCAATTTCAACGCCAGGGTGTTCTGCGGGGACCAGGGCACAGGTGATGCCAAGCTCTTTTTTGTCCCCCAGCAGGCCGTCTGGATCGCCCAGTTTAAACGCCAAGCCCACCACGGTCGCCACGGGGGCCAGAGTAATGTAGCGTTTGTTCCAGCTTAAGCGGATCCCCAGCACTTGTTCACCATTGTGTTCACCCATGCATACCACGCCGTGGTCTGGAATACTGCCAGCATCGGATCCGGCTTCTGGGCCGGTTAAGCCAAAGCACGGCACTTCGCGGCCATCGGCCAAGCGTGGCAGCCAATAATCGCGCTGGTCTTGAGTACCATAATGAGTCAGCAGCTCACCTGGCCCCAGTGAGTTAGGCACCATCACGGTCACCGCGGCACTTAAGCTACGGGTGGCAATGCGCGATACGATGGTAGAGTTGGCCAGCGCCGAGAACGCGAGGCCACCGTATTCTTTGGGAATGATCAGCGAGAAAAAGCGCTCTTTTTTCAGATAATCCCAGACTTCTTCCGGCAGATCTTTTTGCTCTTGGACAATTTTAAAATCATCCAACATCGCCAGGAGGGTTTCTAGCTGGTTGTCGATAAACGATTGCTCTTCCGCTGTGAGTGTTGGCTTACCATACTGGTGCAACGTCTTCCAGTTTGGCGATCCGGAGAAGAGTTCACCGTCCCACCACACACTGCCGGCTTCCATCGCTTCACGCTCAGTGGCGGATAACGGTGGCAGCACTTTTTTGAAGAAAGTAAACGCTTTATCACTCACCAGTGAACGACGTACTGAAGTTTGAGAGCTCATGATTCAGGTCCTTTTGTTGATCATGGTTGCACTCTTTTTACTGTTATTGTGCGACCAGAACGGGTTTTTACATTGCCCCTCACGCACCGTGATATACCTGTCGCTGCGCTGAGTGGTTCAAATAAGCGGGACGCACCGCATCCTCACTTGATGTGTTTTGCTTGCCCTACTCCGCTTGTGACTCCGTCGCGAAGGCGAGCACTTGCCCCTGTTGTGCCATTGCCGCCGGCTTGGCGTTCATCCCTGCTGCTAGATACGGAATTAAGCGGTCAACGATCGCTTCGGTATCGAGGGTGCGACCAAAATCGTTTTCGGCAATATCACGCAACGCTTCGCTAGACGCCATGGTGAAAATCGCCGCCCCGAGGGTGAAGTGTAAATGCCAAAATACCGCCTCTGACGTCAGTTCAGGGTTAGCTTTGCGTACCGCTTGGTTAAACAGCGACAGAACGTGTTCGTAACGGGTGGTGATAAACCAACGTAAATGCCCTTGTACATCGGTGTAACCACGGCCAATCAATTGCATAAAGGTGGCTGCGCCATGTGGTCGATACGCATCAAGCGCAAGCACTGGCTGCTTTGCACATGAGAATACTTGCTCCATCGTGCACTCTGGTCGCACTAAGAGCGCTTGCAGCTGTTCACCGAGCGCTGGCATAAACGCTTCGAGGTAGCGTCCGAGCACTGCACGCACGAGTGATTTTTTGTCGCCAAAGTGATAGTTCACTGAGGCAAGGTTGACGCCAGCCTTGCTGGTAATCGTACGTAACGACGTTTCTTTAAACCCGTGCTCGGCGAAGAGCTGCTCCGCGGCATCCAGAATTTTTGCTTTGGTGTCGCCTCGTCCTGCCATTGTTCATTCACCTGTATTAAACGCTTGTTTAACTTTATACGCAGACATGCCTTTTAACAACCCTGAAACACACACGCATCGCATGAGTAACATCACATTATTGAGTGATTTCTTCGAGACCGCGGCCAGATGGCTTCACACCCGCGTTTGCTGCATGACCGTATATTGTTTGGTAAATAAAGATGGAGGGTTTTCGTGCTTGGGTGACTATGTAATGCGTTGAATAAAAATGGTTAAGCAGCCCGTTCAGGCACTACCCCAGCCATCACTGCGCTTTTTTTGTACAAAAGTGGGAACCTATGCGCATTTCTGGCAGTCACACCTTGTGCCACTGCTTTTTCTAGAAGACTTTTCTTCTATGCCCACTCGCCGTTTGCTTGTGGGCTTTTTTATGCACTTGCTCCCAAGTTTTGACTTTTCTTGTCGCCATTACGCCAATTCATTCGGCCTCGCTGTACAGTGTGCACGCATTTAGTGACAACGGGCTTGGTTAACGCGATATGGAATCCTTACTCCTCTTAGTGTTTGTCGCCAGTTTGGTGATGCTTATTGGTGGTATTTGTGGCCTTTCGGCCCTATTCAAAGTCAACGCACTCAATCGAGAGCTCTCGGAGGTGCGCCATACCCTTTCCCAGTTGCAATCAAAAGCGGACGCTGACGCGATGCCGACGTCCACTCATGCCAACCTCACGGCTGAGGCTCACACAGAGCCGGTTGAGGCTGGCGGCGATACAGACGCTGCTATGGTATCGCGTGATAGCCACCCATTAACGCAGGAAGCGCTTGCCACATCGACCCAGCATGCGCCATCTAACAAAGAGCCCAGTGTTGCAGAGCCGGTCTCAACCAACGCCGCCCATACCGCCTCTAACGCGCAATCATCAGGCGATAACCGTCATCGTCTCGCTTGGCTTGAGCGCGCGAAACAACAGTGGCTGGTTTGGAGTGGCGCCGGTATTTTTACCCTCGGCGGGCTTTTCTTAATTTCCTACCTGATCAGTGAAGGTTATTTCCCTCCGTTAGCCCGTCTTGGCTTGGGAGCGCTGTTTGGCGTCGGCTTGATTGTTGGCAGTGAATGGCTGCACGATAAGTTGCGCCGGTATACGCAAATTGATTGGCCGAGCTATGTGCCTGCTGCGATTGCGAGCGCGGGCTTTATCAGCTTGTTTGGCCTGACCTTGATGGCGGCGACGCCCTATCAGTTTATTTCCGAGCCAGTCGCCGTCGTGATGCTGGCGCTGATTTCGCTCGCTGCGACCTTCTACGGGCTTAGATTTGGTCCGTTACTGACCGTGGTCGGGCTCATCGGGGCGTATGGCGCGCCATTGTTCTCTACCAGTGCCACCCCCAGCTACGGGTTGCTCGCCAGTTATTTCTTGCTCGTCGCCGCCGCCATCACCTATGTGGCTCAGCGCGTCGAGCGCCGATGGCTATGGTATAGCTTGTGGGGGATGCACCTTGCTTGGCTGTTTGCTTTTGCGCATTTTTCGGTGCCATTGCTTATCGTTACCGGGTTTGCCCTCGGCTCTGTGTACCTATTAGTCGCGGTGCCAACGTTGGGGTGGTTACTCAAACCAACATCTGACGCGCCGCTGTCTTGGCGCACCCTTGTCGATATTCGAGCTTGGCACCATCACGCACTCGATACTTGGCTGATGCTGGCAATAATGTTTATTGCCTCTACTGCCGCGTTTTCTTTACCATTTACGGTCGGGATGCCATTGATGGCCGCGTTGGTGGCATGGCTTTATCTCGCGCCGCTTTTCTCCGCACGCTGGGATGCGTGGCCGGTGCTGGGCTTAGCTTGGGTCGCCCTCTGGTTATGGTTCGGTGATCTTGCCCGCGACCCGCTTGCCCAGCAGGTTGGCTTGGGGATGGGTGTCATTACCCTGCTCTATGGCTTGGCCCTAGGTAAACGGTCACCGCAACGTATCCATTTTATCTGGCTAGCGTGCCTGGCCACGCCCTTCATGGTGAGCCTTAATGCGAAGGTGACAGGCGCGTTTTGGGGCGGAACGCTTGCGTACGCGTCTAGCGCATCGTTATGGGCGGCTTGCCTCGTCGGTGGCGGCGCGGTGTTAGCGGCCTTTACTCGTCATTTTAAAGGTACCGATCAGGCCCATGTTCTGGCTCGATTGTGCCTTTGGTGTGGCGTCAATGCCCACCTGGCGCTCGCGTTAACGTTGCTGCTGAGCGATTACGCTCTGACCTTGGCCTTGACCGCGCAAGCAGTGGTGATGCTTTGGCTCACCCATCAATACCGGATAGCGCTCGCCAATTGGGTGATCCAAGCACTGCTCAGCGTGGTGCTCGCGCGCGCGACTTTGTTATTGCTCTCCACCCATCATATGGCATCACTGCCAGACACATTATGGCTTTATCCGTCGCTTGGGCTGTTGATTTATGTTGGTCAGCGATGGGTCCAAAACCATACACTGCCCGCTTGGCTCACTGGCGCACAACTGCAACTCGCCGCGCTGTGGCTCACAAGTGCAACACTGTGGCTATGTGATCTTCAAGGGCTGACCAGCGTGATGCACTCGGTTTCTGGCGCGGTGGTCATGAGCATGAACTGGTTATTATTGGCGTGTGTGTATCTTTATCGTGCTCGCGCCGCGCAGACGTTCGCGTTTTTGTACCGTATCGGCGGCATCGCCCTCTTAATCTTAAGTACACTCACCCAATTTATTCTCTTTTTCGAGCATAACCCATACGTTGAGAGGGTCTCGATTGGTGACTCGCCACTTGCCAGTTTACTCTGGCCTTGGTGGGGTGTTCCTTTGCTCGCGTGTGTGTGGTTAGCGAAATGGGGATATCCATCGCTACCCTTGCCAAAAGCCCGAGTGCAAACAGCGGCCAGCACCTGTGCCGCGGTGTTTGGTTTTTTGCTGGTTAACGGTTTGATCCGTCAGACTTGGCAAGGCGATACCATTGCCCTGTCGCAATTGACCTCATATGCAGAGCTGTATACCTATTCATTGGTATGGTTGGCAATAGGGAGTTTGAGCTTGCTGGGTGGCTACTGGCAGCAATCGGTACGGGTGCAGCAGGGCGCAATGGCGGTGTTGGCGCTAGTGATCCTAAAAGTGTTCCTGGTTGATATGGCAAGTTTAGAGGGGCTAATGCGAGCATTGTCCTTTATTGGCCTTGGGCTTTGCTTGGTGGCGTTGGGTGGATTGTTCCAATGGCTCAAGCAACGGCAATGGGCCGCCTAGCCCGACGTCGGTGACACGCTAGGCCATCTCACGCTATTGCAATAGCTGTGTTGCAATAGCGTGAGATGGCGGCATTAATTGCCGCCATTTATGAGACAAGCATCACATCTACATCGCCTATTGGTTAAATATCACGACTTTTTTTAATTTGTAGGAACTTCTTTAAATTCGCCCAGTCCTAATGGGTGCATCGGTAAGAAATGCCTTATTCCCCTCAGTAGTGAGGGAGCGTGATTCCTCTTTCTTTCCGACCTGCTGCTGCTTTTTCTACTTACTTTAGAGTTTGTTTGTCTCTACCTTTATTTTTGCCCACCTTGTGTGGGCTTTTTTTATTTTGGGGCCGGGTCGTCTGAAGTCACCTGACCGTCGGCGATCATTTGATACGGTGAGGCATAGCGTAAGTTCAGCCCCAATTGCGCCAGCGTCTGCGAGGCATCAATCCATTTGCCATTACCTGTACTCGGCTGATATTCAGGCGGCTGTAACCCCATCTCGCGCGCCGCCCAGCTATAGTAAACACTTTTTGATGGGTGCAGTTCCGCGCACAGATGAAAGGTATGACCCCATTGACGCTGATGAATAATCGCACTGATCGCAGCGATCACATCGCTGCGGTGAATCAAGTTCACCGGCTCATTGCCACCTGATAAGCCTTGTCGACCCGCCAACATGGTTGAAGGGTGACGCTCACCGCCAATCAACCCCGCGAGCCGCATGACGGTTCCTTTCTCTCCATACGTTTCGCGCAGATGCGCTTCGATATGTTCGTGTGCTTTACCTGACGCCGTAGTGGCAGCTGTCGCGGTTTGCTCTGTTACCTGTCCTTGAAGCGCCCCATATACAGACGTGGTGCTGATAAAGAGCACATACTCAACGCCTGCTTGGGCCAGGCGGTCGATAAACGCGCACATAGCATCGCGGTATGCATCAAAGTCGGCGTGACGACGCCCTGCCGCGATATTGATCACCACGATATTAGCCTCGAGCAACGCCGCCGCTGATTGATAATCCGGCGCCATCACATCAAACGGCACCACAGTGGTCGCCAGCGTCTCGCTCAGTGCTTGCGCTGACGTGGGTTGGCGCTTGGTCCCCACCACGTGGTGCCCAGCGCCAAGTAGGTGTGACGCCAGCGGTTGGCCCAACCAACCACATCCACAAATTCCAACTTTCAATCCTGACACACGCGCTCCTTATCACCTTGGGTTACGTAATTATTTTTCAATGTAATGGTTCACACTATTCATTTCGACTGATTTTTGACCGTTTATTTATTTCACGCTGTAAATATATTCCTTAATTGTGTAAGGAAATAACTAAAAGCGTGAATGGTGACAAAGTTTTTATGCTCAGATAGTCATAATAATGTCATTACAATCCGCGAGACGATAGACTATCTGTTACTAAGCGGCAGTCAAAAGCCGTGGTGAATGACACACTTAACACTTCATTGAAGCTCGCTCTCACCGAGCGACAATTTTTAACTTTGGTCTTGAACGTAAGCGGTAACTCAGATGAATACTCTGGAAAAAATACAAAAAAATCTTGAAAACTTCAGCAAATCTGAAAGAAAAGTTGCTGAAATCATTGTCGCCTCCCCTCAAACCGCTATTCACTCGAGTATTGCGACGTTGGCAAAGATGGCTGATGTGAGCGAGCCAACGGTTAACCGTTTCTGTCGTCGCCTCGACACCAAAGGCTTTCCAGACTTTAAACTTCACCTCGCGCAAAGCTTGGCCAATGGCACCCCATATGTGAACCGCAACGTTGAAGAAAACGATGGCGCAGATGCTTACACGGCGAAGATTTTTGAGTCAACCATGGCCTGTTTGGATGTGGCGAAAAACAGCATCGACACGCACCAAATTAACCGCGCAGTCGATATGCTGACCCAAGCGAAAAAAATCGCCTTTTTCGGGCTGGGCGCCTCGGCGTCGGTGGCGCATGACGCGCAAAACAAGTTCTTCCGTTTTAACATTCCGGTGGTGTGCTTTAACGACATCGTGATGCAACGAATGAGCTGCATTAACTGTAATGACGGCGATGTGGTGGTGATGATTTCACACACAGGGCGTACCAAAAGTTTGGTTGATGTCGCTAACTTAGCGCGCGAAAACGGCGCTACTGTTATTGGCATCACGCAGCGCGACTCGCCGCTAGATAAAGTGTGTTCGCACACCATCCAGCTCGACGTGCCAGAAGACACCGACGAATACATGCCGATGGCCAGCCGTGTTGTGCAAATGACGGTGATCGATGTGTTGGCCACTGGTTTTACGCTTCGCCGCGGGCCTGGATTTAGAGATAACTTGAAGCGTGTCAAAGAAGCCATTCGCGATTCACGCTTTCATAAAGAATCCCTGACCTAACTAAGAGGAGTGCGTTGGCACTCCTTTTTTGTGTCATCTATTCGACGTTTTTAATGCGCTACACTGGTGTCAGCACCTCGTCGAATCCACGACTTGGCGGTGATGTTGCCCTTTCTGCTTTATCCCTTAAAACATCATCCTGTATATAGGAGTTAATCATGTCTGCAAAACTGAGAAGAACGAAGATTGTTACCACACTCGGCCCTGCCACCGACAAAGACAGTGTATTGGAATCGATTATTGCCGCCGGTGCTAACGTCGTTCGCCTTAACTTCTCTCACGGCAGTGCGGAAGACCATATTAAACGCGCCGATCAAGTGCGCGCGATTGCGGCGAAGCTTGGTCGTCACGTGGGTATTTTGGGTGATTTACAAGGCCCTAAAATCCGGGTGTCTACCTTTAAAGAGGGTGCCATCACCCTGGCGGTAGGCGATAAATTCACCTTGGATGGCGAGCTTTCGCCTGGCATGGGCGACCAAGACGCGGTCGGCCTTGACTATAAAGCCCTGCCCCAGGACGTTACCAATGGCGATATTCTGCTGCTCGATGATGGTCGCGTACAGCTCAAGGTATTGGCGGTTGAAGGGGCCAAAGTACACACCGAGGTCACGGTAGGCGGTAAGCTCTCTAACAACAAAGGGATCAACAAAAAAGGCGGTGGTCTGTCTGCCCCTGCGTTGACCGAAAAAGACAAGCAAGACATTCTCACTGCCGCCAAAATCGGCGTCGACTTCTTAGCGATCTCCTTCCCGCGCAACGGCCAAGATATGCACTATGCCCGCTCGTTGGCGCGCGATGCTGGCTTGGACGCGCGTTTGGTGGCCAAAGTCGAACGCGCCGAAACCGTGATCAGCGATGAGAGCATTGATGACATTATTGAAGCGTCTGACGTGGTGATGGTCGCGCGCGGCGATCTGGGTGTCGAAATTGGTGACCCAGAGTTGGTTGGGGTACAAAAGCAACTCATTCGCCGCGCCCGCAGCATGAACCGTTTGGTGATCACCGCCACCCAGATGATGGAATCAATGATTTCCGCCCCTATGCCTACTCGCGCGGAGGTGATGGATGTGGCCAATGCGGTGCTGGATGGTACGGATGCAGTGATGCTATCGGCAGAAACCGCTGCCGGCCAGTACCCATTGGAAACGGTACGCTCAATGGCTGAAGTGTGTGTCGGGGCTGAGAAGATGCCTTCGGTCAATATCTCCAACCATCGTCTCGATCGTCAGTTTGATAGCCAAGAAGAAACGGTCTCTATGGCCACCATGTATGCGGCGAACCATATGCAAGGGGTGAAAGCCATGGTGTCACTGACCGAGTCTGGCCGCACGGCCTTGATGATGTCGCGCATCTCTTCCGGTAAGCCCATTTTTGCCCTATCGCGTCATGAACACACGCTTAACCGTGCCGCCCTCTATCGTGGTGTGACGCCGGTGTATTTTGACAGCGACAGCGGTGCCGGCCTGCAAGTGGCGGAGCGCGCCCTGCAAACCTTGAAAGAAGGTGGCTTTTTGGCCGAAGGCGATCAGGTGATCATGACCCAAGGCGACCAAATGGAAGTGATTGGCTCTACCAACACCATGCGTGTGCTGACAGTGAAATAACTCGCGGATAAGCGCACACTGAAAAAGCAAAAGGCGACCTAGCTGGGTCGCCTTTTATGTTTGTCGTTGGAATCCGCTGATGCCCCAATGAGACCCTCGCGAGTCAATCTGGTTTAGGTCGCCAGTGCGGGTTGATGTGCGCCATTAAGATATGATCTTCCCATTGGCCATTAATCAACAAATAGTCGCGCGCTCGGCCCTCATGTTCAAAGCCGACCGCCTCCAATACCTTGGCACTACGCTGATTACATGGCATGTAGGACGCGCACACACGATGGATGTGGACGTTATCGAAAAGCCACTGATTGGTCGCGGCAAGCGCCCGACGCATGATCCCTTGTCCTTGTGCCGCTTCATCAAGCGAATAACCCACGGTGCACGAATAAGACGGGTATTGCATCACACTGGTATACGAAATCACTCCTAACACTTGAGGCGAGTCTTGCTTGGCAATCAAAAAGTAATACGCCAGCTGATGCTTTTGTAACTCCATCAACTGCAGCACGCGTCGCTTCCACCCTTGCTCAGTATAAAAGCCCGCCGCACGTTCAGGCTCCCAAGGCGCGAGGAAATCACGGTTGCGCTGAAAGTACTGCACCACCCGGGTTACGTCTTCATGGCTGATGGCATCAATGCGCAGCTCATCAACGGACAAACGCGGAAAGTGGTTAATCGATGTCTGATACATACTGGCTTCCTGCATCGGCTTACTTTTTACCAATCCCATAGTCGCGCAGTTTGTTAGCGATCGCGGTGTGCGAGACATCCAATCGCTTGGCCAGCTTGCGCGTTGAAGGGTAGCTTCGATACAGGTTATGCAAAATCCCCGACTCGTAACGCTTCATGATTTCATCCAATGAGCCATCCATCGATTCTTCACTCATAAACTGGGTGTTTTCAATTTCTGGCAGTTGGACGTCATCGATCGTCATCACTTCTGCATCTATTTGCGTCATCGCATGAAGCAGTACATTGCGTAACTGGCGGATATTCCCGGGCCACGCATAATGTGTCAGATAATCAGCCAAGGCTTCGTCGATGCGCGGCTTGGATTGCCCCAAGTCGGCAGCAAATTGTTTGACGAACAGCTCCGCCAGCGGCATCACATCGGCCGTTCGCTCTCTAAGTGGTGGCACGGTTAGCGATAACACATTGAGCCGATAGAAGAGATCTTCACGGAACTGATGGGCCGCCACCAGCTCGGGCAAGTTTTTCTGGGTAGAACAAATAACGCGCACATCCACCTGCATCTCGCGTTCTTCGCCGACACGACGGAAGGTCCCGTCTTGCATAAAGCGCAACAGTTTTACTTGCAGGTGGCGGCTCATTTCGCCGACTTCGTACAAGAATACGGTGCCACCATCCGCTTGCTCTAAAATGCCTTTTTTGGCGCTACCGCCTTCTTCGGCGGCCGCCATGCCAAACAATTCGGTTTCAGCGGCGTTATCTGGCATAGACACACAGTTAACGAGTAGGAAAGGTTTGTCCGCGCGTAAGGAGTGACGGTGGCAGGCACGCGCTATCATTTCTTTACCTGTACCGGTTTCGCCTTGTACTAACAGTGGTGCATCCAACATCGCCAGCTTTTTCGCTTGGCCAATGAGCTGCTTAAACTTGTTTGATTGACCCACAAGATGGTCAAACCCATGATCGCTTGGGGTACGGAACACGGTTTGCGAGGTGTTATTCATCGCCACCTGCTTAAGCTGCACCACCGCACTCACCAATACAGGCTGCTCACTTTCGTCATTGATGTGCACTGGCATCACTTCCATGAGGAAGTCGAGTCCGGCCATCACCACCATCCGACAACTTTGACTGGCTTCTTCTTTTTCCAGCCAGTGGGCAAACTGAAAGTCGGGAAACACGCTGTTGGCATGTTCATCGATAAGTTGGTGTTCACTCGAGCCAATCAAGTCTTGCGCCGCCTTGTTGGCCATATCAATGTAGCCATCGAGGTTAATCGACACCACAGGATCGGTCAGGCTTTCAACTAGTGCGCGCAACTCTTTGTGCTCGCGCTCAGCCGGTAAAAACTGTACTTTGCGTACGTCGGTGACCCCAGAAATCAGTCGAATTTCTGACATCAACTGGCTAAAGGCGTCGAATTCAATTTCCGGACAATTGAGGTATATGATCCCGACCTGGTCAATTTCAATACCCCGCAGGTCGATGTCGCGGCGCACCAGAATATCGAGGAGTTCGCGGGTAAGCCCGATCCTATCTTCACAACAGACTTTCAGTCTCATAATGGATTCCTGTGACTTGACAGTGATACCCAATACCGGCAGCAAGCCTTGTGGCGATGCATACTTAAAACTCTGCCCGCTTCAACGGGTTACTGAAGCATTCATCGTCGTGGCTGCCTGCGCTGCATTAGCTGTCAGGATAAGTTGACACTGAAGCGGAGTTTGAGCGGGTTAGGGGGAACAGTCAAGCCCTGATACGATTTTTGCCTTACGCCGTCACGTTTGTAGCACAGAAAACACGCAATTAACTCACTGATTATTCTATGAATACGAGCGTGGCTGGTGAGCTTGCCTCCCAGCCACCTTCTTAACGTGCATTATCACGCATTTTGTTGACGCTTGCCCGCCAGTCGCTTGATTAACTCACGGCGAAGCTGCGACAGGCTGGGCGCGGCTTGACCATGCCAAGGCAGTGGCCGCATCAATGTCATGGTTTTTAGCCCTAACCGCGCGGTGAGCAGGCCAATACCGAGCCCCTGCGCCACCCGGCCTGATACGCGACCCGCGATATTCACCGACAGCACATCAAAGCCCACATCGGTCATCGCCTCACTGGCACCCGCCAGCGCCATGTTGGTGAGCACCATTTTCAGTAAACGAAAACGTGCTTTAACGCCCAGTTGGATCCCGTAGATCTGCGCGATACGCGTCATCAAGTAAAAATTACGCCACGCCACCAGCAACATATCTGCTACCGCCAACGGGCTGACCGCCACCATGAGTGCGGCTTCTTGCGCGTGCTTGGTGACCAAAGCACGCGCCGCTTTATCTTGTGCGCTGAGCACTTGCTGCTCATAGAGGCTCAGAATTTCACTGTCATTATGTGTGGCCGCCAGTTGCTGCTGCCAGTTGGCAAAGGCGGCTGTTTGCGCCTGCCCGGTTTGCTCGGCCAGTTGCTGACAAAACCGCTCTCCTTGCCCCACCGTATCACTGCTTAGCAGCTCTTCTGCTTGTTCTCGTACCGCTTCACGCTCCACCAAGCGGCGCATCGCCCGCCACTCTTTGCCTAGCATCACCAGTCCAGTGGTGGCAAGCGCGATCAGCAGGCCTTGCCAACCCAGGCTCAACCAATCTCGCGCCAGCCAGCTTTGATAGACGCTGTCCGCTGATTGCCACACCGCGAGTAATACAGTCACTAATAGCAAAAACGGCCATACGCGGCGACGTTGTCGTGGCGAAGGCGTTAGGGTCGCTTCAAGTTCCGCATCCCACTCTTCACTCGGTGCAGGGGTAAAATCGGTTTCCGATTGGAACTGTATGCCTTGTTGAATTCGACTTTCCGTGTCGTGTTCTACATCCACATCCTGTGCAAAAGTTTGCTTTGGCTTGTATTGCGTCATCGCGCTCTCACTTATCGAAATTTATCGCCCAGCAAGTAATCCAATGCCTTATCCATACGAATGTGCGGTAACGGCGCATCCAGGGGGGCTTGCTGAGGGCGGAAAGAGGGAAAATCAAATCCTTGCGCTTGCCAGAATGTCTCTTCAGGTAACTGCGCTGGCACATCACCCGGGTACAAGGTGACTGGCGAATTGTCGGCAAGAAAGCCTTTTAGCGCGCGCTGGTTTTCGCCTTTTACCGAGACATAACCGGGTGTGGTGGCTTCAATCGCGGCAACACTTTGGCAACGCATATCAATGCCCTCGAACGCGGCTTGCTGCCACGCCTGATGAACGATTTGTTGTAATAAGCTCACCATGTTCGGGTGTTGATCGGGGGTCACATGATCGGCTTTAGTGGCCGCAAACAAGACCTTGTCAATCCGTGGTGAAAACAGTCGTTTCATCAACCCTGATTTGCCATATTTAAAGCTTTGCATCAGCTGCTCAACGGCAAGACGCATATCATGAAACGCCGCGGGGCCGGCATTCAGGGGCTGCAAGGTATCCACCAGGATCACTTGCCGGTCTATTTTGGCAAAATGCTCGCGATAAAAATTAGCAACCACGTGCTCGCAATAATAGTCGTAGCGCGCTTTTAGCACACCGTAGTTGGAGTCTTTCCCGGCTTTGGCCAACGCTTGCTCGTCCTGTTTCCCCACCCATGGGAAGAACTGCACCACAGGCGCGCCCGCTAGTTCACCTGGCAGCACAAATCGACCTGGCTGCACCCAGTGCAAGCCTCCGTGCGCTTTACACTGATGCAAAAACGCGGTGTAGTCTTCGGCAATGTCCGCCAGCATTTTTTCATCCGCCGGGGCAAATGGATCAAGCGCCGCCGCTTTGGTTGTCCAGGTATCCGCCAGCTCGCCGCGGCGACCGGTGAGTAGCCCTGCTTGTTTGGTCGACCATTGCGAGTAGCTTTGGCTTAACAAGGGCAAATCGAGCAGCCACTCCCCCGGATAATCGACAATATCCACGTATAGCGTGGCCATTTCATTGATTGCCCTCAGTGCTGCCGACTGGGGGCGATAGCGCACCGCGAGGCGTACTTCACTGACATCACGTGTCGGTGACGGCCATACCGGTGGGGTTTGATGAAGCGCCTGCATGGCACTGTCGTAATCAAACGCGGGCAGATGCATGTGCGGGTGGGGTTCACGACGGGCGCCCAGCCCCCGCCCCTGTTGCACCAATGACATCAGCGGTAAGTTGGGCTCGGTGCCCAAATGCGTCAATTGATTGATAAGAGAGGTAATAAAGGCGGTTTTACCCGCGCGAGAAAGACCGGTTACCGCGAGGCGAACATGACGGTCAGCCCCACGGCTCACCCACTGCTTCACACGCCTTTTCACTGATGGCATAGGTTGATATGGCTCCTAATTGGCCAAGCTGCCCAAACAGGGCAGCGAGGTTAGAGTTGTTTGAAGGCTTGGTCGACGTTAAAGGTCGAAGAGGTCACATAGGCTTCCATGTGCGTCACCTTATCTTCCATTTGGCTAAACTCACGGTCGAGATCGGCAATCAATTGGCTCGCCGATTTTCCTGACTGCCAAGGTTTTTGCTTCACTTGATGCTCTTGTTGCGCGGCACTCGGCTCTTGCCTGACCTCTGGCGGCTTTTTATCCAGGATCAGTACCGCCGCGATATAAGCGACCACCACAAAGAACCCAAAACCGAGTAAAAACGCCGAGACAGTGAGGATGCGCACTAACCAAGTTTCCATGCCAAAGTGATTGGCAAGCCCGGCGCACACCCCAGCGATGCGGCCATTTTCTGGATCTCTATACAAGGTATTACTCATGCGCGTTGCCTCCAGTGGGGGGCTTCTGCATCCAATAAACGTTCTAGGTTATCTACCCGCGCCTGCAGCTTTTCGGCACGTTGCGCCAGTTGTTGCAGTGTCTCGTAATCTTGCCCACTCAGGCCTTGCGCCACTTGACGCTTACTGCGGTAATGCAGAAATAACCACAGCGGGGCGACAAACAGCAGAAAAATCGCCAGTGGGAAACCGAGAAATAATGATGACATGTCCGCTCCTTGTGGTATCGGTTACGATTGGTTGTCTTTCATTTTGGCTTTTAAAGATGCCAGCTCTTTTTCAATCTCATCTTGCGCTTGTAAGTCAGCGAACTCGTCTTCTAGGCCTTTGCCCTGGCCGACTTGATAACTGTCCGCTTCTGCTTCTAGTTCGTCAATACGGCGCTCATATTGTTCAAATTTCGCCATCGCTTCATCGGCGCGGCCACTGCCAATGTGACGGCGCACATCACGGCGATTGCCCGCGGTTTCACGACGAATAGTCAGTGATTGCTGGCGCGCGCGTGTCTCACTGAGTTTGGTTTCTAATGCCGCAATTTCGCCAGCAAGCTTCTCTACGCTTTCATTAATCAGCGACAACTCTTCATCCAGCGCGACTTTAACATCATGCGCTTTTTGCTTTTCGATTAAAGCAGCCCGCGCTAAGTCTTCACGATCCTTTTGCAAGGCGAGTGAGGCTTTATCCTGCCACTCTTGGATCTGACGCTCGATATTTTCAATTTTACGCGCCACTTCTTTTTTATCGGCTAGCGCTTTTGCCGACGAGGTACGCACTTCAACGAGGGTGTCCTCCATTTCTTGAATGATCAAACGGATCATTTTTTGTGGATCTTCTGCCTTGTCTAACAAGGCGTTGACGTTAGCATTCACAATATCAGCAAAACGCGAAAAAATTCCCATCATAAACTCCTTAATACGCTTCCTCATTGATGAGCCAGAGAGTTAAGGCCAATGGCGCGTTAACCCGTGGTACTCGGCTCTGACACATCCAATAGGGTTCAAATCCCATGCCAACTTTTAAGACGTTTATTTTCAATAACTTAAAAAGAATTGCGTTACCCCACTAAAAAGGCCATGATGAAGAAAACCACTATTTGGTAAAAATCGCCATGCGTGAACAAGACAATTTATTGGGTGAATCGGATCGTTTTCTCGCCGTGTTGGATCATGTCAGCCAACTGGCACCGCTTAACCGTCCAGTGCTGATTATGGGTGAGCGCGGAACCGGGAAAGAGTTGATTGCACAGCGTCTTCATTATCTCTCCGCCCGTTGGTCGCAACCGTTGGTGAGTTTAAATTGCGCCGCACTCAGTGAAGGATTGATCGACTCAGAGTTGTTCGGCCACGAAGCCGGGGCCTTTACCAGCGCCAAAGGCCGACATGCGGGACGCTTTGAGCGGGCGGAAGGCGGCACCTTGTTTTTGGACGAGATCGCCACCGCACCATTGGGCGTGCAGGAAAAGCTGCTGCGGGTGATTGAATATGGCGAATACGAGCGTGTTGGCGGCACGTCTCCTCTGCGTGCCGATGTGCGCCTTATCTGTGCCACTAATGAAGACTTACCTGGATTGGCACATGAGAACCGCTTTCGACCCGACTTGCTTGATCGGCTGGCGTTTGATGTCATTCACCTCCCGCCACTTCGCGAGCGTCAGCAAGATATTTTGTTATTGGCTGAGCACTTTGCGATGAAAATGGCCGTGGAGCTTGGCTACGCGTTATTTGCTGGCTTTTCCGAGCACGCTAAGTCTCAATTGTTAACGCATACGTGGCCAGGCAATGTGCGTGAATTAAAAAATGCCGTCGAGCGTGCCCTCTCCCGTCACAATGATCCCAACACGCCCATCGACACGATTTGTTTAGACCCTTTTTCACCGCCTTGGCAGCGGGCTCATTCTGCGGTCACTGCGGCCACTTCCACCACCAAAGCCGACTCACTGCCCCCTCTGCCACTCGACCTCCGACAATGGCAAACCACGCAAGAACGCGATTTGGTCACAGCGGCGCTGTCGCAAGCCAACTATCATCAGAGAAAGGCCGCGCAGTTACTTGGCCTAAGCTACCATCAATTTAGGGGGCTGCTGCGAAAACATAACGTGGGGCAACACGACGCGCATGACCCGATGCGCTGAGTGTACGGACACAGATACACCCCCTATGCAAAGAAACACCAGATAGCCCCTACTTTGCTTGGTGGTAAAGCCGTTTCGGTGGTAGATTACGGGGTTTACTTTGATAGCTGATTTCACTTGGTTTATGCGCGTTTTTTTCCAGTTTTTGATCCTGGGGGTGAGTGGGCTGCTCCTTGCAGGTTGTGACGCTGCCAGCGATCAACGTGCGGCCGACAATCGTGGCTTTGTGTTTTGTGGCCCTGGCCAGCCGAACACCTTTAACCCTCAGTTGACCGATGGCGGCCTCACGGCTGATACCTTGTCGAGTCAGCTTTATGACCGTCTGCTGCGACTCAATCCCGAGACGTATCAACCCGAGGCGATGCTAGCAAAAAGCTGGCAGGTGAGTGATGATGGTAAAACCTACACCTTCTCTCTGCGTCGTGGCGTCGCGTTTCATCGCAGTGTTCAGTTTACCCCTTCGCGGTACCTCAACGCCGACGATGTGGTGTTTTCCTTTCGTCGCCTTATTAACCCAGACCATCCTTTTCATCACATTTCCGGTGGTCAGTATCCATGGTTTGATAGCATGAACTTTGCCGGCTTGGTGACCAGCGTTAAAGCGCTCGACACCTACCGCGTGCAGTTTACCCTCTCTCGGCCCGATGTCTCTTTTCTCTCCACCTTGGCTACCAACTTTTCAGTGATCCTTTCAAAAGAGTATGCCAACCAATTGCTGGAGGCGGGCACGCCAGAGAAGCTCGATACCTATCCGGTTGGTACCGGCCCTTTCGCGCTGGCGGAGTACCAGCCACGCGAGCTTATTCGACTGCGCCGCCATTGGCAGTACTGGCAAGGCCCTGCGCCGATGGAACAGGTGGTGTTTGATGTTTCCACGCGCGGCACAGGGACGCTTGCAAAAATGCTGACCGGCGAGTGTGATGTGCTCGCCTCGCCCGTTGCGAGCCAGCTTCCCGTGGTTGTCGGTGATGAGCGCTTCAGTTTATCGTCGCAAACAGGGATGAATGTGGCCTTTATTGCGCTCAATACCCGCCACCCTGCGTTATCGGAAGTGGCAGTACGTCAAGCGATTAACCTAGCGATTGACCGAGGGCCGCTGCTCAGTTCGGTCTATTATGGCACTGGCGCGCCGGCCACCAGCTTACTGCCACCCATGTCATGGGCCTATGATCCTAATCGAAAAACCCAGTATGATCCCAAGCTGGCCGCGGCATTACTTGCCAAAGCAGGCTATCGTCATGGTTTCAGTGTCGATTTAACCGTGCCGCTTAAACCCACGGCGTTTAACCCCAGCCCACGTAAAACCGCGGAATTAATCCAAGCGGACTTGGGAGAAATTGGTATCGACGTCGATATTATCCCGGAGAAAACCGTCAATCGCACGTCCATTCGCCAAGGTGATGACAGCCACGATATGGTATTAACGGGATGGGTCGCCGATAATGGCGATCCTGATACGTTTTTACGCCCTTTGCTCACCTGCAACGCGAAGTTTACGGGCTGGAACATCTCTAACTGGTGTAACCGCTTTTTTGACCAAACGCTAAATCAGGCGATTGCCACGGACAAGATAGCCAAGCGCAAGGCGTTATATCAGGAAGCTCAAACTATCCTTGACCGTCGCATGCCTGTCATCCCCCTGGCCCACGGCATTCAGCATCAAGTGCGTGACGCCAGCCTAACCGGACTGACAATGACGCCCTTTGGGGCCGACAGTTTCGCCGATGTGTCGCGGGAGCGCTAACCGATGTTGATTTATACGTTACGACGCCTCAACTTATTTTTAATCACCCTAGTGATCCTCACTTTGGTCGCCTATAACATTATGTTGCTGGCACCCCATTCAAATTGGCACCAATTTGATTACTGGATAGGCTGGATCTACTACATTCGCCAACTGCTTGATGGCGACCTCGGCTTAGCCGCCAATGGCTCACCGGTTGTCGAGACACTGGCGCACGTCGCACCCGCGACCTTAGAGCTATGCTTTGCCGCGCTCTTTATTAGCTTGATTGTGGGCGTGCCACTGGGCACGCTGGCTGGCATTCGTAGCCAAGGGCCAGCCGATAAAGTGATTTCTTCGTTTGCTCTGGTGGTGTTCTCCATCCCTACATTCTGGTTGGCTATCCTCTTTATCATGGTTTTCTCGCTCGACTTACAGTGGTTTCCGGTGTCTGGGCGCTATAACCTTTTGTATGAAATCCCGCATATTTCCGGCTTCGCGCTGGTGGATTTGTGGCTGTCAGACTTACCGCTACAAGGCAAGGCCGCAACAGATATTGTCCGCCACCTGGTGTTACCGACCCTAACGCTTGCCGTGGTCCCGACCACCGAGATCATTAAAATGGTACGCGACTCTATGGCCTATGTGATGCGACAGAATTACATCAAAGCCGCCGCGACCAAGGGGCTATCAAAAACGGAAATCGTGCTTCGTCACGGGATGAAAAACGCCATTCCACCGATCATCCCTAATTTTGGTTTACTGGTTTCCACTATGGTGACCTTTGTGATCATCGTCGAGTCAGTCTTTAACTGGCCTGGGATTGGGCGCTGGCTACTCGATACGCTCATCGCTAAAGATTATGTGTCAGTACAAGGCGGCGTCTTGGTCATTGGTGGGTTTGTATTACTGATTAATATCATCTCGGATGTATTGGGGGCCTTTATGAACCCGCTGGTAAGGAAAAAATGGTATGCCCTCAAATAGTGTGTACGTTGAACAGCATATCCCGACCCAATTCGAGCGCACCTGGAATGCGTTTCGTCGCAACAAGCTTGCGGTGATTGGTTTTTGGTGCCTGGTTGGGCTCATCCTTGTTACCTTATTTGCCCCCCTACTCGCCCCGTGGAGCCCGCAGCATCAAACAGGCCACTTACTGATGGCGCCCTCTTGGGTGCAATCAGGGCAAATTGAGTACTTTTTAGGGACCGATGATCTGAGCCGCGATATGCTCTCACGCCTGATTGCGGGCTCTCGACTCACCTTTGGCTATGCGCTGATCACCGCATTGGCCGCGTCGCTGGTCGGTGTGGCGATTGGCGTACTGGCTGGGATGACCAAGGGACTCAAGTCGAGTGTATTAAACCATATCCTAGATAGTATCCTTTCTATTCCATCATTATTGTTGGCCATTATCGTGGTGGCGTTTTTAGGTGTGGGAGAAACCCAAGTATTACTCGCTATTTGGCTATCACTGATCCCACGTATCATTCGCGCCGTGTATACCGCGGTGCATGATGAAATAGGGAAAGACTATATCATTGCCGCGCGCTTAGATGGGGCCAATGATTTTTATCTGCTCTATCACTCGATTTTGCCCAATATCGTCACTGTGCTGAGTACCGAAATTACCCGCGCGATTTCTGTCGCCATTCTTGATGTGGCGGCACTCGGCTTTTTAGGTCTTGGGGCACAGCCGCCCGCGCCTGAATGGGGCGCTATGTTAGGGGATTCTGTCGAGCTGATTTTCACTGCGCCTTGGACGGTCACTTTGCCTGGAATGGCGATTGCGTTCAGTGTGTTGGTTGTTAACCTAGTGGGTGAGGGGATCAGCCAAGCCATCAACGCAGGAACTGAATAATGCCGTTACTTGATATTCGACACCTGACCATAGAAATAGAAACCCCACAAGGCATGGTGAAGGCCGTCGATCGTATGAGTTTGACCATCAATGATGGTGAAATTCGTGGCTTGGTGGGTGAATCCGGATCGGGTAAAAGCTTAGTGGCCAAAGCCATTTGCGGCGTCACTAAGGATCAATGGCATGTGACCGCCGACCGATTACGCTTGGGTAATATCGACCTATTAGAACTGCCCGCGCGCGAACGTCGCCATGTGGTCGGCAAAGACATTGCGATGATTTTCCAAGAGCCCTCTACCTGTCTTGACCCTTCCGAAGTGGTGGGGCATCAGCTTGAAGAGGCGATTCCGCCCGCTTCATTCTCGGGCAGTTGGTGGCAGCGTTTGAATTGGCGCAAACAACATTCGATTGCCTTGCTGCATAAAGTGGGCATCAAGGATCACAAGCGAGTCATGGAAAGCTACCCGTATGAGCTGACCGATGGCGAGTGTCAAAAGGTGATGATTGCGATGGCGATTGCCAACCGCCCTCGCCTATTGATTGCCGATGAACCGACCAACGAGTTAGATCCCATTACTCAGGCGCAGATATTTCGTTTACTGAGTCGCACCAATCAGCTCTCCAACACCACTATTTTGCTAATTAGTCATGACCTGACCTTGGTGACGCGTTGGGCTGATAGGATCACCGTGATGTATTGTGGCCAGTCAGTGGAATCGGGTAACCGCGAGCAAATTTTGACGACGCCGCACCACCCCTATACCGATGCCTTATTGCGGACGATGCCTGATTTTAGTCGCGACATCCCCCACAAGAGCAAGCTAGAGACCTTGCCTGGCTCAATACCGCCACTACAGCATTTGCCCATCGGTTGTCGACTGGGGCCACGTTGCCCGTATGCACAGCGTAAATGTGTGGAAACCCCACATACGCAAAAAGTGAAAAACCATAAATTTGCCTGTCATTTCCCACTCAACATGGAGAACAAGCATGGTCGCTCTTCTTGAAATAGATGGGCTCACCAAAGATTATCATCACCGGACTGGTTGGTTGAGAAAGCGTGTCACTCATGCGGTTAAGCCTGTGTCTTTTTCATTGGATGTGGGGGAAACCATTGCTTTTGTGGGCGAAAATGGCTCAGGGAAATCGACGCTGGCACGCATGATTGCGGGTGTTATCGAGCCGACGGCAGGGCAAATCCGAGTTAATGGCGAGACGTTGCGTTACAAAGATTACCAAACTCGCTGTAAGTTGATTCGGATGATCTTCCAAGATCCGAACACCTCGCTCAACCCACGCAATCAGATCGGGCAAATCTTAGAAGGCCCCTTGCGACGAAACACCAACATGACACCGCAAGAGCGCGGCAAACGCATTAAGAACACGCTATTGCGTGTGGGCTTGTTACCCGAGCACGCCTACTTTTATCCGCAAATGCTGGCCACCGGCCAAAAGCAACGGGTATCGCTTGCGAGAGCCTTAATTCTGCAACCCAGTGTCATTATCGCTGATGAAGCCTTAAATGGCTTGGATATGTCCATGCGCTCGCAGATCATCAACTTGTTGCTGGAGTTACAAGATGAGATGGGACTGTCTTACGTGTATGTGTCTCAGCATATGGGGGTGATTAAACACGTTACTGACAAATTGATGGTGATGCAAAAAGGGAACGTGGTGGAATCAGGCAATACCGCAGACATTTTTGCCAACCCGCAACACGGCTTGACGCAAAGGCTGATTGATAGTCATTTTACCGCACCTGTCTTAGACCGGCGTTCGCGTAAATCAGCTGGCGCACGGCCATAGCCTGATCAAGAGCGGCATTGTTAGCCGCTCTTTTTATTGCCATTTATCTATGATCTTAATCGCTTAGCTAGTTAACGTTTGGTTGATCGCTGCCAGCACAGCAGCAGGATCGGCTGCCTGCGTCACCGGCCGACCGATCACAAGATAATCAGAGCCCGCTTGCACCGCTTCTTTTGGCGTCATCACTCGGCGTTGGTCACCTTGGTCACTGCCGGCGGGACGGATCCCCGGAGTGATCAACTTAAACCCATCTCCACATTCAGCCTTCAATAGATTGGCTTCATGCGCAGAGCACACCACCCCATCAAGCCCTGCCTGCTTGGTTAACCCCGCTAAGCGCTGCACCTGTGCTTGCGGTGACGTATGAAGGCCACTGTCAGCTAAATCGTTTGCTGTCATGCTGGTCAGTACGGTCACGCCAATCAACCAGGGGCGATTGCCGCCATAGGGGGCGAGGGCTTCACGTGCCGCAACCATCATTCGCTCGCCACCAGAGGCGTGGACGTTGACCATCCAGACCCCTAACTCAGCCGCCGCCGACACCGCACGTGCACACGTATTGGGGATGTCGTGGAATTTTAGATCGAGAAATACCTCGTGTCCCCCCGCGTGCAGCTGTTTAACTAATGCCGGCCCAAATAAGGTGAACATTTCTTTGCCCACTTTCAAGCGACATGAGCCCGGCTCTATTTTATCCACAAAGGCCAGTGCTTGATTCATGTCTGCGTAATCGAGTGCCACGATGACTTTTGGGTCGTGCATGTTGTCTCCTTGTTCCTTATATAGTGTTCAACTAAGCGGTGATTCCCGCGCGATAGATAAAAAAACGGCGATGCCAATGCATCGCCCTTATTCACCATCAAGCCCCCGGATTGGCTTGATTGCCCCCCAGCTTTTGCAGGACGGACATTGCCAGTAAAGCGCGTGAGTGGAGAAGCCGCATTTTCGACAACGATAATGCGGTTTCACCTTCATCTGTTCGGCGACCAAGTCTTTTAGCGTGTTCAAACTGGTTTTCGCGCGGCCCTCTTCGGCTTGGTCGACATGGTATTCCATCAACTTGTGGAAACCGCGCATGGTCGGATTGCGAGTAAGCTGGCGAGTGAGAAAACTTTGCGCCATCGCGATATTTTCATTGTTGCCAATCACTTCTGACAGCATCAGCTCTGCGCTGACCCCAGCGTTCTTTTCAATACACTCTTTTAAAAATCGGACCAGATGCATTTCACGCCCTAATGCACGGTAGCTCTCCGCCAGCAAAGGTAGCGCTTCACTGACAAAGTCCGCATCCTGCTCAAGGATGTTCTCCAGCTGCTTGATCGCCCCTTTGTAGTCTTCATGCTGGATATCAAGCTTGGCCAGCTTCAAACTGGCACGCACACAGCTCTTATCATACGACAGGGCGCGGCGAAAGCATTGCCGTGCCTTATGTTCATCGCCCTCAGCGAGTTGTTGCATCGCCAGCTCACAGTGAAAATGGGCAATGTCTTTACGTAACTTGTGCTTGCCCATCTTGACCAGTTTGCTCGCGGTATCAATCGCGTTTTCCCACTCTCGGGTTTGCTGAAAGATAGCCAACAACTGCTGAAGGGCAAACTCTTGATAATCTGGCTCATCCACCAGCTCGGAAAATATCTTTTCTGCGCGATCAAAAAACCCGGCGACCATGTAATCTTTGGCCAGCTGTTGCATGGCGAGGTTGCGTTGATCAAGCGTCAGATTAGGGCGAGCAATCAGGTTCTGGTGGATGCGAATCGCGCGATCGACTTCGCCCCGAGAGCGAAACAGATTGCCAAGGGCAAGGTGGGTATCAATGGTCTCATTGTCGACCTGGAGTAGCTCGATAAACAGATCGACTGCTTTATCTGATTGTTCAGACAGCAGCAGATTGAGCCCCGCCACATACTGACGAGACAAGTGATGTGACTGTTCTTGCCGTCGATGACGAGCATTCCTGTTACCCATATACCAGCCGTAACCGGCCGCAATGGGGAGCAACAGAAACAACAGCTCTAGCATGAATTATTGTTCCTTAAGCGGGTCCGTGCGCAATTTATCAAGTTCTTTGCGTTGCTTATCCACCTGCTTACGCAGTCTTCGAGCGGTCACTCTCGCTTTTAGGTATAACGCACCGCAGATTAACCAGCCAATGCCAAAACCCATGACAAAGACGATACCCAAGATCACAGAAAGACGAAATTCCCCTTGGGCAATTAAGTAGTTAAAGTTGACCACATCTTGGTTTTGCGCTCCCAGCGCCAAGGTGATCAGAAAACATAACACCAGAAACAGAATGCCGAGTATTTTCACAAGTATTCCCTCATTGCGAAAGGCCTAGTGCCTCTTCAATTATGGCAGAACGACAAGATGCGAGGCACTTGTCACTGTGAACGTTTGCTTGATACAACAAAACGTTACTAATACACCCTTGGCTCGCGCTGTCCACTCGCATGATGGCAAGTGGCAAGGTTTTAGCTGTGGGTACAAGATCTTACACAGAAGGTATGATTATGCAGGAAATTCGCCACGCAAGCTATGATCGATAGGCATAAAAAAACGGCATACCTGCAGCATGCCGTTTTTTCCAGCGTCTATCGCTTAACCATAGATGTTAACGCGATCACGAAGCTCCTTACCAGGTTTGAAGTGCGGGACGTATTTACCGTCAAGCTCCACTTTTTCCCCTGTTTTCGGATTACGCCCCACACGAGGCGCGCGATAATGCAGTGAGAAACTACCAAAACCACGGATTTCGATCCGATCACCGCTTTCAAGTGTGATCGCCATATGCTCAAGGATTTCCTTGATAGCATCCTCTACCTGCTTAGCAGACAGATGGGCTTGCTGACTACAGAGCCTTTCAATTAACTCAGATTTGGTCATAGACACCCCGCTTTAGTATGTTTCTCAACAGTATAAATGCAGAGGGGGAAAATTTCCCCCTCAACTTATACATTATTCGCTCTTCGCTGCTTTAAACGCGTCAGCCATAGCATTACCGATAGCGCCTTCATCAGATTTGTTCAGGCTAGCCATCGCTTCTTGCTCGTCAGCTTCGTCTTTCAGACGAACAGACAGGTTCAGAACGCGGTTCTTACGGTCAACGCCGGTGAACTTCGCTTCAACGCTGTCGCCAACTGAAAGGACTTGTGTCGCGTCTTCAACACGGTCACGCGCGGCTTCAGAAGCACGCAGATAACCTTCAACACCTTCTGCAAGCTCAACAGTTGCGCCTTTCGCGTCAACAGCCGTTACCGTACCGTTAACGATAGCACCTTTCTTGTTCGCCGCCAGGTAGTTGTTGAATGGGTCTTCTTCCATCTGCTTGATGCCCAGTGAGATACGCTCACGCTCGGCGTCAACCTGAAGAACCACTGCTGAGATCTCGTCGCCTTTCTTGTATTCGCGAACGGCTTCTTCGCCAGCCACGTTCCAAGAAATGTCAGACAAGTGAACCAGACCGTCGATGCCGCCGTCTAGACCGATGAAGATACCGAAGTCAGTGATTGACTTGATCTTACCAGTTACACGATCGCCTTTGTTCTGAGTTTCAGCGAATTGCTGCCATGGGTTGGCTTTACACTGTTTCAGACCAAGGCTGATACGACGACGCTCTTCGTCGATGTCCAGAACCATGACTTCAACTTCGTCACCCACGTTAACCACTTTAGATGGGTGGATGTTCTTGTTGGTCCAGTCCATTTCAGACACGTGTACCAGACCTTCAACGCCTTCTTCGATTTCAACGAAGCAGCCGTAGTCAGTTAGGTTGGTTACACGGCCAGTCAGCTTGTGACCTTCTGGGTAACGGTTAGCAATAGCTACCCATGGATCTTCACCCAGTTGTTTCAGGCCAAGCGATACGCGAGTACGCTCACGGTCAAACTTCAGAACCTTAACGTTGATTTCGTCACCAACATTAACGATTTCTGATGGGTGCTTAACGCGCTTCCACGCCATGTCAGTGATGTGAAGCAGGCCGTCAACGCCGCCAAGATCAACGAACGCACCGTAGTCAGTCAGGTTCTTAACGATACCTTTAACTTCCATGCCTTCTTGCAGAGAAGCTAGCAGCTCGTCACGCTCAACGCTGTTTTCTGACTCGATAACCGCACGACGAGAAACCACAACGTTGTTGCGCTTCTGGTCAAGCTTGATTACTTTGAACTCGAGCTCTTTGCCTTCCAGGTGAGAAGTATCACGTACTGGACGAACGTCAACCAGTGAACCCGGTAGGAACGCACGGATGCCGTTCAGTTCTACGGTGAAACCACCTTTCACTTTACCGTTAATAACACCGTTAACGGTTTCAGCTTCTTCGTACGCTTTCTCTAGCTGGATCCAAGCTTCGTGACGCTTCGCTTTCTCACGAGAAAGCTGAGTTTCACCGAAACCATCTTCCACTGCGTCCAGGGCTACATCGACTTCACCGCCGATTTCAATTTCAAGTTCGCCAGCAGCGTTCTTGAATTGGTCAGCTGGAATAGACGATTCAGATTTCAGGCCTGCGTCAACCAGAACGAAACCGTTCTCGATAGCAACAACAGTACCCTTAACAATAGAACCTGGGCGAGTTTCGATTTCTTTTAGAGACTCTTCAAAGAGTTGAGCAAAAGATTCAGTCATTATATTTAAATCTTCAATTTGATAAACGTCCACGGGTATCCTACCGCATGGGGTTGTTAAATATGTTAGCTATCATCCTTGCAGCTAACGGTTATAGACTGCTTATGCAGCCGATAATTTGCTTTCAATAAACGCCAGTGCTTGTGCAATCACTTCGTCGATTGATAGCGACGTTGAGTCTAGCACTAATGCATCTGACGCGGGACGCAATGGCGCCACCGCTCGATTGCGGTCACGATCATCACGCTCTTGAATTTCGCTTAAAAGGCGGTCAAAGGTAACATTAACCCCCTTGCCTTGCAACTGATGCTGGCGCCGGCGCGCGCGTTCTTCTGCGCTAGCATCCAGGAAGATTTTCGCCTCGGCTTGCGGAAAGACCACGGTGCCCATATCACGGCCATCAGCAATCAAACCTGGCTCGCCGACAAACGCACGCTGACGGCGCAACAATGCCTCGCGAACACGCGGGAGGGCCGCGACTTTTGATGCTTGGTTGCCCACTTGTTCAGTGCGTAAGGCACCAGACACATCTTCCCCTTCGAGGATCACCTTCACCAGTTCACCCTCAGCGATAAATTGGACGTCTAGGTTCGCCGCCAACGGTACCAGCGCGTCTTCTGATGCGGTATCTACGTCATGATGAATCGCCGCTAATGCCAAAACACGGTAGATGGCGCCAGAGTCTAGCAAATGCCAGCCTAGTGTCTCCGCCAACCGCATACATAAGGTTCCTTTTCCTGCACCACTTGGGCCATCTACTGTAATCACAGGCGCCTGTGTCGGCATAAATCTCTCCACGTTCGTCAACTTTACTCGATTCGCGTCGCTTGCGGCTTAAAACGGGTTTGACGCCTGGCATATCGTCATGCGACAAACACACCGTTTGCCCAACAAGCCCATCGATAAATCGGCGCACAGTATAGAAGAAATCCGGCAGGAAATCATTGCTGCTGCGTCGATATCAGCAGCAATGAGTTGCAGTATGATTATTCCGCAATGCTGATTGCCGCGAGCTTCTCGAAATAATCCGGGAAGGTTTTTGAGGTGCAGCCTGGGTCGTTGATAGTGACGGGCGTGTCACTTAACGCTACTAGCGAGAAGCACATTGCCATTCGGTGATCGTCATAGGTGTCGATGGCCGCATGTTGCAACTGCGTTGGTGGCTCGACGTACAGATAGTCTTCGCCCTCTTCAACCACAGCACCTACCTTTTTAAGCTCGGTAGCCATTGCGTACAGACGATCGGTTTCTTTGACCCGCCAATTGTACACGTTGCGGATCCACGTCGGTCCCTCGGCAAATAAAGCGGCCACACCAATAGTCATCGCGGCATCAGGAATATGATTAAAGTCCATGTCGACGCCTTTAAGTGTTTGTCGACGGGCAAGCACATAATCCTCTCCCCACTCGATCTCAGCCCCCATCGCCGCGAGTGCGTCGGCAAACTGAATGTCGCCTTGTACGCTATGACGCCCAATACCCGTGACTTTCACTTCTCCGCCTTTGATTGCGGCTGCGGCAAGAAAATACGAGGCTGATGATGCATCGCCCTCTACCATAAAATGGCCTGGCGATTGATAACACTGCCCGGCAGGGATCACAAACGCTTGGTATTGATCATTTTGTACCTCAACACCAAATTGCGCCATGATGGCTAGGGTAATATCGATATAAGGTTTAGAGACCAGATCCCCTTTAATGGTGATCCGGGTCTCTTGCTCCGCAAATGGCGCGGCCATCAGTAATGCGGTGAGAAACTGACTGGAGATGCTACCATCAATGCTAACGTCGCCACCCGCCAAGCCAGTGCCATGGATACGTAGTGGCGGATAGCCTTCAGTCTCAAGATAGTGGATATCAGCACCAATCGCATTCAGGGCGTCAACAAGATGGCCAATCGGGCGCTCTTTCATTCTCGGTTCACCTGTCAGGGTGACATCCCCCTCACCTAGGCACAATGCAGCCGTTAATGGTCGCATCGCCGTTCCCGCATTGCCGAGAAACAGCGTGGTCGCCTCAGCGGTATTAAACGGTTGTCCCAGTCCTTGCACCACACATTCGGTGCGATCGCTGGACAATTGATAGTCAACCCCCAACGCAGTAAATGCATTGAGCATATGCCGCACGTCGTCACTATCCAGTAAATTGGTTAATCGGGTGGTGCCTGAGGCTAACGCGGCAAGCAATAGCGCGCGGTTAGACACACTTTTAGAGCCGGGAAGATTAATTTGGCCGTTAACATGAGAAATCGGGGAAAGTGTCAGTTGCTCCATTCTGGTTTATATCCGTGATGCTTAGTGCCCCCAGAGTAACCAAAATACCGGTTACCTCACAATTATTATTTTTGTCATCCTCGCCTCCCAAATAAAAAACCGCTTCCCCGTAGAGAAGCGGCTTGGTTTTGTGCTCGAGCCATTGGCAGATAACGCCAAGAGATGGCCACAAGCGCCAATGATTTGGGAAGGTCACCCTGTGGCATCTTAACGCGGCAGTCTAGCTTGACTGTCACGCCCCTTTACTAGCCGTATTTTTTCTCGAACTTGGCCATAAAGTCGACCAAGGCTTGAACGCCCTCAAGGGGCATGGCGTTGTAGATAGATGCACGCATGCCGCCCACATCTCTGTGGCCTTTCAGCGCCTGTAAGCCCTGTTCCGTTGCTTCAGCAAGGAAAGTCTCATCCAGGTCGCTGTTCGCCAACTGAAACGGCACATTCATCAAGGAACGATTGTCTTGGTGAATGTCATTACGATATAAGCTCGATTGATCAATCGCTTGGTAAAGCAGGGCTGCTTTTTGTTGATTGCGCGCATAAATCGCTTCGATCCCGCCTTGTTTTTTTAGCCATTTAAAGACTTCGGCGGCCAGATACCAAGCAAAGGTCGGTGGCGTGTTAAACATCGAGTCTTTCTCGGCTAACACTTGATAATTAAGCACACTAGGCAAGACGTCTTTGGCTAAACCGAGTAAATCATCACGCACAATCACCAAGGTCAGCCCGGCAGGACCAATGTTCTTTTGCGCGCCAGCGTAAATCACCCCATATTTCGACACATCAATCGGACGTGACAGGATGGTTGACGACATGTCCGCGACAATGGGTTTATGGGTTTCAGGCAAATCATTGATTTCGATACCATCAATGGTTTCGTTAGGGCAGAAATGGACATACGCCGCATCATCACTCAGTAGCCAGTCTTTGGCCGGCGAGATAGCGCGCTTGCCCTCTCGCTCGCGGCGAACATTGATAACATTGGGCGTGCAATAGCGTTTGGCTTCTTTGACCGCACTTTCGGCCCAGTAGCCGCCATCGACATAATCGGCGATGGTGTGGCTCCCCATCAGATTCATGGGCACCGCGGCGAATTGCGCACGCGCGCCTCCCTGACAAAAAAGAATATGGTAGTTGTCAGGAATCACTAGGAGTTCACGCAAATCTTGCTCTGACTGACGGGCAAGGGCTAAGAATGCTTGGCTGCGATGCGACACTTCCATCACCGAGGTACCAAAGTCTTGCCAGTTCATCAATTCTTTTTGCGCTTTTAGCATCACCTCGCGTGGCAACATCGCGGGGCCTGCGGAAAAATTATATACCTTATCCATGTTGGGGAGGGGCTCCTGCTTATTTGTCACTTGCGGCGCCGAACGCCGCAAGGGTTTCTCTGTTTTAAAAGGCGTGTGATTGATTTAACACGTTTCGCGAACAATTTGAAAGCGCCAACGCCGATCCGAACACAATTTCCGCCATCACTCCTGTTAATAGGCAATAAAAAAGGGTGCAGTTCACTGCACCCTTAAGACGTTATCTCAGCGACGACTTACGCGTCTTGATCATCATCAGACGCAGGCGACTGATCATTATCATCGCGTTCGCCATCATTGATAGGCGCTGATGCTTTGCCACCGTCAGACTGAGTGGTTGTCCCGGCTTCATTAGCCAGCGCTTCCATCTCCTCTTCATCTGGTTCCTCGATGCGCTGCAGGCCCACCACTTTCTCGTCATCACTGACGCGAATCAAGCGTACACCTTGGGTGTTACGCCCTACTTGGCTCACCTCTTCTGCGCGAGTACGGACTAAGGTTCCCGCATTGGTGATCATCATCAGCTCATCGCCTTCACAGACTTGGATGGCACTGACAACATCGCCGTTACGCTCAGACACTTTGATCGAAACCACCCCTTTGGTCGCACGACTCTTGGTGGGGTATTCTGCCAACGCCGTACGCTTACCAAAGCCATTCTCGGTCACGGTCAAGATTTCCGCATTCTCTTGCGGCACAATCAAAGAGACGACCTGATCGTTTTCAGCCAATTGAATGCCTCGTACCCCCGCGGCAGTACGACCCATCGCACGAACGGTGTCATTGGATGCCAGGAAACGCACCACTTTACCGAATTGCGAGAACAGCATGACTTCACTGCTATCGTCAGTGAGCTGAGCACCAATCAGGCTATCGCCCTCACGCAAGTTCACGGCAATGATCCCGGCACTACGTGGACGGCTAAAGTCAGTCAGTGGCGTTTTCTTCACCGTGCCATGCGCTGTGGCCATAAAGACGTATTTGTCTTCTTCATACTCACGCACTGGCAAAATCGTGGTAATACGCTCATCGTCTTCCAGCGGCAGTAAATTCACAATCGGTTTACCGCGCGCGTTACGCGATGCATGGGGCAGCTGATACACTTTCAGCCAGTACATGCGGCCGCGCGTTGAGAAGCACAGAATCGTGTCATGGGTGTTAGCAACCAGCAGTCGCTCAATGAAGTCTTCATCCTTCATTCGCGTCGCTGATTTCCCCTTACCACCACGGCGCTGCGCGTCATAATCGCTCAGAGCCTGATACTTAACATAACCGTCATGTGACCAGGTCACCACCACGTCTTCTTCATTGATAAGATCTTCAATATCAATGTCGGCACTCGCTGCGGTGATTTCGGTCAGACGTTTGTCGCCAAAACCATCACGCACCGCTTCAAGCTCTTCACGGATCACTTCCATCAAGCGCTCGGTACTGGCCAAGATATGCAGCAGCTCCGCAATTTGTTCCAGCAAGCCTTTGTATTCGTCTAAAATCTTTTCGTGCTCAAGTCCAGTCAGCTTGTGCAGACGTAAATCAAGGATCGCTTGTGCTTGCTGCTCGGTCAGATAGTACGAGCCATCATCACGGGCACCAAATTCTGGCGCCAGCCATTCTGGACGGGCGTTTTCACCGCCCACGGCTTCCAGCATGGCGGATACGCCCCCAAGTCCCCAACCTTGATCTTGTAGCTCTTGCTTGGCCACAGCAGGGGTGGGCGCTTGACGAATGAGCTCAATCACTTCATCGATATTAGCCAGCGCAACCGCTAAGCCTTCGAGGATGTGGGCACGGTCGCGCGCTTTACGCAACTCATACACGGTACGACGTGTGACCACTTCACGGCGGTGGTTAACAAAGCACTCAAGCATCCCTTTAAGGTTAAAGAGCTTCGGCTGGTTATTATCCAGCGCCACCATATTCATGCCGAATGACGTCTGTAATTGGGTTTGCGCGTAGAGGTTGTTCAGTACGACCTCAGCCACCGCATCGCGCCGACACTCAATAACAATCCGCATGCCCTCTTTATCGGACTCATCACGCAGCGCGGAAATGCCGTCAATTTTTTTGTCTTTAACCAGCTCGGCAATCTTTTCAATCAAACGCGCTTTGTTGACTTGATAGGGGATTTCATTGACAACAATGGTCTCTTTACCATTTTTGTCAGTTTCGATATCCGCCTTGGCACGCAAGTAGATTTTGCCACGCCCGGTTTTATACGCGTCTTCAATCCCTTTGCGACCATTAATCATTGCCGCTGTCGGGAAGTCTGGGCCTGGAATGTGCTCCATCAGCTCATCAATAGTGATATCTTCATTATCGATATACGCCAGACACCCGTTAACGACTTCGGTTAAGTTGTGAGGTGGGATGTTGGTTGCCATCCCGACCGCAATCCCGGAGCCGCCGTTAACCAGCAGGTTGGGGACACGCGTTGGCAATACGTCCGGGATTTGCTCAGTACCATCATAGTTCGGCACATAATCCACGGTTTCTTTGTCGAGATCGGCAAGCAGCTCATGGGCAATTTTCGCCATACGCACTTCGGTATAACGCATTGCCGCGGCTGAATCACCGTCGATAGAGCCGAAGTTACCTTGGCCATCTACCAACATGTAGCGCAGTGAGAACGACTGTGCCATGCGCACAATGGTGTCGTATACCGCACTATCACCATGGGGGTGATATTTACCGATTACATCGCCGACCACACGGGCCGATTTCTTATATGGCTTGTTCCAGTCGTTGCCAAGTACGTTCATCGCGAATAATACGCGGCGGTGTACTGGCTTTAGGCCATCACGCACGTCAGGAAGAGCTCGGCCAACAATGACGGACATTGCATAGTCGAGATACGAGCTTTTCAGCTCCTCTTCGATATTGACTGGCGTGATCTCTTTAGCAAGATCGCTCATGGAGCCAACATCCCTCAAATAATGTTTGCGTATTCAAATACGTGACCACGGAGAATAACACAAACCCTCTGTGGAGACACGCGAATATGGCTAAGATGTATCACGGATCTCGTTAGCAGACGCTCTGAGCGCGTCTACACGGACAAAAAGCCACCACTTGCGAAGCTAACTATGATTTTTTTACTAGAAATGCCCACAAGGTGTCTGAGCGCGAAAAAGGAATGATCCCTTTAACTTGAGCACACGATCACTTTTTTAGCAGGCAGAGAAATATCAACCATACTTAGGTGTGACGTGTCTGACCGACCTAACGTTGGTCAACCTGGTACATAGAGGAGGCATGATGCTCACTCGTATCGTTAACGCGATTGGTGCCTGTCTCATAGCAGGCAAATACCTTTTGGCTGGCATAATCGCCATCAGCGCCATTTTAACCGCGGCGTAATGCCGTGCTCTCTGCACGGCGGTGGCTGGCCGCCGTGCTATTTCTCTACCTGTGCACCTTGCCCCCGATTCAGGCTGTCTATCCCCCGTCATATCACCCACTGCCCCGCAAGAAGCACGGCTTCTTTTTATCGCGTTGGATTTCGTTATAATGCAGCAAAACCGATAAGGAAGCTGCAGTTATGAGCCAAGTACCCAATGTCGATCCGGCGGAAATTCAAAAATTCGAGGATATGGCCTCGCGCTGGTGGGATCGAGAAGGTGAATTTAAACCTTTGCATCAGATCAACCCATTACGCCTCGATTATGTCTTGGACAAAGCAGGCGGATTATTCGGCAAAACCGTACTTGATGTCGGATGTGGCGGCGGTATCTTAGCGGAGAGCATGGCGCAAGAAGGCGCTGAGGTCACTGGCTTGGATATGGGCAAAGAGCCCTTAACTGTCGCGCGCCTCCATGCCCTTGAAGCAGGTGTCGATGTGCAGTATATCCAATCGACCGCTGAAGAGCATGCCAGCAGCTATGCGCAGCAATACGACGTTGTCACCTGTATGGAAATGCTCGAACACGTGCCTGAACCCGCCTCCGTGATTCACGCCTGTGCACAGATGGTAAAACCCGGTGGTCATGTCTTTTTCTCGACACTGAACCGCAATACCAAATCTTGGCTGTTCGCAATTCTAGGAGCAGAACATGTGCTTAAATTGGTGCCAAAAGGCACGCATGAGCACCATAAGTTTATTCGCCCCTCAGAGCTGATGAACATGATTGATAACACCCCGCTAACGGCCAAAGACATGATAGGGCTTCACTACAACCCGGTGTTTGATACCTACAAACTCTCCAACGCCAATGTCGATGTGAATTACCTGGTTCACACCGTCGCGCCCTAGCCGACTGATAAGGAGCTTGCCAGCATGACCCCATCGACCATTCTCTTTGATTTAGATGGCACATTGCTTGACACCGCCCCCGACATGGGTGAGGCCGCCAACCGCGTCCTCGCCGAGTTTGACTTGCCTCCGTTAACACGCGAGCAAATTTATACCCATACAAGTTTCGGCGCGCGCGGTCTGTTAAGCGCTGGATTTGGCGAACAATCACAACATCAAGACCCTGTCGCCCTCCGTGCGCGTTTTCTTCATCACTATGGTGATGCGATATGCCATGGCACCCAGCTTTACGCTGGCATAGACACCCTGCTCGACAAGCTGGATCAGTTGCGCATCCCCTGGGGCATTGTGACCAATAAGCCCGAAGCGCTTACGCATCAATTACTCGCCTTTTTCCCTCGCCTGCAAGAGGCCAGGGTCATCGTTGGCGCTGATACCTATGCCCACGCCAAACCACACCCTATGCCTTTGCTCGAAGCAGCAAAAAGCCTTAATTGTGTGCCACAACAAGGGCTGTATGTCGGAGACATTGAAAACGATATATTAGCGGCGCGCGCGGCGAATATGGGGGCAGCAGTCGCAGGATGGGGTTACACCGGCGATCACGCCTTAGTTCATAATTGGAAAGCAGATCATATTTTCGCCAGGCCGGATCAGCTTAGCGCCATTCTTGGATCCTAGTCACACCCCACATTTTGTGGGGTTTGCTGTCTTTTCAACCAGTTAAAAACGATCACTGATCATCGCCAAGATCAATCAAAATAAATTTTTTTTATTGCCAATTTTTGCCTTTCAGTGATTGAAATTTTCACTAATCTTGTCGGACTTGCGTCACTAGGTTGGTGATTACTAACTTTAGATATAACATCCCCAAGATATCCACACCCACCCCATCAAAGACTGGCTTGCAAAAAGCGGGTTATATCACTATCTTGTAATCGACCCGGACATCGCCCCCTATATATAGTGTATTAGCGACGAGATGTCCGCACAGAGGCCGACCAAAAAATCATCAGCATTTTATAAAAACTTGCGAAAAAGAGCAGTTTGGCAAGGGAATATTGGGAAAGCATACAAATGAACCAAGAAATTACCGTATTAAAGCGTGATGGACGCAAAGAAAACTTAAACCTCGATAAAATCCATCGCGTAGTGACTTGGGCTGCCGAAGGCCTCTCAAACGTTTCTGTTTCTCTGGTTGAGATGCGCTCTCACATCCAGTTTTACGATGGCATGCGCACGGAAGATATTCACGAGACAATCATCAAAGCTGCCGCCGATCTGATTTCCGAAGAGAGCCCGGATTATCAATATCTTGCAGCTCGCTTGGCTGTCTTCCACCTACGTAAAAAAGCCTATGGCCAGTTCGAGCCCCCTAAGCTGGTTGATCATGTCAAAAACATGGTCGAGAAAGGCAAGTATGATCAGCATATCTTGGAAGACTACAGCGAAGAAGAGCTTGATACCCTAGACAGTTACCTCGATCACTGGCGCGATATGAACTTCTCATACGCCGCGGTGAAGCAGCTGGAAGGGAAATACCTAGTGCAAAACCGAGTGACCGGTGAGATTTACGAAAGCGCACAGTTTTTGTACATGATGGTCGCTGCCTGCTTGTTTGCGTCATACCCGAAAGAAACACGTTTGGACTACATTCGTCGTTTTTATGATGCTGCCTCGCAGTTTAAGATCTCACTGCCAACACCGATTATGTCTGGGGTACGTACGCCTACACGTCAATTTAGCTCTTGTGTGCTGATTGAGTGTGACGACAGCTTAGATTCTATCAATGCCACATCCAGCGCGATTGTTCGCTATGTATCGCAACGCGCAGGTATTGGTATTAACGCAGGCCGTATTCGCGCGTTGGGTAGCCCAATCCGTGGCGGTGAAGCCTTCCATACTGGTTGTATTCCGTTCTATAAATATTTCCAAACCGCGGTGAAGTGCTGCTCGCAAGGCGGCGTCCGTGGTGGCGCAGCGACCTTATTTTATCCAATTTGGCACCGCGAAGTGGAATCACTGCTGGTATTGAAGAACAACCGTGGTGTGGAAGAAAACCGTGTGCGCCATATGGATTACGGGGTTCAAATCAACAAATTGATGTATACCCGCCTGCTTAAAGGTGGCAACATTTCCTTGTTCTCTCCGTCAGATGTGCCTGGCTTGTACGACGCCTTTTTCGAAGATCAGGATGAATTCGAACGTCTGTATACCCAGTATGAAGCGGACGACACTATCCAACGCGAGACGGTAAAAGCGGTCGACCTGTTCTCACTGATGATGCAAGAGCGCGCCTCAACCGGCCGTATCTATGTTCAAAACGTTGACCATTGTAATACCCATAGTCCGTTTGATGCATCGGTGGCCCCGATTCGCCAGTCGAACCTGTGCTTGGAAATCGCGCTACCGACCAAGCCACTGAACAATGTTGAAGATGAGAACGGTGAGATTGCACTGTGTACGCTGTCCGCCTTTAACCTGGGTGCGCTTGAATCACTCGACGAGCTGGGTGAGTTGGCCGACTTAACCATTCGTGCCCTTGACGCGTTATTGGATTATCAAGATTATCCGTTACCTGCCGCGCGCAAAGCGACCATGAATCGTCGTACACTGGGTGTGGGTGTGATTAACTTTGCCTATCACCTCGCTAAGCACGGTGTACGTTATTCGGATGGCAGTGCGAATGGCCTCACCCACCGCACTTTCGAAGCGATTCAATATCACTTATTGCGTGCGTCCGTGGAGCTGGCGAAAGAAAAAGGCGCGTGTCCTGCGTTTAACGAAACCACTTATTCACAAGGTATCCTCCCTATCGATACCTACAAGAAAGACCTGGATGCGATTTGTGATGAGCCATTACATCTGGATTGGGAAACCTTGCGCAAGGATATCCAAACCCATGGTTTACGTAACTCAACACTGACCGCTTTGATGCCGTCAGAAACGTCGTCACAAATTTCAAATGCCACCAATGGCATTGAGCCACCACGTGGTTTTGTCTCAGTGAAAGCCTCTAAAGATGGCATTCTCAAACAAGTGGTACCTGAGTATCACAAGTATAAAGATAATTACGAACTGCTCTGGAACATTGGCAGCAATGAAGGTTACTTACAGCTAGTCGGTATCATGCAAAAATTCGTTGACCAAGCGATTTCTGCCAACACCAATTATGATCCGAGCCGACATGCAAGCGGTAAAGTTCCTATGAACCAGCTGCTTAAAGATTTGCTCACCGCGTACAAACTGGGGGTTAAAACCCTGTACTACCACAACACCCGTGATGGCGCGAGCGATGGTCAGTCGGAATCAACCGCGGCGCAAGCTGCTGAAGACGATTGTGCCGGCGGTGCATGTAAGATCTAACACACGACATGCAAAGGGCCTCTGGGCCCTTTTCTAGAGGTTTATAAGATTCATGGCTTACAGTACGTTTTCTAAAATCAACAATGACCCGCTCAAAGAACCCATGTTCTTGGGTCAGTCCGTTAATGTTGCCCGCTACGATCAGCAAAAATATGAAATTTTTGAAAAACTGATCGAAAAGCAGTTGTCGTTCTTTTGGCGCCCAGAAGAGGTGGACGTATCGAGCGATCGTATTGATTACAACAAGCTACCTGAACATGAAAAGCATATTTTCATCAGTAACTTGAAGTATCAAACCTTGCTGGACTCTATCCAAGGTCGCAGCCCTAACGTCGCGCTACTCCCATTGGTCTCTATTCCAGAACTCGAAACCTGGATTGAAACCTGGAGCTTCTCTGAAACCATTCATTCTCGCTCTTACACCCACATTATTCGTAATATTGTGGCTGATCCGGCGATTGTGTTTGATGACATCGTGATGAACGAGCACATTCAAAAGCGCGCAGAAGACATTGCCCAGTATTATGATGACCTTATTCAGCTGAGTAACTATTATCACCAATTTGGCGAAGGGACGCATTCGATCAATGGTCAGACAGTCACCGTCAGCCTGCGCGCGCTCAAGCGCCAGCTGTATTTGTGCCTGATGTCGGTCAATGCGCTTGAAGCCATTCGCTTCTATGTCAGTTTTGCATGCTCCTTTGCCTTTGCCGAGCGTGAACTGATGGAAGGTAATGCTAAGATCATCAAGTTTATTGCCCGTGACGAGGCACTGCATCTGACCGGGACGCAGCACATGCTCAACATTCTACGTAGTGGTCAAGACGATCCTGAGATGGCTGAGATTGCTAAAGAATGCGAGCAAGAGTGCTTTGACTTGTTCAAAAAAGCCGCTGAACAAGAAAAAGATTGGGCCGAGTATCTGTTCCGTGATGGCTCGATGATCGGTCTGAACAAAGATATCCTGTGTCAGTACGTCGAGTACATTACCAATCTGCGTATGTCTGCGGTGGGCTTAGCGCCTGCCTATGACAATGCGACACAAAACCCGATTCCTTGGATTAACGCTTGGCTGTCCTCGGACAATGTTCAAGTGGCACCACAGGAAGCCGAAATTAGCTCGTATCTGGTCGGTCAGATCGATAACGAAGTCAGCGTCGAAGACTTTGGCGACTTCGAGCTATGACCCGTATCACCATCGAAGTGAACGGCATAATGGTGGGTGGCAACACCCACCAAAACTTGCTGGAGCAGTTAGAAGACGCCGGTATTCAGCCTGAATATCAATGCCGAAATGGCATGTGTGGCGCCTGCCGCTGTAAGCTTAATCAAGGGTCTGTCACGCAGGGAGAAAGTATGGCGTTTGTGATGCCAGGCGAAATCCTCGCTTGTCAAAGTGCGCCGCAGACGGATGTGTCCATCGCGTTCGACTACCAACCCGCTGACATCAAAAAACAAGTGAACGAGGCGTAATACAATCGCCTCGCCTTCCGTTCTCTTGCCGACCTTCTATTCTATGCTGTCTGCATCAATGTAAATATCGTCATGTCGTGTCAGTGAAGCATAATCGGCAATCACCGTATACCCACTTAAGTAGCGCCTTAACATATCTAATAACACCGTAGAGATGTAACAGCGCGCATCGTCGTGAGACAGTTGCCGTTTAAAGCTTAATCGCTGCCCCCACTCGCCCTCTGGTGTGGAGATAGCCACACAAATTTGTCCGTGCAGTTCCGGGCCACAGGCAAGGCCAATTTGCTTTTGGTCGGGGCTGATCGTCGCACTGGCCATCGCCAGTGATGCCGCCAAAGGATTAGCCACCGCTTGCTCCGGCACATGCGCGTTCGACATTACCCAGCCTTGTTCAACCAAGTAAGCCGCTTGGCCATTGAGTAAGCTTGATAGCCAGCCACCGGTAAATTGCTCGGCGACTTTCAACGCCATACCGTGACGTTTAACGTCAAACGCTAATGCTGACACCATTGGCTCATTGTATGACACCACGTAATCAGCAAGCCGCTGTTGCAATGCCTCAAGGAGGGTGTCTTTTTCATCATGGTCTGCATCAATAAACAGTTTCACCTCAATAAAAGGCAAACTCGAGCGATAGCCCAGTGACACATCGCCAGGAAGCACTAATGATGCCATCACGTCACTGATCCCGGACTCTGACAAGCCAAATGTAAACAAACGGTAACAAGATCGCGCTTTTGCTGCGTAAACATGTAACAACTCAGGAAGGATTTGGCGCTCAACCATGTCGAAAAACTCAGAGGGCACTCCAGGCGTAAAATAAAAATGACACCCATTGAGTTCACAGTGAAAACCACACGCTGTTCCTTTCGGGTTCTCAATTAAGCGCGCGCCGTCAGGTAACATCGCTTGCTTAAGGTTGCTTTGTGCCATCGGCCGGCCGTGTCGCTCAAACCGCTGTTTCAGCTCATCGAGCCACGCTTCGTTCAGTGTCAGCTCCACCCCCATCGCCGATGCCATCGCCGCCGTGGTGAGATCGTCCGTAGTGGGCCCAAGCCCGCCGTTCACAATAACCACTTGCTCTGTCTGTGATAACCGAACTAATTCAATCGCCATATCATCAAGGTCATCCCCAATGGTCACCCGGCGAGACATCGTTAGCCCGTTCTCAAATAAAGTCCTTGATAGCCATGCTGCATTGGTATCCGTGATATCTCCCAGCAACACTTCCTCTCCGGTAGAAAGCATCGCGATTTGTGGCATTGGTGCTTGATGTTGTTGGTTTTCCACCCTGCCGCTCCTTATTGGTCACCGTGATTCGTCTTTGATTATGACATTAGACCGCTCGATTCACTACCCCAGCCTAACCGTACACTTTACTTTACTGAGTCGTACCTTTAGCATTACACGCATCCGTTTTTTTATCTGCATAGACAGTGCACAATGCGCATAAATTCACGTTATCTTTTGTGCGAACACAACAATTAACTTTTTATTAACACTGGTTAAACATAATATGAATAAAGTACTAGGAAGTTCGCTGATTATCGCAGGGACCACGATTGGCGCAGGTATGCTTGCTCTACCGCTTGCCTCTGCCGGTATTGGATTTGGAGCGTCGATGGCATTAATGGGGGCGATGTGGGCGTTGATGACCTATACCGCGCTATTAATGCTAGAAGTCCATCAGTACGCTGACGCGGATGCCACACTACACAGTCTGGCCAAACAGTTTTTAGGGGATAAGGGGAAGTGGCTTGCCTCATTCGCCATGTTATTCTTGTTCTATTCCCTATGCGCCGCCTACATTGCGGGCGGGGGGAGTCAGCTTAATGAGAAGCTGGCCCAGTGGTCAGCGATCGAGCTACCGCCAGCAGCCGGTGCGGTATTGTTCACCCTCGTGTTTGGCTTAGTGGTGACGCTAGGGACGAGTAAAGTGGATTTAATCAACCGTGGTTTATTTACCGTTAAAGTCTTATTCCTGATTTTAGCGTTAACCTTACTCACCCCACACGTATCCAGCATTAACTTAGTAGAGATGCCAGTCGAAAAAGGGCTCTTGGTCGCTGCATTGCCCGTTATTTTCACCTCTTTTGGCTTCCACGGCAGTATCCCCTCGATTGTGCGTTATGTCGGGATAGATCTCCCTTCCCTACGCAAAGTGATGATCGTCGGCTCCACCCTGCCACTTGCCCTCTATATTTTTTGGCAAGTCGCGAGCTTAGGCACCGTTGCACAATCTACCTTAGTTCAAAACGGCGAGCTGTCTCAGTTTGTTGCCATCATCCAATCGGTGGTGCAGCAAGATTATATCGCCTCCAGCATTTCGCTGTTTGCTGATTTAGCCTTAGCCACGTCATTTCTTGGTGTCAGTTTAGGCTTGTTTGACTTTATCTCGGACAGTTTTAACCGCCAAGATAGCATACGTGGCCGCTTGCAAACCGCCGCTATAACCTACTTACCGCCTTTGGTATTCGCACTTTTCTACCCTCAGGGATTTATCACAGCGTTAGGTTACGCGGCGATCGCTCTGGTGATTCTTGCGGTGGTGTTACCTGTGCTGATGGTGCGTAAAGCACGTCAAACCGTCTCAACAGATGAGCATTATCAGGTGATTGGTGGGAACCTTGGCCTTAGCTTGGCAATGGTGGGAGGCATAAGCGTTGTAGTGGCACAGTTTATTGGCTGATCATCGCTCGCTAACCATCCAATGATTCAATGACGCCCCACTGACTGGGCGTCATTTTTTTATTTTTTCTAGCCACCCATCAAGCCGCGTACCAGCGTACTGACTCCAGCTAAGGTACAGAGTAGCAACATTGCCCGACGGACGAGCTGCGGTTTCACCTTTGGTGCGACGCGATAAGCAAGCCATGTCGCCACCAGTACGGCAGGCACCGCAAATGCCGCTTGCTTTAAGTGCCACCATGTCAGAAAGTCCGTGGCGCTTAAGGCGATCAAAGACAAGATGCAGCTAATCGCAAAGTACCCCGCCAAGCATGCGCGCATCTTATTGACATCCGCATGTTGCAATACAAGAGCCATTGGCGGGCCACCAATACTGGTGGTGGTGCCCATCACTCCAGAGGTAAAACCGGCGACAAAAAAGTTTCGTCGATTAGGGGCAATGTCAAAGCGCATCACACTCGCCAATACTGCGATTAAGACGGCTGCCCCGATGATAATTTCCAGCATTTGTGTTGTGACGACTAACATCACGCCCCCAGCGACAGCAGTCCCCGGCACACGGCCTAAGTAAGCCCAACTAAGATCACGAAATGAGAGTTGATGCCGATATTGCCAAGCATTAATACTCGCCAATGTCAGCCCTACCATAGAAATGGTGGTCGGGACGAGTTTGGGATCAATCATCAGCAACAGTGGCGCGGCCACAATCGCCATGCCAAACCCAACCAAGCTTTGCACAAAACAGCCAAGCCCCAAGATCATGGCCACCGCCATGGAGACGCCGATATCAGGCATAAAAAGTAACTTCAGGTAAAGATAGGTAACCCGAGTGTAACGATTTACCCAGTCTTGAGCGAGCTTTTACGGGTAATCGCCTGATCGACACTTGTCCACCAGGAGTAACACGTCAAAGGCGTGCTGGACTGCTGGACGCATTGTTCTTTTCGGCATGAATCAACAGGTTGCGTGGCGTCAATTCACGCTCACAAAACTGTATCAGACTCACCGAGTACCCATGTTGCTCAAGGTATAACACCCTATCCAACACCAGCCATATTTCCATTGCTCGGCGAAAAGCACTCTTAACGACGTTGATTTGTTCGAGGATGGCAAAACGGGCTTCTCCACGGCGCAAATAGCCATCCGCATCGAAGTTAGCGGGGAACGTAAGCCCTTTTTGTGCCGCCCCCCAGCGACAAAATGCAGCAAACCCTTGGTGAAGTTGTGATTTTTTCAGTGCCGGTAATGGCAAGTATTGATCTTGGTTTTGCCAGTCCCGCTGCCATTCATCAAAACCTAAGCGATAAATTACTTCCTGTTCCCGTTGGCGACGAACGCGCTGTCCGCCGGTCACCGATTCTTGGACGGCAAGTTTAAGGTCGGCTTTTTTCAACCGTATTCCCGTTCCCTGCGCGACATCCGAGAGCGGCTGATAAGTCTCCTCACGAATAAGGTGATAGCAACACGGCGAGACGGATAGGCGCGACATGCCACACGTCACCGCTTTTTGCAGGAGTTGTACATGCAAGTCGCCGCAGGCATGTAACGCTAACCCGTGGTCACAACCGGCCATCACAGCGGCAGCCTCCGCGCCCATGGCATCTAAGGGATAAAATCGCATCGCGAGGGCGTTGCGCAGCGCAAACGCTTGTCCTTGATCGCAAAGCGCCTTTTGCCATTCAATACTCTCAACCGGCTTAGCGGTCACCGATGACATGGCACGCCCGAGATACCCTTTTCCGGCACACCACTCAAGGTAACGTACCGTCTCCCCGTGAGTGGGAACTGCACCGATGTATGCCTCGATTTGCGCCCACTTTCTTCCCGGGACCCCTACCGCCAACCGCGGATCCACCCCAAGCTTGGTCGTACTCGCCTTAGGCACAGCGGTGAGTTCGGTCAACGACGCCAACGCAGGCCACCAACTCGACAGCTGGGTAATCACGGCGTCAGGTGCGGCCTTTAGCGCTGTAACCTGGGAATAGTCCAAGCTTGCCAGCCAAGCGCATAATGCGTCTTCTTCCTGCCATGGTAAACGTCTATGTGCCATTGGCATTGGTTGCCATAACCATTGGAACTGGGTAAGAAGTTGGGTTAATTGCTTGAACTGTTGCTGAAAAGAGACGGAAGACATGGCGGCTATCAAGACTTGAATAAAGCGTGATCAAAAAAGGCTGCTTGACGCAGCCTTGTCATACTCGTGCAGTTTAACGAATTGGCAGCGGAATGTCCTTAAACATGCCATCAATTTCTTCGTTTGAACGTAGAGCCACCGCTTGATCTATCAGATTGCGCGTCAGGTGTGGGGCAAAGCGTTCAATAAAGTCATACATATAGCTGCGAAGGAAGGTGCCTTTACGAAACCCAATTTTGGTCGTGCTGGCACCAAAAATATGGCTGGCGTCAATGGCGACGAGATCTGAATCAGCTTGGCTATCCATCGCCATACTGGCAATAACCCCCACCCCTAGCCCCAACTTCACATAGGTTTTGATCACGTCCGCGTCTGTAGCGGTAAATACAATCTTGGGGGTGAGATTAGCCCGGTGGAACGCCTCATCCAACTCTGAGCGCCCGGTAAAACCAAAGACATACGTCACGAGCGAATAGGCCGCTAAGTCCTCGATGGTAATATTGTCTTTTTTCTGTGCCAGCGGGTGATCAGGCGTGACGATAATCGAACGATTCCAGTGGTAACACGGCAGCATGACCAAGTCTTCATAGAGGTGGAAAGCTTCGGTCGCGATAGCAAAGTCTGATGTGCCTTTGGCGACCGAGCTGGAGATCTGCGTTGGCGTCCCCTGATGCATATGCAAAGAGACTTTCGGGTACCGCTTGGTAAAGGCTTGAATCACATCCGGTAGTGCATAACGGGCTTGTGTGTGGGTGGTGGAAATATTGAGGTTTCCCATTTCTGGGTGCGTATGTTCACTCGCCACCGCTTTAATGCTTTCAACCCGAGACAAGATGCTTTGAGAGATTTCCACAATGGCCTCACCAGCAGGGGTAACTTGGGTCAGGTGTTTGCCACTGCGCTCAAATATTTGCACGCCGAGTTCGTCTTCTAGTAATCGAACTTGTTTACTGATCCCAGGCTGAGAGGTATACAAACTCTCTGCGGTCGCAGACACATTTAGGTTGTGGTTGACGACCTCAACGATATATCTAAGCTGTTGTAGTTTCATAGTGCAGACGCGCGAGCCTCATGGGTTAAGTGACAGCATTGGGTTCTGATAGATTATTTATATACCCAAATTAGACTATTTAATAGGCTTTGGTTATATAAACGTTAGCGATTGCACATTCACTAAGCAACTTGGTGAACAAACGTGATATGACTCGACCGCTAAAATTTGATTATTCCGATACGTTTATCGCCAAGTGCACGATTATGGGCCACACTATTAGCAGCGCATGCGAATCGGATGTTATGTGCAGAGTTAGAGGCGGATCACTCATACTGCCTCCATCCTTGATTGATGCTATCTCTGTCGGTTGAGATCGTGTATCTTAACCCGTTGAGTTTATTACAAGGAACATCGACGCTGAATTATGAATATTGCCTTGATAGCTGGCCTTTGTGTCATATTGCTCGGCCTGATTGTCGGCTACAACATATTGGCTCAACAACGTAAGCAAATTGAATCTCACAAGCGCCAAGAGATGGCAAAGCACATTGCAGTGATTGACGCCACCGAAGAGCTTATTGGTAATGCGCATAACCTGCCTTATAGCGGGACCTTGTTGGTTTGCTTGAATAAGAAGATCCTAGATTCCTTGAAAGCCATGTACGAGATTGATGATTCCGATAAATCCATCAAGCAACGTATTAGTGCCACTCAAGCGCAAATCGATCAAATCAAACAAAGCTATTCAAACCGCGAGTCCACCTCTTTTAAAGTGCCAGATAACGATCGACAAGCGATTTCGATGCTCAAGTTAGTAAAACGTCTGCGCTCGGTGGTGAAAGCGGAGCATTCAAAGGGACGACTGGCAACACAGGCGTTTGTGGCTGAGAACGCGCGCTTGGAGCAGATGCAGCTTAAAATCAATATTGAGAACGTGATTAAGCGTGCCAATGACGCCAAGCAAAAAGGGCAAATGGGCACCGCTCAGCAGTTATTGAAAAAAGCGATTGATGTGGTCTCGCCCAAAACCGATGATTACTCGCAAGAGATGAAAAAGCATTTAGAGCAAATGCATAGTGATATCACCCAAACACTGAATACGGGTCATGAGAAACTCCAGTCGGAACAAGAAGAAGAAAGAAGTGATCTGGACGAGTTGTTTGCGCCGAAAAAGAAATGGTAAATCAGCTTACGTAGGCTTAAAACAAACGGCGCGTTGATATGCGCCGTTTGTTTATTCTTCTCCTGCTCTTGCGTTCATCCCCTAGACGCGGACTCTCTCAACGAGCGCGGCAAAAGATGCGCTTCAATATGATCCAGCACCCCATCTGCCGCTTGTTCAAGCAAGTCTAACACCCGCTCAAAGCCGTCCGGGCCACCATAATAAGGGTCGGGGATCGGCCCATCGGTATGCTCCCCCCAGTGGAGAAATAAAGACAGTTTGCCTTGGTACTCGGGTGGGCATTGCGCTTGCAAGTCAGCCAGATTGCTCTCATCGGCTGCCAGAATCATGTCATGACAGCCAAAGTCAGCTGGGCCAACCTGGCGCGCGCGAATACCTTCAAACGAGTAGCCTCTCGCCTGCCCCGCCGCTTGGCTACGTGTATCAGGCGGATTACCCTGGTGATAACCTGCCGTGCCCGCTGAATCAATATCGACTGCCAAGCCTCGCGCCTGTGCGCGAGCACGTAATACGGCTTCAGCGGTGGGCGAACGACAGATGTTGCCCAAGCACACCACCAAAACACTGGGCCTTTGATTATCAGTTGTCATCAGCGTTAAACCTCCTTATGGCTAGGCTTTCAGCTTACCAGTAAGGATAAACGCTGCCTATAGTGAGGCAGGTAATACTCGGTGATAGGGCCGCCTATCAGCGCCTATGCAGGCACGGAATAATCCACAACGATAATGTCTTCCAGGATAGGACGAAATATCGCTTTTAGAGCTTCATGCTCAGGATGCGGTAAATAGCGCTCCCGCGCAGCACCATCACGAAACGTCATCACAATCACATGCGTGTAACCTTGGTCTTTATCTTCTGGGCTGTTGTTTTCTCCCCATTCGACCGACCCAACGCCATCAATGACACTAGGCATTGATTCAAATTTATCTTTCAATGCTTGGATCTGATCATCGCGCGCGTTAGCGGTAAAACGAACAAGCAATACATGACGAATCATCTCTTTCTCCTCGTATCACTATTCCATCCGATACGTCAAAAACGTTTTAAACGCCTGCCAGGACTTTTTATCAGCTTTTTCACGGTAACTCTCCGAACCAAATACGGTAAACGCATACGGCGCACCACCATACACTTGCGACCAGTCATCGACACCCGCCTGCTCTAGCGTTTGTATAAAACGCCCTATTGGTTGGAACTGTTTGTTTGCGCACCGCGTGTCAACGTTGGCATCCAACCTATCGTCCCTTTACTATAGACCTAAGTTAACCAAAGGTTGGAAATCACATGTCAGAACACAGTCATCAACAGCGCCAGCAAAAACTGAAAGAAAAAGTCGATGCTCGGATTGACGCCGCACAACAAGAAAAAGGGCTATTTCTTATTATTACTGGCAACGGCAAAGGCAAATCCACCTCCGCGTTTGGCACCGTCGCACGCGCCGCAGGCCATGGCTTCAAATGCGGGGTGGCGCAGTATATCAAGGGAACCTGGGCATGCGGTGAGCGAGACTTACTCAGTCAGCATGGCGTGGACTTTCATGTGATGAGTACAGGGTTTACCTGGGATACCCAAGATAAAACGGCCGACACCCAAGCCGCACAAAAAATCTGGTCAGCATGCAAAACCATGCTCAGCGATCCTGGTTACGATTTGGTCGTCCTGGACGAAATCACCTATATGATCACCTATGGCTATATTGATCTAGACGATGTCATCGCTACGATTAGCCAACGCCCCAGTGAGCAATCGGTGTTAATCACGGGTCGCGGTGCGCATCGTCGTCTCGTTGAAATGGCGGATACCGTGTCTGAGGTTCGTAATGTTAAACACGCCTTTGATGCGGGTGTTAAAGCTCGCCAGGGTATTGACTGGTAGGCGTTATCGAGAGCCTACAAGACAATAATGAGCGTGCAGAGGCACGCTCATTGCTTTGAGGTGCCGCTGGTCGGTACCGCTGTAGAGGATAGCGTATCAACAGACGTATCATGCGCTTGACACGATTGCCGACAGAGTTTGGCATCGATGGACTGATCGCCCAACAAGCGTTGCCACAACGCAGGGAGCGCGGTCTCAGGCAAAGGGCCAGGCTCGAGTTGTTGAGGCGCGACCGGCGCCCACTCCCCATTCATCTTTTGCTCTGCCAGTAAAAACTGAAACGGCTGATAGGCGGCCACCCCGAAGCGTAAGTCGGTGACGACCTGCTGCCCGTTTCGGTTTTCAAAGCGAATAAAATTACGTGAAAACGTCCGTAGAGCGCTGAGGGTATCAGAGTTTGCCAGCGGCCACTCTCCCAGAGGCTGCGTGACCCAATCAATTGACGGGTTGGCATCAAGTCGTGAGGCCAGCCCCTCCCAGTATTGATCTTCGCCACTGACGACCACACGCCACAGTAAAGTGTTAAACGGCGTTGGCATAATGATCAACGGCTGGCCTTCCAGCAAGGTTCCTTGTGTTTGCTCGGCAACCCGGTTTTCTATTTGATGGAGCTGATACACAGAACTGGCCAAATAAAGACTCGAGACCATCAACCCAACACCACACATCCTGGCCCCAAGATGGCGCCATACCAGCGCGCTGATGAGCGCAACCAGTAGGGGCAACGTATACAGGGGATCGATAATAAATAAACTTGCCACCGCTACTGATGGCACATCAAGCGGCCAGAATAGCTTGGTGCCATATACCGTCATGGCATCAAGCAATGGATGGGTGACAAGCACCGCGATGACCAGCACCATCAATTGCCACAGTGGCCACTGACGCTGCCAGCGCCACCAGCACCAAGCAATGAGCGCGCCAACCCAAGGCAGTACGAACAGCGAGTGGCTGAAACCTCGGTGGTTCACAGTGTTCGCCACCGGATCGCCATAATCTATCAATACATCCAGATCCGGTAAGGTCCCCAAGGCCGCGCCCGCCAGCAGCACTTTCGGTGAGCAGCGTTTACCCGCAACCAAACCCGCGACCGTTGCGCCTAACGCGGCTTGCGTGACAGAATCCATAAAGCGTCCTTTAATGACTTTGCATTAGATAGCCTGATGAGTGATGCGCCGATCACTGAAATAAATTAAGGAGTTTATCTGCCGTCTCTTTGACCTTATCGTCATCCGCTTTATCACCCAGTAGCTTTTTCAGCCCTCGTTGCGCCTCTTTGCGTGCTTTCTCTTCTAACGCTTTATTACTGCTGAGTAACTGCTTAATATCTAATTTATAGCTCGGCGATTGCCAAGTACCAGCTACCGTCACTGGGATGGTCACATCACGCAGTTCATCAATATCTTTACCGCCCTGGCCTTTACTGGTCTCGACCACCGAGGTATAGACGTCAAAATCGAGTGTCTCTTTCAGCAGATCGGTTTGTCCGTCACTACGTACCCGAAGCGCCGGCGCTTCCAACAGTAAGTCGGTGGTGCGTGCCATGCCGTTACCTAGGGTAAAACTTGCCGTGAGTGCGCTAAAGTCCGTTTTACGTACTTCTTTGGCGGCCGCTGCCGACTCGCCTTTTAGGGTTGCTTTCGCCTCTCTGAGCATCTGCGCCAAGTTAATGCCATTTATCGCACCATCTTCGAAGAAAATAGCGACACTGCCTTGAATCGCTTGACGCAATGCATACGGTGACAAGCCTTTGCCTTGTACATTGATATCAAGGTTCCCCTTACCTTCTAATAAGTCGACCTCAGCGGCATCTTCCAGTAAAGGAAGCACTTGGATCCCACGCGCTTTTTCACTCACCTGATAGCGCGCAGGGGTTTGTGTGGCATCTAGCATCCCTTGCACAACCACGCTGCCTTCATAGGCTTGTGTGGTCAGCTCGGACACGTCGACCTTGCCACGGTCGATGGCAACTGTCGCACGCGTTTTTCCCAAGGTAACATTACTCACGGTCAGCCCTTTCATCGCCAATGAGCCGGCAATATCTAGCGTCTTCAACACACTCAGATCAGGCTCTTCTTTGCTCAGGGGCGCAGCTTGTTTGTTGGAGCTGGATGGTGCATTAGCGCCAGACTCACTTGCTTTTGCGGACTGACTAGGCGCTGCGTCTGTCGGTAGCAGCGTATCGAGGTTGATATGGTTGGTATTCAACGCAAAGCGCACTTGGGGGATCTCAGTCAACTTGACCGCCACTTTACCATCCACCACAACATCATCGTCGTTCAACCGGCTGGTCAATTCACTGACCGTCACCGTTTGCTGGTTGATGTCAAACACAATATCCGCGGCTAGCGCTTGGCTAAGAGACGAGTGGGGAATAGGCTCGCCGGACAGTGTCGTGAGCATGTCTAACCCCTGAACAGTGACCTTATCTTGCGTTTTTGCGATAGTCACCTGGGCTTTACCTGAGCTTTCAATGTCGATGTCAGCCGTTTGCGCATTCACATTGAAGCCTAATTTCGCCGTCTGGCCCAGCGAAAAACTATCAAGGGTAATATTGGCTTGTTCAATCGCCATATCACCTTGCTCTGCCGAAAGCGTCAACGCCAGTTTGCGCAACTGGCTTTGTATCACGTCACTGGCCAATTTCAACTCGCCTTGACCTTCCACCGCAAAGCGGGCGTCATTTTGCTCGCCGCGCAACGACAGTGATAGCGGCGTCCACACATCCGTCGCCAGATTGCCCACCTCAAGATCCACATCGCGCAGCGCCGTCATGGTGCCCGCTTGATCATCTTTGACGACCACACTCGCGTTAGCCACACTGAGCCCTTGTAACGATACATTCCACGTCTTTGCCTCAGTGCTCGTCGTCTCAGAGGATGAGTCTGATTCTGGTGTCGGCTCTGTTTGAGGCGCTGCGGCCTGTGATGTCGTGGTGAGGTTGCTCTCCCCATTACTCAGGGTTTGAATAAAAACATGAGGGTCTTGCAATATTATTTCGCCGACCTGCAAGGTTTGCGACATCAAAGGCAACACATCGACAGACAGGCGTGCTTGAGATAAGCGCATCAGATCGGGTTCATCAAAGCCGGGGCGATTTTTTATCGCGACATCCTCGACTGAAAACCCCAAACTTGGCCAAAACTGCCAAGCAATATCGCCACCGATGACCATGTCATAGCCTGTCTGCTTTTTAACTTGCTCGACCAACAATGGCTTAAACTGGTTAGGGTTAATAGTCGCGAGCACAGCGGCGATGCCACCGATGACAACCACCACCAAAACAACAAGAGTAAGGGCGATTTTTTTTATCATTGCAAGATGCTCCTTGTGCGTAACAGGCGATACCACTCGCGATAGAGACTCGCCTTATCGACCATGATTTCACGATCGGGTTCCCCGTTAGAAAAAATGCGCCCGTAGGCGCATTACAATCGTTAAACCTTGTCTTGGCTAATGCGAGAGGCGACGGCCCCTTGCTGATTTTTGTATTTTGCGTTATCGCGTTTGTTATACGGCTTATCAGCCGCGCCCGACATAGGCTCAAAGCTTAACGCACCAATCGGCATACCGGGTCGTAGCGCCAAAGGCAAACGACCATTGTTATAGAACTCGAGGACAATACGGCCCGACCAGCCCGGGTCTATCCGGTGCGCGGTTACATGCACCATCAGCCCTAAACGTGCTAACGATGAACGGCCATCAAGCCAGCCGACGATATCGTCCGGTAGGGTCACTGCTTCATGCGTGACAGCGAGCGCGAGCTGGCCTGGGTGAAGATAAAATGCCTCACCATCAGCAATCTCAATTTCATCACTCATCACACGTTCAAGCTGGGCATTAACCTCTTCTTTCGGGCCAGATAGATCGATAAATGCCGCCCCGTGATCATTAAAGACACGGAATTGATTGCCCAACGTCACATCCGCCGTCACACCAGAAATCGACGCCTCTGCCGGACGCGGCTCAATTTTGATGCGGCCATCATCAAGGTGTTCTTTGATATGCCTGTCGCATAGTCGCATCGGATAGTCCTCACGGTTAATAGATGGAGCGATACACTCACGTACCGCATTCACTTAGCTCGTTATCCTCTGCATACAAAAGCAGGGAGTGGTGATCCGTTAAGCCATCATACGTCAATCAGGCTTTCAGTAATCGCGCGATATGCGCTTTTAATACATCAATCGCAATGCGGTTTTTCCCTCCGCGTGGCACGATAATGTCGGCATATTGCTTTGACGGCTCAATAAACTGCATAAACATAGGGCGGACCGTCTTCTGATATTGCTCCATCACAGAGTCCATGGTGCGGCCGCGTTCAGCCACATCACGTTTCATGCGACGCAATAAGCAAATATCAAGGGGGGTATCCATAAAGACGCTGGCATGGATAAGATTGCGCAGACGTGGGTCGGTCAGTAACAGGATCCCTTCCAAAATGATCACCTTTTTGGGCGTCATGGTGGTGGTTTCATCCATACGGGTATGCTCTGAGTAGCTGTACACAGGCACATCGACAGACTGACCGGCCGCGAGGCTTTCTAAGTGCTCGCAAAGCAAGTTATGGTCTAGCGCTTGTGGATGGTCATAGTTGGTTTGTACGCGCTCTTCCATGCTGAGATGGCTCTGATCGCGGTAATATCTGTCTTCCGTGATCACGCCGATTTGATGATCGCCGACTTTTTCCTTTAATTCCTTATAAATCGTGCTAGCGATCAGGCTTTTACCGGAAGCAGAGGCACCTGCTATGCCGATAATAACGCATTGGTGGTTGTTGTCACTCATAATATGAATACCCAGAGGAAGCTTGGCGGAATCTACATAAACCGCCTGATTATAGGGAGTTGAAGCCGCTGGCGCCAGAGAAAATCACGCTTCCCTGACGCATCCGTCGCTTTAAGCCTGCTACAGCTGCCCGTTGCTCAATCAGGGCGACACCGTTTGTACGCTTATTTGTTCAGGGCGCGTTTCCCCTTGCCAGTAAAGCTGACTGGCGACGGTGGCTGCCATTTGGCGATAAACCGCAGCGTGCTCACTGTCGGGGCGCGCCACCATACTCGGTGTGCCTGCGTCTATGTCCTCACGAATGGCGACATGAAGCGGTACTTGTGCCAAGACCGGCACCCCTTGTTCACGGGCCATTTTCTCCGCACCACCGGTACCGAAAATCGCTTCATGATGGCCGCATTGCGAACAAATATGGTAGCTCATGTTTTCTATTACCCCGAGAACCGGCACCTGTACTTTCTCAAACATCGCCACGCCTTTAATCGCATCAGCCAGTGCGAGATCCTGTGGTGTGGTGACCACCATCGCCCCCGTCACCGGAAACTGTTGCGCCAAACTAAGCTGAATGTCGCCCGTGCCTGGCGGCATATCAACCACCAAATAATCAAGTTCAGGCCAGCGGGTTTCATTGATCAATTGAGCAAAGGCTTTCGATGCCATCGGCCCACGCCACACGGTGGCGTTATCGGCGGGCACCAGGTAACCAATTGAATTAGAGGCAATGCCATGACGCCTCACAGGCTCCATCAGTTTGCCATCATGAGTTTGTGGCTCGCTGTCTTTAGCGCCGAGCATTATCGGCAGCGATGGACCATACACATCCGCATCGACAATGCCCACCGATGCCCCTTCGGCGTGCAGGGCCAGTGCCAAATTGACCGCCGTCGTCGATTTACCCACGCCGCCTTTGGCCGAACTCACCACTAACAGGTTTTTCACCCCTTTGACGGGCGCTTTGTCACCACTTTTTATCGGCGCCACTCTCTGTGTCAGTTGAAACTGCTGCGCCAATGACGTCGACTGGGCACTGAGCCACTCATCGAGCGCCTGCATCACTGACGCCGCTGCAAATGGGAATGTCACCTTAAAGCCGTCTCCACTCGCGCTCACCCACTGTGGTTGGCTTGCCCACTGCTCCACCAAGCGCGAGTGTGAAAACTGATTCAATAGACTCACTGCGTCGTCCACATTGGTCAGCGGGGCGGCCGTGTCTTGTTTTTGTTTTTGTGCTTTTTTCTTTTTAGAACCAAATAACATGCATCACCATCCCATTGATTAAAATATATTAGGCCGGATTGGCAACGTTTAACGGATAAACCGCCTCACTCACGGCCTGCACTAGGCAAGGCATATCGTATCAGGTAAGATTTCCGCAATCATTCCATTCATATCATAAGAGCGAACAAACAAGATTATGGCTGCAACCCCACGGAAAATTCTGGTGACCTGTGCGCTGCCTTATGCGAACGGCTCGATTCATTTGGGCCACATGCTCGAGCATATTCAAGCAGACGTATGGGTGCGCTATCAGCGCCTACGTGGCAACACGACTCACTTTATTTGTGCCGACGATGCCCACGGTACCCCCATTATGTTGAAAGCACAGCAAATGGGTGTCGAGCCAGAAGCCATGATCGCTGGCGTGCAACAAGAGCACCAAGCCGACTTTGATGGCTTTGATATCAGCTTCGATAATTATCACAGCACCCACAGTGATGAAAACCGCGAACTCGCCTCGTTTATCTATACCCAGCTACGCGATAACGGTTACATCACTAGTCGAACTATTTCTCAACTGTTTGATCCGGAAAAAGAAATGTTCTTGCCGGATCGCTTTGTCAAAGGCGAGTGTCCAAAATGTCACGCCGACGATCAGTACGGTGACAACTGTGATAACTGTGGTGAAACCTATACCCCGGCAGAGCTGATTAACCCTCGTTCAGCGGTGAGCGGCGCGACGCCCGTGATGCGTGACTCTGAGCACTTCTTCTTCGATTTGCCACAATTTGAACAAATGCTCAATGAGTGGACGAAATCCGGCTCACTGCAAAGTGAGATTGCTAACAAGATGAATGAGTGGTTTGAAACCGGCCTGCAGCAGTGGGATATTTCCCGCGATGCGCCCTACTTTGGTTTCGAGATCCCTGATCAGCCTGGCAAGTTTTTCTACGTTTGGCTCGATGCGCCGATTGGTTATATGGGGTCATTTAAAAACTACTGTGACAAGCGCGGCGACATCGACTTTGATGAGTATTGGAAAGCCAACAGCGATGCCGAGCTTTATCACTTTATTGGCAAAGACATTGTTTATTTCCATAGTTTGTTCTGGCCCGCCATGCTCGACGGTGCCGGTTTCCGCAAGCCAAACAACGTCTTTGTGCACGGTTATGTCACCGTCAATGGCGCGAAAATGTCCAAGTCGAAAGGGACATTCATTAAAGCAAGCACTTACTTAAAACACCTTGACCCTGAGTGCCTGCGTTACTACTACGCCGCCAAACTCAACAGCCGTATTGATGATCTCGATTTAAGCTTGGATGACTTCATCCAGCGCGTGAATACCGACATTGTCAACAAAGTGGTCAACTTAGCCTCTCGCAACGCGGGTTTCATCAGCAAACGCTTTGACGGTCAGCTATCAACCGTTTGCTCTGAGCCTGAGCTATATCAATCCTTTATCGATAAAGCCGAGCACATTGGCGAGCTCTATGAGGCCCGTGAATTCAATCGCGCCATTCGTGAGATCATTGCGCTGGCCGATAAGGCCAACCAGTACGTCGATGAGAAAGCCCCTTGGGTCATCGCCAAAGAGGAAGGGAAAGAGGCTGAGCTACAGGCTATTTGCTCAGTGGGTATTAACTTATTCCGAGTGTTGATGACTTATCTAAAACCCGTGATGCCAAAACTGGCCGAACGGGCGGAAGGCTTTTTAAACGACACCCTCACGTGGGAAAGCATTGCCACTCCACTCACTGGCCATCAGATCACCAAGTTCAAGGCGCTATTTAACCGGATTGATCCGAAAGCCGTCGATGCCATGATTGCTGATAGCAAAGAAGATGTTGCGACCGAAGAGGCGGAAAAAGCCAAAGCGCAAGGGCCTTTGGCTGATGACCCCCTCGCGGATGAAATTGAATTTGGTGACTTTGCTAAAGTGGATCTCCGTGTTGCCAAGATCCTTGAGTGCGAAGCCGTGCCAAAAGCAGATAAACTGCTCAAATTCAAGCTCGATATTGGCGGTGAAACACGTCAGGTTTTCGCTGGGATCAAATCGGCCTACAAACCGGAAGATCTGGTGGGCAAGCACACTGTGATGGTCGCCAATCTAAAACCCCGTAAGATGAAGTTTGGCATGTCAGAAGGCATGATTTTAGCGGCCGGCCCTGGTGGGAAAGAGATTTGGATCCTAGAGCCTCATGAGGGGGCCCAGCCAGGTATGCGTGTCATGTAATCTCCCTGCCTCGTCAATTTGCACAAGCAGAGAATAAAGAGCCCAGCCGGGCTCTTTTTTTGTCCAATAGGTGCCAATTCTCCGCGCCCTGCACTACAAGAGGGCAATCACTCCCTAACACGGTGCGTAAAATGCCCACCATCAGACCCCGATCAAGGCCATACAAGGCGTGATTAATCTCTCAGTTTTGGCATGCTTCATGCTCCTTCAGAGAGACACGCGAGCCATAGCAAGGAGAGCATATGGGGTGGTTAGTCATGATAGGGATTTTAGCACTCGGGATTGCTAGCGTGGTGGCGGTTATCGTGTATCGTCAACGCCCGGATTGGCGATTACATCAACTGCATGAGTTACGTGCATTACTTCAGCATGCTCGCTACCTCGCGACCCAACCGCGCGTCGATCCGCATGACTATCATCGATTGCTGGATCAAACACGCCAGTTACATCACTTGGCGCCGCATACGCAAAAGCCAATGTATCGGCTTTTTTTCCATCACCTTCACGCCTTGCCACAATACGATGATGTGACCCAGGCCAAGATGAAAAACCGCGCATTGCAACACCTCGCTTACTTGGTGGATGAAGCCATCCCGCCAGTGTTGATTGCCTATGGTGAAGACCACACCCTCGCGGCTTACCAACAAATTTGGTATGCGGTGTTAGAACTGCTGCAGGCTCGCCAACGTTTTTCCTACGCGTCAATACAATTGGAGAACGCAACGCCCAATGCACATCAGTCTCTCAGTTTACAACAACAAATACTCACCAAGCGCTTAGTACAGCTACGCGACCTTGAATTGGATGAGGCATTCAGCGATAAGGTTAATCAGGTTATCTCCCAGCTTGATGATGTACATAGCTTGTCACTCACGCACCGTCTGGCGGTGGCACAGCAAGTCAACGCCGTGATGCTTGATGCCCTCGATACCTTTCTAGCGACGCTGCTCGCGCGCTTTCCTGCACCAAAGGATGATATTTTCAATACGCTTTCTCCCATCAATGACTCACACCATCAATGATCAACCTCTAAGCCATTAAAAAGCCGGCGCAAGGCCGGCTTGATAGCAACATGATGACACTTACCCAATATGGGTTTGCCCGCCCATATAAGGGCGAAGTGCTTCAGGGATCTCAATACGGCCATCCGCTTGTTGGTAGTTTTCCAAAATAGCCACCAAGGTACGGCCTACCGCCAAGCCCGAACCATTCAAGGTGTGCAACAGTTCAGGTTTTTTCTCACCTTTACGACGGAAACGTGCCTGCATACGGCGAGCTTGGAAGTCCATGGTGTTTGAGCACGATGAAATCTCACGATAAGTATTTTGCGCGGGCAACCAGACTTCTAGATCGTAGGTTTTCGCCGCACCAAAGCCCATGTCGCCGGTGCAGAGCAACATCTTACGATATGGCAGATTCAGCAACTGCAATACTTTTTCTGCATCCGCAGTCAATGACTCCAGTGCTTCCATTGAGTCTTCTGGCTTAACCACCTTCACCAACTCAACTTTATCGAACTGGTGCATACGGATAAGGCCGCGCGTATCACGCCCGTATGAACCTGCTTCTGAGCGGAAGCAAGGGGTGTGTGCGGTCATGCACAGCGGAAGATCCGCTTCATCGATGATTTCATCACGTACCATGTTGGTCAGCGGCACTTCCGCGGTTGGGATCAAAGACATGCCAATCCCTTCTTCCGTCGCCGGCTGGGTATGGAACAAATCTTCACCGAATTTAGGCAGCTGACCGGTGCCATAGAGGCTGTCCGCATTAACCAGATACGGTACGTACATTTCGGTGTAACCGTGCTCGTTGGTGTGCAAGTCGAGCATAAATTGCGTGAGCGCACGATGCATACGCGCCATTTGCCCTTTCATCACGATAAAGCGAGAGCCTGACAGTTTCACCGCACTGGCAAAATCAAGACCACCGGTGAGTTCGCCGAGGTCGACGTGATCTTTAACCTCGAACTCAAATTGACGGGGCTCGCCCCAGCGAGAAATTTCCTGGTTTTCAGACTCGTCTTTGCCACTGGGCACTTCTTCGGCCGGTAAGTTAGGCACGCCCATCACGACATCATTCACTTTTTGCTGGAGCGCCGCGAGCTCTGTTTTCGCCGCATCCAATTCATCACCCAGGTTTGCCACTTCTTCGAGCAATGGTGCGATGTCTTCACCCTTTGCTTTAGCCTGGCCAATGGACTTCGATCGGGAATTACGCTCTGCTTGCAGTTGTTCGGTGCGAATTTGCAGGGATTTACGTTGTTCCTCGAGTTCACGCATAGCGTCAACATCAAGCGTAAAGCCACGACGAGCGAGTTGTTGAGCGGTTTGTTCCAGCTCAGTTCGAAGTAATTTGGAATCCAGCATGCTAATCCTGTGCTTTCGGGTTATTGACTGTAAATTGACGAAGTTAAACCTTACCCAAAAAGGGTAAACTTGCCTAGCGCTTTTGCGGGCTTTTTATATCCTGCTCTGCGAGAAAGGCGAGCTTTTCGGCGATTTTAATTTCTAGCCCACGATTGACGGGCTGATAGTAACGCGCCTCGCCAAGCTCCGGGGGGAGATAGCGCTCTCCCGCGGCATAGGCATTGGGCTCATCGTGGGCATAGCGATAGCCGTCTCCGTGTCCCATTTGCTCCATCAATGCCGTTGGTGCATTACGAAGGTGCATAGGAACAGGCGCATTAGCGGTGTCTTTGGCATCACGCAAGGCTTGTTTCCACGCGGTATAAACCGCGTTACTTTTAGGCGCACTGGCCAAATACACCGCGGCTTGAGCAATGGCGCGCTCACCCTCTGCCGGCCCCACGCGGGTAAAGCAGTCCCAGGCGTTAAGCGCGACCTGCATCGCGCGCGGATCGGCATTACCGACATCCTCAGACGCAATCGCAAGTAGTCGCCTGGCGACATAGAGCGGATCGCCCCCTGCGCTGACAATCCGTGCGTACCAATACAATGCCCCGTCGGGGCTCGAGCCACGTACCGATTTGTGAAACGCAGAAATCAAGTCATACCACGCATCACCTTGTTTATCGAATTGCGCCACTTTTTCACCGGCCACGTCCTTAAGCATCGACATCGTGATTTGGCCATCGGCCATGTCTGCCAACATTTCCAATAGGTTTAACGCCATACGTGCATCACCACTGCATGCTGCCGTTAATGCTGCTTTCACGCCGTTATCAAAGGCTAAAGACTGCTTACCGAGCCCTCGCTGCGCGTCGGCGAGTGCTTGATCAATCACCGCTTCCAAATCGCTCTCATCAAGGCTGGTTAGGCGGTACACACGGGCACGCGATAGCAAGGCGTTATTAAGTTCGAACGAGGGATTTTCCGTGGTGGCACCAATAAACGTCACCGTCCCCGCTTCCACATGGGGCAAAAACGCATCCTGCTGGCTTTTATTAAAGCGGTGCACTTCATCCACAAACAGAACGGTACGAATACCGGCTTGCTTGTTTTGCTCTGCGCGCCCAATCGCCTCTCGGATCTCTTTGACGCCAGACGTCACGGCCGAGATCTGTTCCAGCTCTGCGTTGGCTTGGCGCGCGGCTATATCGGCGAGCGTGGTTTTACCGGTCCCCGGAGGCCCCCAGAAAATCATCGAATGGAGGGAGCCCGACTCAATCGCCCGGCGAAGCGGTTTACCCTCGGCGAGAAGATGGCGCTGCCCGATGTACTGGTCAAGCGTGAGTGGCCGCATACGTGCGGCCAGTGGGCGAAAATCGTCTGCAAAGTCAAGCGGTAAGGTCGCCACAGTCACCTCCGAGGCAATTATCTTGGTTGGCGCTGATCGTCGACCATCACTGAGTCGGGTGGCGTAAACGAAAACAGGTCCGACGCCGGTGTTTGTCGACTAAACTGGCTCAGCGTAAACTGGCTCTGTTGCCCATCTTGCTCAACCACGGTAAAACCGGTCAAGGTACCATCCGGCTTCACCGTGACCTCAAATTCGCCAATCGTGCCTGTGGTTTTTGGCGTTAAGGTAAAGGTGTCAGCCTCTTGGGTGATTTGATAAGCCTGCCAATCACTGGGCTGATTGCGCGTTAGCAATACAAACGGCGTCTGTGCCGTGGCATCCTCCAGCCACATCGCCGTCACTTGCTCAACAAAGGGGCTGTAGTACCAGAGCGTCTCGCCATCGGAAATCATGATAGTTTCGTCGGGTGAGGTTGTGGTCCAGTTAAACAAATTTGGCCGCTCAATGGCGAGCCGTCCTTTTGCTTGATGAATCACCTCTCCTTCTGGGCTGTGCACTGTTTGCGAAAACTGCGCACTGAATGCGTCAACCTGACTCAAGCGTTCCATCAGGTGTTGTTGCGCCGGCGTTTTCGCCTGAACCAATAATGCAAAAAATAGCGACATCACCACCATTAGGTGGCGGATAGCAGAGAGTCGAGTCATGAAACCTTCCATTCGATCAATCTTTGGGTGGTGGTGGCGCGATAACTTCGCGATTACCGTTATGGCCTGGTGAGCTTACGACACCATGTGCTTCCAGTTGTTCCACAATCCGCGCCGCCCGGTTGTAGCCAATTTTAAACCGGCGCTGGACGCCAGAGACAGAGCCTCGGCGGCTTTCGGTGACAAATTCAACCACTTGGTCAAAAAGCTGGTCCAGCTCCTCACCCTCTCCGCCTGAGGGCGCTTCACCCGGCAACAAGCTATCAGAGCCTTGCTCCCCTTTGGTTATTTCGTCTAGGTACTGTGGCTTACCACGTGCTTTCCAGTTGTTCACCACGCGATGAACCTCTTCATCACTGACAAAAGCGCCATGTACACGGATGGGGTGGTTAGAGCCATTAGGCATAAAGAGCATATCACCCATTCCTAACAATGACTCTGCGCCACCTTGGTCAAGAATGGTGCGTGAATCCGTTTTCGTCGATACCGTAAACGCCATCCGCGTTGGAATGTTGGCTTTGATTAAGCCTGTAATCACATCCACTGATGGACGCTGGGTGGCAAGCACGAGATGAATCCCCGCTGCCCGCGCTTTTTGTGCTAGTCGCGCAATCAGCTCTTCCACTTTTTTGCCCACCACCATCATCAGATCGGAGAATTCATCCACGACCACCACAATATAAGGTAGCTTTTCCAGCTTAGGCGCTGACTCATCCATCGAGTCACCTGGCTTCCAAAGCGGATCGGGAATGGGGTTATTGGCGGCTTCCGCGGCTTTTACTTTTTCGTTAAAGCCTTTTAGGTTCCGTACTCCAAGCGCCGACATCAGCTTGTAACGACGTTCCATCTCACCCACACACCAACGCAGGGCATTCCCCGCATCTTTCATGTCAGTCACCACCTCAGTCAACAGGTGTGGGATCCCCTCGTATACCGAAAGCTCGAGCATTTTCGGATCGATCATGATAAAGCGCACATCTTCCGGTGAGGCTTTATACAACATACTTACCAGCATCACGTTCACGCCCACCGACTTACCCGAGCCTGTGGTACCGGCCACCAGCATGTGTGGCGCTTTACCCAAATCAGTGATAATCGCCTCACCCGCGATATCATTACCCAGCACTACCGAAATCGGCGAGTGGCTACTCTTAAACCGCTCACTACCAATCACTTCGGACATAAACACCGTCTCCCGGTGCTCATTAGGCAGCTCAAGGCCAATGTAGGGTTTTCCTGGAATCACTTCGACCACACGCACTGCGGTGGTCGACAAAGCGCGCGCCAAGTCTTTAGATAAGCCAGAAATGCGTGAAACTTTAACCCCAGGCGCAAGATCGAGTTCAAAACGGGTGATCACCGGGCCTGGATATACGCCCACTACGCGCGCCTGAACTTTAAAGTCTTCCAGTCGTGCTTCGACCAGGCGAGCAATCTTCTCGAGCTCTTCACGCGTCGCCTGCTCTGCGGTATGGCGAGCGGGGTCAAGCAGATCGAGGGTCGGGAAAGGTTCTTTCGGCGTGGGTAAATCCGGCTCATCTTTGACTAGGAACGGATGATCCAGTCCAGCCGCCTGCTGCTGATTTTTTTGCGCTTGGCGAATGGTTTCTTGGAAGGGGTCGTCATCCTCATCCGCGCCACTGCTCGCTTGTTCTGCACGCTCAAGCTCGGACAGCCCATCTTGATTGCCATAAGTTGTGTCGGCGTGATGCTGGCTCGGTGCGATTGGTGCACTGTGCAGATCATCAGATGGTGTCTCTTTGCCCGTTTCAATAGAGGGAGCAGTTCCAGTATCAAGATGTGGCGTATCCACCTCAACGCGCGAAGACGATACAGGCGCAGCTTCTTCATGCTCCTCCTCGTGCTCGATAGCAAGGTGCCACTGCCCCAATGACGGTTCCTCGGGTTGCGCATCATCGCTATCGGTAACGCCCTGATCGTCGGCAACATCCGAGTCTGTTGCCGAACGCGCTTGTCCACCAAAGATAATAGGCGACGCTGCCTTGTTCTGTGCCTGCTCATCGTTGGCGGAATTCTCCGCCTTCTCCGGCGCTGACGGCGTCAGGCGGCGTAGGTCACTGAGCTCCATCGGCTCAGACGCATTGGCTGCGGTGCTCTGTGTGTCGGTGTCTGGAACGCCTAACTCGGTAGGCGTGTCACCACGAATCCGATTGACCGCCCAGGTGACGCCTTTTAGTGTCATGGCACCGAGATTATCAACAATGGTCAACCAAGAAATGCCTGTAAAGAGCGTAAAGCCGGCCGCCCAGCCAAACAGCATCACCAAGGTCGTGCCTAATACGTTAAATAGCGGCAGCGCCAAACTGTTGGTGACATCCCCCATTACACCACCAGAGGAAAAATGCCAAAAATCGTCAAAATTCAAATCGGCCAACGAACAGCTGGTTAAAAACAGGATAAACAGTCCCAAGATACGCGCGCCGATAATGGTATAATTGATGGGTTCATCGTCGCTGCGGCGACGCAAGAACACCCACCCCCCGAGAATCGCCGCTGGTGGCAGCGGATACGCTAAGATACCAAACGAAAAGAAGAGACTATCGGCGAGCCACGCGCCCATGGCACCTGCTGCATTGTGGACATCACCATGCCAGGCAGTTTGCGACCAGGATGGGTCGGCCGGATTAAAAGACAATAGGGCGACCATGGTGAACACGGCTGCCGCGAGTACCAAAATAAACCCACACTCTTTTAATCGCTGAACGCCATCTAAACGCGCTTTAGCACGAGCCGCTTTGGGCTCCCGACGTAAAGAAAACTCCATCATCACCTGTTTAATACTGTTCGTGAACCGCATTCCTCATCCTACTCTGAGGCTTGCTTATGTTGCCCTGACTTTATCACATTCATGCCGTGAGGGCAGGCATGATGCCTGCCTACGCCAAATCTTTACCGAGATATCACACAATCTTGTGCTATCCGCACAAAAAATAAGCCGAGCATGACGCTCGGCTTCAGTCTCGACAAGTGGTGCGTCGCACCCCATTTTATCACCTGGCTAACGGGTATGGATAACCAGATGATTACTCTGTTTCACCTCTTCCATCACCACATACGTGCGAGTGTCATTCACACCGGGTAAACGCAGCAAGGTTTCACCCAATAACTTGCGATAAGCTGACATATCCGCTACTCGTGTTTTAAGCAGGTAGTCAAAATCCCCTGACACTAACGAGCACTCTTGAATATCCTCAAGCGTTTGCACGGCTTTATTAAATTGCTCGAACACATCAGGCGCACCGCGGTTGAGTGTGATTTCGACAAACACCAACAGTGATGCATCCAAATACTGGGGGTTAAGCAGTGCTGTATAGCCAAGGATATAACCTTGACGCTCAAGACGTCGTACACGTTCTAGACAGGGGGTAGGAGAAAGACCAACACGTTTTGATAACTCAACGTTAGAGACTCGCCCATCCTTTTGAAGCTCGTTCAGGATGTTGCGGTCAATGCGGTCCAATTCCTTGGAGGGCTTTTTTTTGGTATCTACCATTTTTTATTCCACCTTGTTACTTCCTTGCAAAAAGATATACCAAATTAAATAACATCTAAATGATCTTTAGCATCAAATACTGGTTTATTGCCTTTATACTAGCCTGAAAATTGACAATATCAATAAAAAGCCAGCCGATAACACTGAATAAACACGAGGTGACAGCATGATCATTGGCGTTCCAAAAGAAATCAAAAACCATGAGTACCGCGTTGGTATGGTACCCGCGAGTGTTCGCGAGCTTATTTCTCACGGCCACTCTGTTTACATCGAGACCAACGCAGGTAATGGTATTGGTTTCTCTGACGACGACTATAAAGCCGCCGGCGCGTCTATCCTTCCCACTGCTGCTGACGTTTTTGCGAAAGCAGAAATGATCGTCAAGGTAAAAGAGCCACAAGCCGTTGAGCGTGCGATGCTCCGCGAAGGACAGATTTTGTTCACCTATTTGCATCTTGCACCAGATTTTCCGCAAACAGAAGACTTAATTAAAAGTAAAGCCATCTGTATTGCCTACGAAACGGTAACAGATTCTAAAGGTCGATTGCCACTCCTTGCGCCTATGTCTGAGGTCGCCGGCCGCATGTCTATTCAAGCAGGTGCACAAGCGCTAGAAAAATCACACGGCGGTTCGGGCATGTTGCTCAGCGGTGTGCCCGGGGTTGAGCCTGCGAAAATCGTGGTACTCGGCGGTGGTGTTGTCGGCTCGAACGCCGCTCGTATGGCCGTTGGTCTGCGTGCTGACGTCACGATTCTCGACAAAAATGTCGATACCTTACGTCGCCTCGATGAAGAGTTCCAAGGACGTGCCAAAGTGGTCTACTCCACAGAAGAAACCCTAGAGCAGCATGTGCTGAACGCTGATCTAGTCGTGGGCGCAGTACTGATCCCAGGTGCGGCCGCCCCCAAACTGGTTAACGAAGACCACATTAAGCGTATGAAGCCCGGCGCAGCAGTTGTGGATGTGGCTATCGATCAAGGCGGCTGTTTCGCGACCTCACACGCGACCACTCATGCGGATCCCACCTATATCGTCGATGATGTCGTTCACTACTGTGTCGCCAACATGCCTGGCGCGGTAGCCCGTACCTCTACTGTCGCACTGAACAACGCCACACTGCCTTATATCGTTAAGCTGGCGAATAAAGGCTATCGTGATGCCTTGGTCGAAGATGCGCATCTACGTAATGGTCTGAATGTCATTGGCGGTCAAGTGACCATCAAAGAGGTCGCAGAAGGCTTTGAGTTGCCGTATGTTGATGCCATGGACGCACTAAAGGCCGCGCATTAATCGGCCACACCAATCATAGAAATCGAGGGCACCATCACGGTGCCCTTTCTTTACCTTTCTAATTTACCTACAATCAGTCCATTCAAAAAACGAACCTCTTTTCCTGCTCGGAGACGTGAATGAGTAACATTAAGCATGCGAACCTGTTGATCCTGGGTTCAGGCCCGGCTGGCTATACCGCCGCTGTTTACGCCGCGCGCGCTAACTTAAACCCCGTGATGGTGACCGGAATGCAACAAGGTGGCCAGCTGACCACCACCACGGATGTTGAAAACTGGCCTGGCGACCCTGAGGGACTGACAGGGCCGGCCTTGATGGATCGTATGAAAGCTCATGCGGAAAAATTCGAGACTGAGATTATCTTTGATCACATTAATGAGGTGGACTTATCCGCTCGTCCGTTCCGCTTAAAAGGCGATAATGGTGAGTTCAGCTGTGATGCATTGGTTATCTCTACCGGTGCCTCTGCGCAATATCTTGGCCTTCCATCTGAAGAAGCGTTTAAAGGGCGGGGCGTCTCAGCCTGCGCCACCTGTGATGGGTTTTTCTATCGCAACCAAAAAGTCGCGGTGATCGGGGGTGGTAACACCGCGGTCGAAGAGGCCTTGTACCTATCAAATATTGCCTCAGAAGTGCATGTTGTTCATCGTCGCGACACCTTCCGTGCCGAGAAAATCCTCGTTGACCGCATGATGGATAAAGTGAAGAACGGTAATATCGTGCTACACACTAATCGCGTGCTAGATGAAGTACTAGGCGATGAAATGGGTGTGACCCAAGCACGCTTGAAAGACACCCAAAGTGATGAAACCGAAACACTGGATGTGATGGGTGTGTTTGTTGCGATTGGCCATAAACCTAATACCGATATTTTTGCGGGTCAATTAGAGATGGAAAATGGCTACATCAAGGTCGAGTCGGGCCTCAATGGCAATGCCACTCAAACCAGCGTTGAAGGTGTGTTTGCTGCCGGTGATGTGATGGATCATGTTTATCGCCAAGCGATAACCTCTGCAGGCACCGGCTGTATGGCCGCATTAGATGCCGAGCGCTATCTCGACGCTCTGGCGAATAATCAGTAAGCCCACGCTCTCATGCAGGCCGCCATTCGGTGGCCTGCCCAGCCTATTTGTAGGCTCTCATAAAACAATAAGACGATATGGATAAATCTAAACAGCGGGCGCTAACCCAATGGCTCAAGTCGCAGAGCACGTTAGCCAAACCCTGGTTAGTTGCGACGATTAGTATTGCACTCCTCTCCGGTGTGCTTTTGATTGCCCAAGCAGCACTTCTCGCCCACCTGCTGCACCAATTGATTATTGAACAAACGGATAAATTCACCCTACTCCCCAGTTTTCTGGCGTTAGCTGGCGTCGTATTAGCACGTGCAGCATGCAGCTGGGCCAAAGAGCAAACGGGCTACCGCTGTGGTGAAGTGATTCGCCAACATATTCGTCATTTAATCCTGAATCGCCTCGAGGCGTTGGGGCCGGTGAGCATTCAAGGACGCCCAGCAGGTAGCTGGGCGAGCCTGATTTTAGAGCAAGTAGAAGAGTTACAAGACTTTTTTGCCCGTTATTTGCCGCAAATGGCCATCGCCGTGCTGATCCCCTTGGTGATATTGGTTGCCGTTTTCCCAATCAATTGGGCGTCGGGCGTGATCTTTTTAGTCACCGCGCCGCTGGTCCCCTTTTTCATGGCCTTAGTTGGCATTAAAGCCGCTGATGCCAACCGGAAAAACTTTAAGGCACTGCAACGTTTATCCGGTTACTTCTACGACCGCTTACGTGGACTGCCCACTCTCAAGCTGTTTAATCGCGTTGAGGCGGAGGCCGAGCAGCTTCATCTCGCATCACACACATTTCGCCAACGAACAATGGAAGTGCTACGCCTGGCCTTTTTATCATCGGCCGTGCTGGAATTTTTCACCGCCATTTCCATTGCCGTTGTCGCCGTCTATTTTGGGTTTAGCTTTATTGGTGAGCTTGATTTTGGTCACTATGGTGCCTCTATTTCGCTGTTTACCGGTTTATTCGTGTTAGTGCTGGCTCCCGAGTTTTATCAGCCATTGCGCGATCTCGGCACCTTTTATCACGCCAAGGCACAAGCAATTGGGGCGGCCGAGTCGATCGTGGAATTTCTCGATGCCCAGCCAGATACCGGCACCCAAGGTGAAGCCACGCCTGATTTATCCACCGTCACTATCATCGCGCACGACCTGGAGGTACTCAGTCCCGACGGTCACGTATTGGCAGGGCCAATGTGCTTTTCTATCCAACCCGGTGAACAGATTGCGCTTGTTGGCGTCAGTGGCGCGGGCAAATCTAGCCTTCTTAACGCTCTGCTTGGTTTTCTGCCCTACCGTGGTAGCCTCACCATTAATGGCTATGAACGCAGTGAACTTGATTTAACGCATTGGCGTCAGTCGATAAGCTGGGTCGGGCAAAACCCACAGCTGTTCCATGGCAGTATTCGCGACAATATTGCCCTCGCTAACCCTGAGGCAACGCCTGAGACCATCAACCAAGTGATGACCCAAGCGTACGTGGATGAGTTCGTGATGCGGCTGACCGATGGCTTGGCGCATCCTGTCGGTGACCGAAATGGCGGGTTATCAGTGGGTCAAGCACAGCGTATTGCGGTCGCGCGAGCGCTATTACAAGATGGTGCGCTCTGGGTACTGGATGAGCCAACCGCAAGCCTAGACGCACATAGCGAAAACCGCGTGCTAGAAACTTTGAGTGCGGCAACCCAAGCCAAAACCTGTGTCCAGGTGTCGCACCGTTTAGACTCGCTCACCCACAGTGACCAAGTCTGGGTGATGATGGACGGAAAGTTAGTACAACAAGGCCTCTATCATACTCTCGCTGAAACCGGCCCGCTGGCTGAGATGCTGGCTTCCGCCGATAGGAGAAATCTCGATGCGTGAACTACTGCCCTATCTCCGCCTCTATAAGCGCCACTGGTTCGGTTTGAGTCTAGGTATGGTGCTGGCGTTTGCTACCTTGTTTGCCGCCATTGGCCTACTCACCCTCTCCGGTTGGTTTATTGCCGCTGCGGCTGTCGCCGGCCTGGCGAGCCTTGCCACCTTTAATTACATGCTGCCCGCCGCCGGTGTGCGTGGCTTTTCCATTGGTCGTACCTTCGGCCGTTGGGCTGAACGTGTGGTCAGCCACAATGCCACCTTCAAACTATTGGCCGATTTACGCGTATCATTTTTTCGTAAACTCGCCCCATTAGTCCCTGGTCAAGGGCTGAATATGCGTGATGGCGACTTACTTAATCGCATGGTCGCCGATGTCGATGCCATGGACCACGTTTATCTGCGCCTAGTCAGCCCGATGGTGGTTGGTATCGTGGGCATCCTGGCGGTAAGTTTCTTCCTGGGTTGGTTTGACCCAATGCTTGGCATGGCGCTTGGACTGATCTTGCTCGGGTTACTGATTGGGCTGCCGATCCTTTTTTATCGCTTGGGTAATGATCAAGGCCGTACACAGTTGGAACAAAATGCAGCCACGCGAATCGCACTGCTTGATTGGTTACAAGGCCACGCCGAGCTGGCTTTATTTGGCGCACGTGACCGCTATCGCGCCCGCATCGATGACAGCGAGCAAGCCATGCTGCACGCACAAGCCAATATGGCGCGCATCACCGGATTAGCCAATGCTGTGCTCGTCGCGGCCACAGGGCTAACACTGGTGGCGATGATTTGGCTGGCGGCAGATGGTGTCGGTGATCATAGACCTGGCCCCCTGATTGCTATGGTGGCCTTTACGACCATGGCCAGTTTTGAGTTGATGATGCCGATCACTGCCGCCTTCCAATACCTCGGCAAAACGCTTACCGCCGCGAAACGACTGAATGCGATCACGGAGCGCGCGCCCAGTGTCCCCTTCCCCTCACAAGGACATACTGGCCCCGCTGTCGGCGATATTAGCTTTGATAATGTCAGTTACCAATACCCGGGCGCAGCACAAGACGCGCTTTCAAACATCTCTCTTCGCATCACACCAGGGCAAACACTCGCCCTGTTAGGAAGAACGGGATGTGGCAAATCAACCTTATTGAGCTTGCTTACCCGGGCGTGGGATCCCACGCAAGGTCAAATCACCCTTGATGAGGTGCCGCTCACGCAATGGCAAGAAACCGCACTGCGTGACGCCATGTCTGTGGTGACGCAAAGTGTTGATCTGTTCAACGGCACACTGCGCGACAACCTCATCCTGGCTTGCCCAGAGGCATCAGACGATGCCCTCGCCACTGTCTTGCAGCGCGTTGGCTTGGATGGACTGTTAGAGGGCCAAGGACTCGATGCATGGCTGGGCGATGGCGGACGACAGCTTTCAGGCGGCGAGCGCCGCCGCTTGGGGATTGCTCGTGGCCTCTTGCACCCTGCGCCGATTATGTTACTTGATGAGCCAACCGAAGGCCTAGATGTGCAAACCGAGGCGGAGATCCTATCCTTACTGCAAGACCATTGTCAGGATAAAACCGTGGTGATCATTACCCATCGATTGGTTGGTTTGGCACATATGGACACTGTGTGTTTAATGGATGCTGGCCGCATTATTGAGCAAGGCACACATCAAGACTTGCTGGCACGTAACGGTCGCTATGCGCAACTCATGAACCGCTTGTAACGAGAGCGTGTGATATGACCCTTTTTTTACCGCCTTTAGCGCAAGATGACTTTCGCTTTCCGCCCGTGAGCGAAGCGCTCTCTCACCCCGATGGCTTGCTCGCCATTGGGGGAGATCTATCACCTGCGCGGCTAATGTCGGCTTATCGCAGTGGTATTTTCCCCTGGTTTGGCGAAGATGATCCTTTATTGTGGTGGTCACCAAGTGAACGGGCTGTGATTCAGCCCGCTGATTTTCATGCCAGTCGCAGTTTGCGTAAAGCCGCCAAAAAGTCTGCGTATACCATCACGCTCAATCGCGCATTCGAGACGGTGATTGCTACCTGTGCGGCCATTCGCGGGCCTGAGCAGACCTGGATTACCGATGAGATGCAAGTTGCCTACTGCCAGCTTCATCAGCAAGGGGATGCTCACAGTGTCGAGGTATGGGACGGCGCACAGCTTGTCGGCGGGCTTTACGGTGTCTGCGTGGGCCGCGTATTCTGTGGTGAATCCATGTTTTCCAAAGCCACCAATGCCTCTAAATTTGCACTTTGGCAATTCAGTCAATATTTTGCGCAGCAGGGTGGCCGTTATATTGACTGCCAAATGATGACGCCACATTTAGCCTCTTTGGGTGCCAGACCTTGGACCCGAGACGCGTTTATCACCGCGTTGCAAGCACACCGTGACCAGCCCATTATCCAGAGCAGCCAACCGCAGCAGATCGCAGATTGGAGAGCATAATGAGTGTGGGAATCCAAGTTGGCGTCACGCCTGCAGCATCTTGCCAATACTTACCTGATCAGCAAGAGCAACTGGCGGTGGTAATGTCGGCGGATTACCACACGCCCGAGAAATATGCCGCGCTATTAGCGGCTGGCTTTCGTCGTAGTGGCAACCTTATTTACCGGCCGCACTGCCCACAATGTCAGGCTTGCCAAGCGATTCGGATTGATGTGAACCAATATCAACCCTCAAAAAGCCAAAAGCGTCATCGCAGCCAGCTCAATCGCTTGGAGGTTAAAGTGAGTGATCAGCTTGATGCTAACTGGTTTGCGCTCTTTCAACGGTACATCGCCGCTCGCCATGCCGATGGCAATATGTATCCTGCCAAGCGCCAAGCGTTTCTCGACTTTATCGGTAGTGACTGGTTATCCCCGCGCTTTATCCATTTGTATCAACGCGATCATCACCAACTCACGCTGGTTGCCATCGCTGTAACCGATGTCGTCGACGACGGATTAAGTGCACTTTATACGTTTTTCGAGCCAGAGCACCGCTTCTCACTCGGACGCGTCAGTATTCAAGCACAACTACAACTGGCGAACTCACTCGAATTACCTTGGCTCTATTTGGGCTATCAAATCGATGCCTGCTCAGCAATGCGCTACAAAGCAGACTATTATCCACATCAACGCTTTATCAACCAGCAGTGGCGGGCGTTTACCTGGCCGGTTATTCCACAATAGTGGCTATTTTTTCTAGCAAGGAGCGCCCCAACAGGGTAAAATTCGCACCCGAACTTTACAGACTTTCAGAATAGAGGCATTATCTGTCGGTCAAAAAATTGGCTACCAGAAGAGGCCTAAGAGGATTCAATGGCAAAAGAAGACGTAATTGAAATGCAAGGCACCGTACTCGATACGTTGCCTAATACTATGTTCCGCGTAGAACTAGAAAACGGTCACGTGGTGACTGCCCACATTTCAGGCAAGATGCGTAAGCACTACATCCGCATCCTGACCGGCGACAAAGTCACGGTTGAAATGACCCCTTACGATTTGTCCAAAGGTCGCATCGTTTTCCGTTCGCGTTAATCCTCCGAACGCGATCAAAAAACCCGGCAGCGATGCCGGGTTTTGCTTTTTCTCGAACCGATTAAGCCGGTTCCATTTGATCACTGAATTGGAAGTCCAATCGGTTATCTTTCAATACCACACGAACTGTCCCCCCGTTAACCAGACAGCCAAACAGCAGCTCGTTAGCCAGTGGCTTTTTCAAGTTATCTTGGATAACACGTCCCATCGGCCGTGCGCCCATTGCCTTGTCATAGCCTTCTTCCGCTAGCCAGCGCTTAGCCTCCGACGTCACCTCAAGCGACACTCCTTTAGCGTCCAGTTGGGCTTGTAGCTCAACAATGAACTTATCTACCACTTGCAAGATAACCTGTTCATCCAAGTGGTTAAACCAAATGATGTTGTCCAAGCGGTTACGGAACTCTGGCGAGAACACCTTCTTAATTTCCGACATCGCATCATGACTGTGATCTTGCTGAATCAAGCCAATAGACTTACGCACCGTCTCGGCTACGCCGGCGTTGGTGGTCATCACCAAGATGACATTGCGGAAATCGGCTTTGCGCCCGTTATTGTCAGTCAAAGTGCCATTGTCCATTACTTGCAAGAGCAAGTTAAACACATCTGGATGCGCTTTCTCGATTTCATCAAGCAGCACCACACTGTATGGGTGCTTGATCACCGCATCAGTCAGCAACCCACCCTGATCGTACCCCACATAGCCTGGGGGCGCGCCAATCAAGCGGCTCACTGTGTGACGCTCCATGTACTCCGACATATCAAAGCGCTGCAGCTCAATGCCCATGGCGCGAGCCAATTGTACCGTGACTTCGGTTTTACCAACCCCGGTAGGCCCGGCAAACAAGAACGAGCCGACCGGTTTGTTCTCATCGCCCAAGCCTGCGCGGCTCAGCTTGATCGCTTCAGACAGTGCCGTGATGGCAGTATCTTGACCAAACACCAGCATTTTGAGCTTGTCATCCAGTGATTGCAGCACGTCTTTATCGGACGACGAGAGCGACTTCTCGGGAATACGGGCCATTTTCGCAATCATACTCTCAACATCAGGGACATTGACCGTCTTCTTGCGTTTGCTGGCTGGCGCCATCCGGCACCGCGCCCCCGCCTCATCGATCACATCGATGGCTTTGTCGGGTAAGTGACGCTCATTAATGTATTTTGCCGACAGCTCGACCGCGGCACGAATCGCCTTGTTGGTGTAACGCACTTCGTGGTGAGCCTCATATTTCGGCTTCAGACCCATCAAAATCTTGGTGGTGTCATCAATAGAGGGCTCAATCACATCGATTTTCTGAAAACGGCGCGCCAGTGCCCGCTCTTTTTCGAAGATAGAACCATACTCTTGGTAGGTCGTCGAGCCGATACAGCGTAACTTTCCGCTACTCAATAGCGGCTTAATCAAGTTTGCGGCATCGACCTGGCCACCACTCGCGGCACCAGCGCCAATGATGGTGTGGATCTCATCGATAAAGAGTACCGCGTGATCCTCTTTTTCGAGTTGCTTTAAGATCGATTTAAAGCGCTTTTCAAAGTCGCCACGGTATTTGGTGCCCGCGAGCAAAGAGCCAATATCGAGCGAATAAATCACGCAATCTTTGATCACATCTGGCACTTGCCCTTCAACAATGCGCCACGCGAGCCCTTCCGCAATCGCTGTTTTACCGACCCCGGCTTCGCCAACCAACAGGGGGTTATTCTTGCGACGGCGACACAATACCTGGATGGTGCGTTCGAGCTCTTTATCACGACCGATTAGTGGATCAATACCGCCAACACGTGCGAGCTGATTGAGGTTGGTTGCGAAGTTCTCCAAACGATCTTCACCCGGCTCCGCACCGGCCTCATCAGCCCCCATGTCACTACTGGGTAGATCGTCGCCTTCATCTTTCGTGGTGCCATGAGAGATATAGTTGACCACGTCAAGGCGACTCACGTCGTTCTTTTTAAGCAGATAAGCGGCGTGGGATTCTTGTTCGCTGAAGATCGCCACCAACACGTTCGCACCGCTTACTTCGCTACGACCGGATGACTGCACATGAAAAACAGCTCGTTGGAGTACGCGCTGGAAACTCAGCGTTGGCTGCGTCTCTCGCGACTCATCGTCCGCAGGGATTAGCGGTGTGGTTTGCTCAATAAACGCATCAAGTTCTTTGCGCAGCGCCTCCAAATCTGCACGGCACGCGACCAGCGCATCGTGCGCGGCCGCATTATCGATCAACGCGAGAAGCAGGTGCTCCACCGTCATGAATTCGTGGCGTTTTTCACGCGCTCGTGCAAACGCGCCATTCAAACTGGCTTCAAGTTCTTTGTTAAGCATAAAGGCACCTCCCTCAAAAACCGCGCTAAAGCGTGATGGAGCCGGCTAAGCTTTCTCCATCGTGCACAGTAGCGGATGGCCATGCTCTTTGGCATACATCATTACCTGTGCCACTTTCGTTTCAGCAACCTCGGCGGTAAATACGCCACAGACCGCTTTTCCTTCATAGTGCACCGTCAGCATGACTTGCGTCGCTTTGTCCACATCCATGGCAAAAAACGTCTGGAGCACATCGATCACAAACTCCATCGGAGTGTAGTCATCATTATTTAGCACCACCTTGTACATTGATGGTGGTTGCAACTTTGTTTTTTCTGACGCTTCGGCCTCCGCGTCAGGCAAACCCCACTGGTTCCAATTACTCATAACTCATTCAATGCATTGTTAGGGTGTCTCGGTAAGAGATGTGGCGGGGCACTACTGCCATCCACGTTTCCCGTCCACCTATACTTAAAGTTAAGCCACAGATTGTATTCCAGCAACCTTTTCATTGCGAACATCGTTTGCCTGAGCAATTGTTAATCACCGTATTACACACTAGTCTCTCGCGCAGAATTTCGTTCACTGAATACGACAAAAACCTACCATTCGTGCCTGCACTAGAATGCATAAAAATTAAGGCATGCCGACTAACGACAAGCCGGTTAGCGGATCGCATCAAGCGTGATAGGTGAGCATAGACATACACCTCTCTCGACTCGAGAATATTCACTTCATTTTCATTTTTAAGCAGGCAGATTGCGTGAATCATGCCAATAGCGCTCACACTAATCCATACACTTAAGGGGGAAAAGAGCCAGTTATTAGAATAAAAAGTAATAGTTACGGCCTGTTATCGCGTATCTATCACTGCAATCACACTTTTTTAATAGCGAAAACATCCGGAGAAAACCCTAAAAAACTATGCAACTAAGATGTCTGTTTCTGAATGAATAATTGCCACTTCCTCACACTTTTTCGATTTGATATTACATTACTGTTATAAGTTATACCCCACACTTGACTGCCTAAAAGTATCTACTAAAGTGAAACATGTGGTCGATAAACTCACCATATCACTTCTGTTTATTGGCATGGGCGAGGGTGCGACAGTACCGCGCTGGTCAAATTGACGAGGTGAAATGAACGCGTTTATCACAGGTATGCAAAGTTTGATGCAAGAAGGATGTGTCGCATGGAAACTGGTACAGTAAAATGGTTTAACAATGCAAAAGGATTTGGCTTTATTTGTCCGGTAGAAGGGGAAGGCGATGTGTTTGCCCACTACTCTACCATCCAGATGGACGGATATAAGACATTAAAGGCGGGACAAACCGTCAACTATGAGGTTCAGGAAGGACCCAAAGGCTACCATGCCAGTGAAATTGTGCCAGTCGATCAAGAAGCGGCGAAATAGCGCTGAATCCGGTCGGCCAAATAGAAAAGGCGAGCTTACGGCTCGCCTTTGTTGTTCTTTACCGCACTCAATCCTGTCTAGAGTAAGCCGAGCATCTGTTTGTAATGTCGGCGACACACAGAGACATACCGTTCATTGCCTCCAATCACCACCTGATCACCATCGGCAATGGCATTGCCTTCGCTATCTTGGCGAATGACTCGACTCGCTTTACGCCCACAATGACACACGGTTTTCAGTTCAACGAGCTTATCGGCCCACGCCAGCAAGTATTGTGACCCTTCAAACAGCTCACCGCGAAAATCTGTTCTTAATCCGTAGCACAATACGGGGATCCGCAGCTTATCCACCACATCAGTCAGCTCGAGCACTTGCTGTTTGGTTAAAAATTGGCTCTCATCAATCAATAAACAGTCAACTTTCTCTTGCGCCAAGATGGTCGCGACGTGCTCGAACAGCGACGTTTGATTATCATACAGGTGGGCATCAGCTTCTAAGCCAATTCGCGAACTGATTTTTCCAACCCCATAGCGGTTATCAATCGCGGCGGTAAAAAGTAGAGGCTGCATACCGCGCTCTTGGTAGTTAAAGGCCGATTGTAACAAGGTGGTCGACTTACCCGCGTTCATTGCCGAATAATAAAAGTATAACTGAGCCATAACTGTCTCTACACGTAATGCCCATTGTGGGCGAGCTGGATTAAATAAACAGGCATGCTACCGCACTAGCAGAAAAAGAAAAGCCCCGCCAAGACGGGGCTAGATAATTAACCGACCAATTTACACGGTCGCTTTTTAAGCCACATTAAACCAGCACATAGTGCAACGAACGCAAACACGGTCGCCACCAATGACCAGAGAAGTGACGCGGTAAAGCCTAACACCACGAAGCCGACGGTTGAGACAATCGCCCCACCAATGGCATAAGGGAGCTGAGTCGCGACGTGGTCAATATGTCCACATCGTGCTCCTGTTGAAGACAAGATAGTGGTATCAGAAATCGGTGAGCAATGATCGCCAAATACCGCCCCTGCCAATACTGCTGAGAGCATAGGTAGCATCAGTGCAATGTCTGTCGCCGCGGCAAGATCGCCCGCGATAGGAAGCATAATACCGAACGTCCCCCACGACGTCCCTGTGGCAAAGGCCATCACTGCCGCCAACAAGAAGAGCACTACAGGCAAGAGTTGCGCCGGTAAGTTCCCCTCCACTAAGGACGACAAATATTGACCTGTTTGTAGGTCGCCAATAATATGACCAATCGACCAAGCAAATAACAGAATGAGGATAGCGCCAAACATAGACTTTGCGCCCACCCAAAGGGTTTTCGCAATATCTGATACCGCTATACCTTGTTTCGCTGTCATCACCAAGGATACGGCTAAACCCGCCAGTCCCCCCCATAGCAATGACATCCCGACATCGGTATTTTCAAACGCCCCGAGCAGAGAAAAGGATTGATCTTCGGCTGCCAATGCCAACCCGCCGGTATATAACATTGCACCCACCGTCGCCACGACGAGTACAATAATGGGGGCGACCAAATCAGCCACGCTGCCTTTATCACTTTCCTCAATCCCGAGGTCGTCGCAAATATCAGCGCAGTTTTCACTTTCATCGCCCAGTCGGCTGCCTTTTTTCGCCTGATATTCAAACTGACGCATCGGGCCAATATCCAGTTGAAACCAAACCACCGCAAACACTAACAGCAAGGCAAAAATGGCATAAAAGTTCATTGGGATCATGGTGACAAATGCCCCTAGCGCCGTGTAATCCGTGACGCCATGTGCCACCAAAATAGAGCCAATCACGGTAATGATATAAGCCCCCCAGCTTGATGCCGGCGTGATCACACACATAGGGGCGGCCGTGGAATCAAGAATGTAAGCCAGTTTCGCTCGAGAAACGTGGAAGCGATCCGTCACAGGACGAGAAACGGCCCCTACCGCCAAACTATTGAAATAATCATCGACAAAAATAAATACGCCAAGAAAAGCAGCCAGTAGTTTCGCGCCACGTTTACTCTTGATCCGGCTTTGCGCCCAATTGGCAAACGCGCGGGTGCCTCCAGAAAGAGACAGAAGCGCGGTGATCATCCCGAGTAAAATAAGAAACGCGAGAATACTTAAGTTCCAACTATTTAAGCCTCCATCAGCGATAAATAGCCCAGTAATCACCTCAAGCAGGTACTGTCCGGAAGAGAGGATAGAAAAATCGGTCAGTAATACCGTACCCAGTACGATTCCCATACCCAAGGACAATAAAACCCGTCGTGTAGCAATCGCGAGGCCCAGAGCCAATAAAGGGGGAAGCAGTGATAAAGCGGATGAAGAAAAATCTGTTAAGTTCATGATCTCAGTGTCAACCAAGTGGTTGGAGATCTACTGCAGAAATGAAGACGGTAAGGCGTGGTATCACACGGCAAACAGCTTGCCTCCTACATACAGTAGCGCTCCATAGTGTATTTCCAAGTACTATGGCAGTGCTGCCCCTATTCGGTAACAGCCCCAGCTCAATCGGTGTGATGACCTGATTGGCTTCGGCGTTGCTTCCTTTTGTGCACTCTCATCGGAATCACCCTCTTGCGCACGACTGATAAACAACGCACCTCTACGTTAAGCGTGGTGCATTCTACACAACGTGCTTACCATCGCAACTCTTTATGGTTGAAAAAGCATCGATTAAATCCCAGCTTACGCGATGCCAATAAAATACGTCTCATCTTCTATTTTTTTAGACATTCGCTTCAAAAAGACAATAGAATTAAAGTCAAATTTGCAGTTAACTTGCAATTAATGCGCAATATGACGTATTAATATAGGCCATATTGTATATTTCAATTATACTGCTATCATTCTTTCAATTAACATATAAATCAAATAGGAACCAATAATGTCTGATGCAATGAAAGCCTTACTCAATTTGCGTAGCTTGCGCGCACTTGCCAAAGAAATGTCAACCGAACAACTTAATGAAGCATTAGAAAAACTTCAAACGGTTGTTGAAGAGCGTAAAGAGCTTGACCGTCAAGCCGAGGCAAAAGAAAAAGAACGTTTAGAGAAGTTAGAAAAATACCGTGCTATGTTAGAAGCCGACGGTATTGGCCCAGAAGAAATCGTGGCATTGTTAGGTGGTGCTTCGAAGAGTAAAGCATCGGGTAAACGCGCGACACGTCCAGCAAAATATCAATATACGGGCGAAGATGGCTCACAAAAAACCTGGACGGGCCAAGGCCGTATGCCTAAAGTGATTCGCGAAGCGATTGAAAGCGGCGCGGCCAAGCAGGAAGACTTCCTCATCCCAGGTCAGGAAGCCTAAGTCCATATTCCCGCATAAAAAAAGAGGCGCTCAGCCTCTTTTTTTTATCCCTTAACCAAATTTAATTCTGTCCGCCAAATGGCTCACCGCTAACGCAAAGTAGTGCGAGCGATTCCATTTCAATAAGCTCTGGTAGTTATTATAAACAAGATAAGCCCTGCCTTTACCATCATCAGGCTGAATCAACCAAGCGTTGATATCGACGGCCGGTAACGCCTGACCATTCATTCGCCGTACCCCACGCGTCTGCCACTCACTCAATGAGTGTGCTTTCTCACTGTTGGTGCCAAGCAAAGTACGATCGATGCCTTCAGGGATCTGGACCTGCCGTCCCCACGTGTAGGTATCATCCCATCCCGCTTTTTTTAAGTAATTTGCAGCAGACGCAAAGACATCAGCTTCCGTTTGCCAAATATCTTTTTTGCCATCTTGGTTTCCATCGACCGCATAGTTAATAAACGAACTCGGCATGAACTGGCATTGACCCATCGCCCCAGCCCAAGAGCCTTTCATCGCTTCAGGCGCAATGTGCCCTTGCTCTAATATCGTCAGTGCGGCCATGGTCTCTTTGCGAAAAAAAGCCTCACGACGGCCATCAAAGGCTAATGTTGATAAGGCTTCAATGACATTATAACTACCCTGAAGTTTGCCAAAATTACTTTCTACACCCCATAAAGCCACAATAAAACGCGGCTGAACCTGGTACTGCTCACCAATGGCTTCCAAGGTGTCATAATGTTCACGATACAGTTGTTTCGCTTGAGCGACTTTCCAATCAGGCACAGCACGCGGAATATACTCATCCAGCGTGAGACGTCGCTCAGGTTGATTTCGATCGGAGCTGACTGCACGCTCATGGTATTCAACGTCCTTAAAGGCACGCTCAAGTAACGCATCACTGATGCCCGCCTCACGTGCTTCGGCTTTTAAGGTGGTCACATACTGCTCGAATCCGGGCTTGGCCATCACAGGGCTCACCAAGAGTGCCGCCGCGATAGAGGCTGAAATCATACCTTTGCGCATAGTCATCCTTTTTACAGTTTTTCGTTTTTATTACGAATGGCCTGCAATGCCGCGTCAGGTGGCGGAGGCAATTGCACAAAAAAGCCATCACTTTGCAGGCTTTGTTTAACCTTATTGATGTCAACTGCTGCCAGTTTATCGCGCTTGTCTAAGTTGATCATCATGGCAAATTCGGGCTGCCCAAAGCTATTCATGAGTGCCTCGGGCACATCATCAAATTTATCTTTCTCTGCAAGATAAAGATAGGTGCCTTCTTTCTTTTTACTACGATAAATTGCGCAATACATCTCAAAAGTCCTCATGAGCGTGCCATATTACAGGCGATAGATTGTCATCTTGGGGTAAAGGTTTGTTAAGCTTTGCAGCAAAGTGTGTCAAAACACGTTTCTGCTGCCATTTCTCATTCAAATGTTAAAAAAACACCATTAAAGGGAGAAATGCCGCATCAACGGCAAACCCTGCTTGCCGCATTGGCGCTGTGAATATACCATGCTATCCAACGTCTGATAATGCGCGTCTGACTCGTGTTTAAATGACAAAACCGGGATCGAATAACATGCTCAAACAACCGGAGTTGAAAGGCTCAACCTTTACCCTTTCCGTCCTCCACCTCGTTGACGATAATTTTGCTGCCGCTGCCAATGTTTTGACAGAGAAAGTCACCCAAGCACCGGCCTTTTTTCAAGGCGCTCCTGTTGTCGCTGACATTAGCCGTCTATCACAATGCCCTGATATCGGTGCCTTAAAGCAGTGCTTACAAGCCACAGGCATGATTCTCGTTGGGCTGACCGGCGTCACCCACAATGATACACGTGAGCTTGCGCTGGATGCGCAATTAGCCGTGCTCAAGTCGAGCAAGCAATCCCGTGTTGCCGATCCGATTCAGCCGCCTGCAAAAGTGGTCACCGCCCCTGTGCGTTCAGGTCAGCAAATCTATGCAAAAAACGCCGACTTGGTGATCCTCAATCATGTTAGTGCCGGCGCGGAAGTGATTGCCGATGGCAGTATTCATATCTATGGCGTTTTGCGTGGCCGAGCCATTGCCGGTGCAAGTGGACAAAAACAAGCGCGTATTTATTGTCAGAACCTTCAGTCAGAATTATTGTCGGTAGCAGGAAGCTATTGGCTCAGTGATAAAATTCCATCAGAACATATAGAGCGGCCTTCTATGGTCTCGCTTAATCAAGAAAGCTTACACATTGACCCCCTCACGCTATAAGAGAATAAGGAAGAGGAATGGCACGAATCATTGTAATTACCTCCGGTAAAGGCGGTGTTGGTAAAACAACATCGAGCGCGGCATTGGCGACCGGGTTGGCCATGACAGGCAAAAAAACCGCCGTGGTTGATTTTGATATTGGCCTACGTAACCTCGATTTGGTGATGGGCTGTGAGCGCCGCGTGGTCTACGATTTTGTTAACGTCATTAACGGCGAAGCCAATCTGCATCAAGCACTCATTAAAGACAAACGCGTAGAAAATTTGTTTATTCTGCCCGCCTCTCAGACACGCGACAAAGATGCGTTAACGAAAGAAGGTGTCGAGCGCGTTTTAAAAGACATGGATGAACTTGGCTTTGAATACATTATTTGTGATTCACCCGCAGGCATTGAAGCCGGCGCATTAATGGCGCTGTATTTTGCTGACGAAGCGATTGTGACCACCAATCCAGAAGTGTCATCCGTGCGCGACTCTGATCGTATTCTTGGTATTCTCGATTCTAAGTCACGCCGCGCAGAAAACGGCGAGGATCCGGTAAAACATCACTTATTACTCACTCGCTATAACCCCGCGCGTGTGACCAACGGTGAAATGCTCAGTGTTGAGGATGTAGAAGATATCCTGCGTATTCCACTGTTAGGGGTCATCCCTGAAAGTCAGTCTGTATTGCACGCTTCTAACAAAGGTGAGCCAGTGGTACTGGATCAAGAGTCTGATGCCGGCCAAGCCTATGAAGATGCTATTGCGCGCCTGCTGGGTGAAGAGCGCCCCTTCCGCTTTATTGAGGAAGAGCGCAAAGGTTTCCTAAAACGCTTATTCGGAGGCTAATGTGGCACTGCTTGAATTCTTCCGCCCATCAAAGAAAAAGTCGGCCAATATTGCCAAAGAGCGTTTACAAATCATTGTTGCCGAGCGTCGCAGTGCGGATAGCCCTGCGCCGACTTATTTGCCCCAGCTCAAGCAAGATATTCTAGATGTGATCCGAAAATACGTGGATATCGCACCGGACCAGGTGTCTGTCAGCCTCGAACAAGGCGATGATGATCTGTCCGTCTTGGAGCTGAACGTCACCTTGCCCGAAGAGGGAAAAGAGAGCTAGCGCTCAACCACAACGGGCGAATACAGAAAGCGGTGGCTCAAGGCCACCGCTTTTGTTTATGCGCGAGATGATGACGATGCCCCTGGGGCGTTAGGGATCATCGTCAGCAATGTTTCTCCCACTAATCGAAAGCGCCACCCCGAGGCTAAGTCAGGGCGTTTATCTTCTTGACACTCCTCTCGCCATACCCAAGTAATCAATTGATTAAGCTGCTTTTTGGAGCCAATAAACTCAGGCGCTAAGCCTGATCTATCGGCCTGGGCTTGCACCTGCTCCTTCATCGCTTTAATCACCGACTTATACCCGGGTTCATCAACTAAACGTGTGATGGCCGGCGGGCATTTGGCTAACGGGGTTTTATCCGCTTGGGTGGCCAACTTTATCAAGGTTTGCGCGTGATAGCGTACTTCAAATTTGTCGAACCCATGCTCGTTCATTTGCTCAACGGTACGAATACCATAACGCGCCATTTTCCAGAGGTTTTGCTCTTTAACGATAAAGTTAAGAGCCATATTCCGGCGACGCGCTTCCTTCGCTCGCCACTTGGCAAGGGTTTGCAATACCGCTAACTGTTGAGGCTTAAGCTGCCACGCATACTTAATATCGAGATAAGCCGCTTCATCCGGCTTAACCCACTGCTTTTTACGGCACAACAGACCACACTCTTCTACCATGGCGTCATGCCACTGCGTATCGGATAGGGCTTGCGTCAGCGCTTGATAAAGCGGCAGCAAGTAATAGACATCAGCCGCCGCATACTGTTGTTGCTTTTCGGTTAAGGGACGCGCACACCAATCAGTGCGCGATTCTCCTTTATCTAAGCTCACGCCGACATAACGCTCCACTAAGCTTGCGAAGCCCTCGGAGACGCCATGACCTAAAAAAGCGGCGACGATTTGGGTGTCTATCATGGGAGTTGGCAATACGCCCGCGTAGTGCTGAAAAACCTCTAAGTCTTCGCTACTCGCATGTAACACCTTGGTGACCTGGGTGTCAGTCAACAGCGCCCATAACGGGGAAAGATCATCAATGGCTAGCGGGTCAACCAGCACCAGTTGCTCGCCATCATAAATCTGAACCAGCCCCAGTTGTGCATAAAAGGTACGCGTACGGACAAACTCGGTATCAAGCATCACAACGGCTTGGTCACGGAAGTGTGTGCAGATATCGACCAGCTGTTGATCGGTGGTGATTTGTTGATAGTTCACAAAAAAGCCCATAAAGAAAATGCCGGCGAGGCCGGCATTTCGTGATTCGTTATCGACAGTTTACCCTTTTCTGGATCGGTTCGCATTAAGCTGACGCTTTTTGCTCGGTGGCTTGTGGTTCATCGCGTAGCTCTCGACGCAGAATTTTACCCACATTGGTTTTAGGCAGTTCATCTCTAAATTCCACCACCCGTGGCACCTTGTATCCAGTGAGGTGTTTGCGACAGTGCGCCACAAGATCATCTCGCGTAAGCGACGGATCTTTTTTGACCACACAAATTTTAACCACTTCCCCAGAATTCTCATCTGGCTGGCCAATGGCGGCAACTTCTAGCACCTTGTCATGCAACGCAACGACATCTTCCACTTCATTAGGATACACATTAAAACCAGAGACAAGGATCATGTCCTTTTTGCGATCGACAATATGTAAGAAACCATCATCATCGAACTGCACCACATCACCAGTGGCTAACCAACCTTGTTCGTCGATACTTTCTCGTGTCGCCTCTGGACGATTCCAATACCCTTGCATCACTTGCGGGCCACGCACTAACAACTCACCCGGCTGGTTGTCCGCCACATCGTCACCCTGATCATCGACGATGCGCACCTCGGTCGATGGCACGGGCAATCCAATGGAGCCGTTGTAGTCACGTAAATCATAAGGATAGGCCGCTACCAGTGGCGAACATTCCGTTAACCCGTATCCTTCAAGCAGATGCTTGCCAGTCAGCTTTTTCCAATTTTCCGCGACCGCCCTTTGCACGGCCATGCCACCACCGACGGTCAAGCGCAAGTTAGAAAAGTCCAACTCATGGAAGTCTTCGTTATGGAGCAGCGCATTAAACAGCGTGTTCACACCTGTAATGGCTGTAAACGGATACTTTTGTAGCTCTTTGACAAAACCTGGAATATCGCGTGGATTGGTGATCAGTAGATTTTGTCCACCCATTTCAATAAACAATAGGCAATTCACCGTGAGCGCGAAGACGTGATAAAGCGGCAATGCGGTGACCACTAACTCCTCACCTGCATTAAGTACCGGCTGATACGTCCCTTTAGCTTGATAAACGTTAGCTAACATATTTCTATGCGTGAGCACGGCGCCTTTCGCTAACCCCGTGGTGCCACCGGTATATTGTAAAAACGCAATGTCTTCGCCTTTCAAAAAAGGCTTCACATATTGCATACGTCGGCCTCGGCGCAGCGCTTGGCGCATGGAGGTGGCATGCGGCAAATGATACTTGGGCACCATTTTTTTGACGTATTTGACCACGAAGTTAACCAGGGTCCCTTTGGCACGTGGCAACTGTTCGCCCAAACTGGTCAGTACCACGTGTTTAACCGGCGTATTGTCGACCACTTTCTCTAGCGTGTGAGCAAAGTTACTCACAATCACAATCGCTTTTGCTCCGGCATCCGTTAATTGGTGCTCAAGCTCACGAGGGGTGTATAACGGGTTCACGTTCACGGCCACACAACCGGCTCGTAAAATACCAAACAAGGCAATCGGATATTGCAGCAAGTTCGGCATCATAATGGCAACGCGATCGCCTTTTTTCAATTTCAGCTCGTTTTGTAGATAGGCAGCAAACGCACGGCTGCGCTCTTCCAGTTTACGAAATGTCATGACCTGCCCCATATTCATGAAGGCAGTTTGATCCGCGTACTGCTGGACAGAATGTTCAAACATCTCGACCAGAGAGCGATGGGCATCTGGATCTATTTCCGCCGGCACGTCCGACGGGTAACGATTAAGCCATACCTTTTCCACTGGCTTTCTCCTATGTGTTAACTTGCAGGCTATTTTGCCTGCTTCGATCGACGCGAGGCATAATTCAAACAGGTGTTTAACCTGCCCACCATAGCGTTAACATTATTTTTACACGAGCATTTTAAGTGCGCGTTTGAATTTTGGTCACAAAATCCGTTATTAACGACACAGTTTGTTGCGGTTGCTGAAGGTGACAATGGTGTGTCCCGGGGATCTCAATGAGTGTCAATTGCTTAAACCACGTGGCTCGTTGCGCGGCATCGGCAGAGCGAAGCGCAGGATACCCATCTGTCGCGCGAATCGCCAGCACAGGGCACTCAATCGCTCGAATAATCGACTCTCCATGGCCGGGCGCCATGCGATACAGGGACTCACCACCAAGTTTGGGATCATGACGCCAACGCACACCATGGCTGCATGTCTCAATCCCGCGAGCAACCAGTGGCATCAATAACTGACCGGCGACTTTATTAATGGATGCGCGCAATTGTAGCGCCTTCATCGCAGAATCAAAGAGACGTGGTGTTTTTTGCACTGAATTTAAGCGCTGATTAAGACTTTTCGCCATGCGTTCGGTGATTTTATGTTCAGGTTCAACAATGGGCCCCAACGCTTCTATCGAGACAACCCCCGCGATCGACTCAGGAAAACTGGCCGCGTAACAGCTAGCCACTAACCCTCCCAATGAGTGCCCCACCAATATGACGGGCCCTGTTTTCTCCGATTGCGAATTCTCCGATTGCGAACAAGGTGTCTGGTGAAGGATTTGATGCAAACTGTCGAGATAATCGAAAAACGGGTAATGATAATCCCCGGCTTTATGCTCAGACAAACCATGCCCAGGCCAATCAAACATCAGTAACCCGTATTCTTGGGGCAGCATGGGGATCAGCGAATGAAAACTCGCCAGGTTGTCTTGCCAACCATGTAAAAAAACCAATGTTGGCGCTAAGCCGGTCGCCGGGCGTATTGCCGCTGCCACTGTCACATCATTAAGTCGCATCGAGGTCGGCGTTAAGCCAGACGATAACCCGAGTGCTGCCGGATCAGACGCCAATAATGCCTCGAATGTCTCCGTCAATGGCGGTGTCATCATCACGATCCCATTTGAGGGCTAATAAGGTAAACTAATCACGCTTTGCACCCGTCCCGTGCCAACGCCAATGCGCACTCGGGAGCAGTACAAGCCGTAGCAATAAGGTCTGTCATCATCAACCACATGCTGTTCAATATCCCAAAGCTGATGCCCTTTTACCCTAAGCACGGGGTAATCATAGGAGTAATCCCCCACTTTTCCCGCCTGACGGCCCTGAAAGTCGCCCAACACCGTTATTGGCCGGCCTTTGGCATAATCAGCCGGTTCAATAAAGCCAGTAAAAATCGCTTTGAAGCGCCCCAGTGAAGAGGCATCGATATCAGGCCGACCCGCTGTCGACGTGGGCAAGGCCACGATTTCAACCACGGAGTCCTGCTCACGATTATTCACCCCGACAATCAAGCCCCCAAGGCGTACCTCTTCTCCTTGATTTGCTTGGGTCATTTTCGCGACCACCGGGTATTCGGTCACGGGCTGGTCCATCCGGCCTTTTAATGACTCAGGCAAACTGGTACAGCCACTCAGTAATAGCACGCCGCATAAGGCAAACAAGTAAGATTTCATATCAGGCTCCTTTCACGCCACATCATACATAGATATCGACGCCCACTAAGTTGATCAGTTCCTCTCGCCTGGCTTGATTTAACACCGCGAAATAGGAAGCCATCGCTTGACGGCCGCGACCGTCCGGCAAATCATATTGCACGTACTCTTGCTTCGCCTGCTCGGCTTGCGCAATCGCGGCGGGATCGACACGTTGGCGCACCGCCTTAGCCACCTGTGTCGTCTTGGGCGTTTGCTTGCGCGTGGTTTGCGGCTTTTTGCCTGTGCGCTGGGGGTGGTTAGGCCGGTTTGTCTGTGGGGAGGATACACCGTTAATCGATACCATATTCACGTCCTATGCTGCCGGCCTCATGGGGGTTATTCGCGCCCGGGTAACTTTTTCCAAGTGACTTTGTCCCGCAGATATGTGGGGCTAGCAAGTTCCGCTGCGACCATGTCCCCCGCATGATACGCATGCTTAGCAATCTCCAGCATATCTTGTGCTTGGGGGTATAACACCTCTGACGACGCCGTCTGCAATGCCAAGCGAGCGGCTAGATCAGGATAGGCTGCCCAACCGGTTCCTGCCAATGTCCACACTCCCTCAGTACAGTCAGGGGTGAGTGCTTCCGGGGCGACGACCCTCTCTTCACCGACACACTGCCATGCGCCAGTGTCAGTCCGCCGATATTGGCCGACATAGAGTTCACTCATACGCGCATCAATCGCCGCCAGTACTTGGGTCGCGTTGTGTAGCCGATAGCTTTGTGCTGCCATCGCCGCCAATGTTGAGACACCAATCATGGGTACATCCGCCCCAAACGCTAAACCTTGTGCAATACCAATGCCAATACGCACACCGGTGAAGCTTCCTGGCCCGCGGCCAAATGCCAGCGCATCTAACTGCCCCAGTTCAACCCCCGCTTCTGCCAATACTTCATCAACCATGGGGAGGATCTTGTTGGTATGCTCACGCGGTGCAATTTCGCTGCGCGTGATAATCTGGTCATCACAGCACAGTGCGACAGAGCAGTTTTCGGTCGCCGTATCTACGGCCAATATTCGTAGCGTCATTTAACCCTCTATCGGTTGATCGAATGAATACGAGTTCATTATGTTGCTGTTGGTGTCACTGCCCGACAAAAAATCGTCGATGTGGTGTAAGTCCCGCGTGCGAGGGATCGCCGGCAAACTGCGCAAAAAGGTTGCGCCGTATGCGCGGGTCACCAATCGGTTGTCACAAATAACCAGTGCACCAAAATCTTGTTGATCCCGAATAAGACGCCCCACCCCTTGTTTTAGGGTGATCACCGCTTCGGGGATCTGTACCTGAGCAAAGGGATCGCCCCCTTGCAATTTACAATCTTCTATTCGTGCTTTTAATAAAGGATCATCGGGGGAGGCAAATGGGAGTTTATCGATGATCACACAACTAAGTGCTTGCCCACGCACATCAATGCCCTCCCAAAAGGCGCCCGTCGCCACCAGCAACGCATTGCCCAACGACAAATATTCTTTCAATAGGCGCTGCTTGGGCATCTCTCCTTGCATGAGGACGGGCAATGACAGCTGCTCACGAAACAAGGCTGATAGCTCTCGTACCATTTGATGCGACGTGCATAGGAAAAAGCAACGCCCTTGGTTACGTTCGATCACCGGTCCCAATAATGCGGCCAGTTTGTTGGCTCGACGAAAACTATTGGTTTCCGGCACGTGTCGGGGCACGCAAAGCCTCGCCTGATTGGGATAATCAAAGGGGCTTTCCAGCGTCATTTGCTGCTTAGCGTCAATCCCTAGGCGGTGGTTAAAGTGCGCGAAGTCCCCTTCAACAGCCAAGGTTGCGGAGGTAAAAATCCAAGCGCCCCCCTGTTCGGCCATTTGCTCACGAAAACGATCCGCCACCGATAAGGGGGTAATATTGAGGCTAAAGTGATGCCGCGTACATTCGTACCAGTAGGAGTACCCGGTGATTGAGGTGTCTTTTAAGCGTGCAAGCCGCGCTTTAAATAAGGTAATCCGGTCAAACGCAGCGTCAAGCAATTGACTTCGGCCGAGTGATAGTTTTACCACGTCATGGGCAAGATCGAGCGCGTCAGCCAATCGTACCAACTCTTTCTCTACGCTGGGCGAAGCCTGAAGTTCACGCCAATTACCTCGATATCCGGGCTCGCCCATCACCAAGCGCATATCCATCGCCGCTTGCGAAAGACGATCAGCGACTTTTTCCAGTTGACGCGTATCCCGTAGCTCAGTGCGATAGGCGATATGAATGTCTTTGGCAACATCTTGCAATTGTCGACTAGATAGCGATTGACCAAAATACTGACTGGCGATATCGGGCAGCTGGTGCGCTTCATCAAACACCATCACGTCTGCTTCTGGGATCAACTCGCCAAACCCCGTTTCTTTGATAGCAACATCAGCCAAAAAGAGGTGATGGTTAACCACCACCACGTCGGCATCCATCGCACGACGCCGCGCTTTGACCACGTAGCAATCTTCGTAGCTCGGGCAATCTTTACCAAGGCAATTGTCATTGGTGGACGTCACCACAGGGATCAGGGGGCTGTCTTCAGCCAGTGCGTCACATTCACTTAGATCCCCCGACTCGGTATGGGACGACCACTCACGAATTTTAACCAGCTGACTCAATTGCCCAGGCTCGCTGTCGGGACGATGGCACTCACTAATTTGTCGCTCGAGTCGCTCTGGACACAGGTAATTAACGCGACCTTTCAATAAGGCGGTCGTCCCTGTGTAGCCCAAGGCTGACTTCATCAGCGGTAAATCACGGTGGTAAAGCTGCTCTTGCAGATTTTTCGAGCCAGTGCTGATGATGGCCTTTTTACCACTTAATAAAACGGGGGCGAGATAGGCATAGGTTTTCCCGGTTCCTGTGCCCGCTTCCACCACTAGCTGGCCTTGGTCACGAATGGCCGTATCAACAGCAATCGCCATATCTGTTTGCGGCTGGCGAGGCACAAAACCATCAATCGCTTTAGCCAGCGCACCGGTGTCTGAGAAAACCTTACGGATCATTGTATAAATACACAGGGGGAAAGCCGCTATTATGCCAAACCCCTCTACGGGATGAAACCACTCCCCTGAGAAACCCGTGACGCATCGTAAAATCACTTTGACCTTGCGGCTGAGACAGGGTACAACCGAGGGTTTAGTCATCAGCAGTACACGACCAACATGGAACGAAAAACACTTCTCACGGACTGTCCTGACGCCCAAGGGCTCATCGCGACCATCACCAACATTTGCTATAAACATCAGCTCAACATTATTCACAACCGAGAGTATGTTGATAATGTCACTGGGCAGTTTTATATGCGCACTGAGCTAGAGGGGATTTTTAACGATCATACCCTGCTTCTCGACCTTGACCATGCGCTACCGCCTGGCAGCCAGCGCCAGCTGATTAGCTCGCGCCGCAAACGCGTCGTCATCATGGTCACCAAAGAATCCCACTGCCTCGGCGACATTCTAATGAAAGCTTATGATGGCTCGCTCGAGATTGATATTGCCGCAGTGGTGGGTAATTACGACAAACTACAACATCTGACTGAGCGCTTTGATATTCCTTTTCATTATGTCAGCCATGAAGGTCTGAGTCGTGAAGAGCACGAGCAAGCGATGCTCAAAGCGATTCAATCCCATCAGCCTGACTACATTATTCTCGCGAAATACATGCGAGTTCTGACACCTGACTTTGTCGCCCAGTATCCGCATCGCATCATCAATATCCATCACAGCTTTTTGCCTGCGTTTATCGGGGCCCGTCCCTACCACCAAGCATTCGAGCGTGGGGTTAAAATCATTGGCGCGACGGCGCATTTTGTCACTAATGATTTAGATGAGGGACCGATTATTGGCCAAGACGTGATTCATGTTGATCACAGCTTTAGCGCACAAGATATGGCCAAAGCAGGTCGAGATGTAGAAAAGAGCGTATTGAGTCAGGCCATCGAGTCTGTCACCGAGGACCGTGTGTTTGTCCATGGCAATAAAACCGTGATCTTGTAAAACGACAACATTGGTTGAGCCAGTGCTTAAGCACTGGCTTCGCTGGTAATGATTGGCGCGAGTGCATAAGGATGAAAGGCCAGCACTTCTAGCAACTGATTGATTTTATCTGTAAAAGCTGCTTGATCTCGCATCAGGGGTGTCCAATTGCTGGCATCATGCACAGTGACCTCTCAAGGTTTTAAGGTGCTCGTTGTCTTCCAGTCGCGAAAGATATCAAGGATGGTGTTGAATAACTATTGCCAATGCCTGCTGTTTTATGGGTATCATTAGGGATAATCCGCGTCGATTGACGTCATGGTTCGCAACAATACAGCATCCCGCCAACACTGTGTTTGCACGCTTGGTTACGTGGCAGTGCAGTGTTGGCGGATTCTTGTATTAATAAGCTGGAAGCCCACAAAACGGGTCATTCATAATCAGCCCGGCTAGTAGTAAAGGTAAGCAAGTGAATATTCAAAGTCTTCTTAACGAAAAAGTGTCTGCCGCGATGGTTGCGGCGGGTGCGCCTGAGGGCACGCCAGCGGCAGTGCGTCAGTCTGCGAAGCCACAATTTGGTGACTATCAAGCCAATGGTGTGATGGGCGCAGCCAAAAAGCTCGGTACAAATCCCCGTGAATTTGCCCAGAAAGTGTTGGACGCCCTCGATTTAGGTGATGTGGCGAGTAAAACAGAAATCGCTGGTCCTGGCTTTATCAATATCTTTTTGAATGATCAGTGGTTGGCAAAGCAAGCGGATGCCGCCCTGTCGGACGCACGCCTCGGTGTCGACAAACAAGACACACAAAACATTGTGGTGGACTATTCAGCCCCCAACGTGGCAAAAGAAATGCACGTTGGCCACCTTCGCTCCACCATTATTGGTGATGCTGTCGTACGCACACTGGAGTTTTTGGGTCACAACGTCACCCGCGCCAACCACCTAGGTGACTGGGGAACCCAGTTCGGCATGCTCATTGCCAACTTAGAATTACACGAGTCACGCGGTGACGATATTTCCATGGAGCTTGGCGATATCGAAAACTTCTATCGTGAATCCAAAGCCCGTTACGATGAAGATGACACCTTTGCTGCAACAGCGCGCGATTACGTGGTTCGCCTGCAGCGCGGCGATGCCTATTGCAAAGAAAAGTGGGAAAAACTGGTGAAAGTGACGTTGGAGCAAAACCAACGTAACTATGATCGCCTGAATGTTTCATTGAGCAATAAAGACGTGATGGGTGAAAGTCTGTATAACGATATGCTGCCCGGTATTGTTGAAGACTTAAAAGCCAAAGGGATTGCCGTAGAAGACGATGGCGCGCAAGTTGTCTTCCTCGACGAGTACAAAAACAAAGACGGCGAGCCAATGGGTGTGATCATCCAAAAACGTGATGGTGGCTATTTGTATACCACCACGGATATTGCTTGCGCTAAATATCGCTACGAGCAGTTCAATGCCGACCGTGTGCTCTACTTTATTGACTCACGCCAGCACCAGCACCTGATGCAAGCGTGGACCATTGTACGCAAAGCAGGCTATGTGCCGGACTCGGTCAGCCTTGAGCACCACGCTTTTGGCATGATGCTCGGCAAAGACGGTAAACCCTTTAAGACACGCTCAGGTGGCACCGTTCGTCTTGCTGACTTACTCGATGAAGCAGAAACGCGTGCTAAAGCGCTGATCGCTGAGAAAAATCCTGAGATGGATGCTGAGACGCAGCGCGATATCTCAACCACGGTGGCGATGGCAGCCGTCAAATATGCCGATCTGTCAAAGCATCGTACCACGGACTATATCTTCGACTGGGATCACATGCTGGCCTTCGAGGGCAACACCGCCCCTTATATGCAGTATGCCTATACACGTGTGGCGTCAGTCTTTGCCAAGTCTGGGGTTGACCGTGATGCGCTCGACGGTGAAATGCTGATTGAGCATGAGAAAGAAAAAGCGCTGGTCGCCAAACTGCTTCAGTTTGAAGAAGCGGTTAAATCGGTAGCGCGCGAGGGTCAACCTCACCTGATGTGTAGCTATCTGTTTGAGCTGGCTGGTTTATTCTCCAGCTTCTACGAAGCGTGCCCTATCTTGCTTTCTGAAGGGGACACTCGCCAAAGCCGCCTCAGAATGGCGGCATTGACGGCCAAGACCATCAAGCAAGGCTTAGATCTGTTGGGGATCGACACGCTAGAGCGCATGTAACCAGGTTGGCTTATCTGTGTTGTTCGGATAAGCACAGAAGCGCTGCGCCCACTTATTGCAAGTGGGCGCTTTTTTATCCCTGACCAAAATGCTGATCCGTTTCGCTAAGCCATAACCGTTCCTCGGGGGTCGATAACCGTCCCATCACCGCATTGCGATGAGGAAATCGACCAAAGGTGGCGATGATGTCGTAATGTTGGCGTGCATAATCAAAGCATTGTTGGTACCAAGCCGTTGCCTCCCCACTCACTTGCTGACGCAGTTGATCAAACCGAAACAATGCTTCTTCTTGGTCTGTTTCTTCTTCAGCATGCTCTAAGGGGAGATAGAAGAACACCCGCTGAAGCGGCGTTAAGGCTTGGTCGTCGCCTTTCGCCAGCCCTGCCTTACATAGCGCCAACGCCAAGGCATCATATCGATAGGCGGCTGCCAACCCGCGATATAAGTTTCGCGGGAATTGATCGAGCAGAATAATCAATGCCAAACGCCCCTCTGGGATCTGGGCCCAGTCATTTAATGTACCCGCGCCAGCGGCACTGACCCAAGATTGGAATCGCTCGCGAATCGCATCATCAACGTCTTGGCGACCGCCAAACCATCGTGCCTGCGCGGCGGACGAAGGAACCGACTCACTACGCTCGTCGCCAAACCAAAAAGCTAGGACGTCTTGATAGTGCATGCCACCTCCTCTCGCATTCGTCGACACATTTAGCTTTCAACATTGTGTTAAGCGTACTTGCTTTTTGTTTCTTATGAGGCGAATCCGCCTATTCGGTGAGGAGTTTGTGACCCAAAGGCAAGTTGTGATGTAAGCTAAGCACTCGCATTGCAATCAGGAGTTTATATGTCCTTTGTTCTCCACTCACGATTAGCCGCCGATAGCGCGTATGTCGGTGATTTCCCACTTTGTCAGTTACGCCTTGCGCATGCCGATATTGGTCCATGGCTTTTGCTGATCCCACGTAAGCGGGACATCGAAGAAATTCACCACCTTGACGATACTGAGCAGCAATCGCTGTGGCAAGAGTCGGCCATAGTCGCGCGCTGTCTTGAGCGTTTATTTCACCCTGACAAGCTCAATATCGCCGCGATTGGCAACCTGGTTCCCCAGCTCCATCTCCACCATGTTGCTCGGTTTAAAACGGATCCGGTATGGCCAAATCCGATTTGGGGCCACCTACAAGTGGGGCATCGTCCTCGTGAACAAGCCCAGCCCCTCATCGACCAGCTGAGAGAGACCCTCGCCGCCAGTGGATTAGTCATCAAGGCGTAAGTGCACTTCGTCATTTTCGTCAAAACCAAAATAAAAACGGCATAAGTAATTTTTTATCAATAGGTTAGCCGAAGATCTGTCAAAATGAGATTGGCGGTTTCGTCATAACAATACCAGCTCACATTAGGGTATATTGACGCCACTGGTTAAGGGAGTACACATCTGACCAGCCCCTTTTTTACCAGGGCGGTTCCCCGCCCTCGGCAGCAAGCGAAGGTGTCGTTGACACCCGTGGCATGGCTCCCCGGTTATGCCACGTTTTCTTTTACACGTATTTCGTTACCTGAGGTCTCACACCGGCGCTAGTCATCGATATCTGCCACGGTCACATCAGTCGTCGTGCGTCGATAATGCGAGGGACTAACACCAAAGTAGCTTTTAAACCGTTGGCTAAAGTAGGCCGGATCGCGATAGCCACACGCTTCAGCCACATCCGCCACGGCATGGCCATGCTGCAAGCGCGTAGCGGCATCACTCAGCCGTTTCTGCGTCACATAGGCGGTCACTGTCACACCAAAATACTGTCGACACTTACGTTGCAAATTACGCTCTGACATCGCTAACGCGCCAGCTATCTGAGCCATTGAAAAGTCAGGATCTTGGTACCTAGCCGCGATAACATTCTCAAACTCGGCGGTCCATTGCTGATTGGCTTGGCCTGAATCCAGTGCCAGTGATGAGGGCGATTCACATCCAAGAGGATATGTGGCAGCTGAGATGTCATCCCGCGACCCAGATGTGGGCACGCTCGATGTGTCTATGTGCACCGCCGACAAGTGACGTTGTCTCAAGGCTAAGATGACAGCCGCAAGCACCAGGCTCACAAAGCAGGCCAGTACCATGCCATTGATAATGTGAGGCAATAGAGGCAGGGAGACAGAGATGTCTAACACAGTATGGGAGGCGCCATCACGCGGGATAGCAATACGTAATTGATAGTGCCCGCCCACCATATTGGCCAAGGAAATCGTATCACTACCGGTTTGCTGCCAAGCAGCCAATTTATCAGCCATTGGCTGCCCAGCGTGCTGATAAGGCACGAGCTGATAATGTACGCGTGTCACTTGTCGTTCGGGTGGCCAACTCCCCCACGCGAGATAGGCGGGGCTTTGCTCGAGTAATGTCACCGCCGTTTGCTGTCGAGGGCCAATACGCCAACGCTTACGTTGCTGCCAAACAGCGCCAATCACGACGTTTGGCGGTTTACGCAAAGAAAAAGCCAATTGGTCAGTATCTATCTGGTAGGTATAATCCCCTGCCAGCAGCGTGAGCTGATGGGCTTGGGTCGCGTAACAGGCTACTTTTTCCGCCTCAGAGGGGAGACGAAATGTGCGCACAAACCCTCGCGGAGCAATGTGTACCAATGCTTGGTTACTGTAGGCCCATATGCCATCGCGGTTACCCGTGACACAGTGGAATCGCTCACCGGGTAGTGACAAGTAAACCAATGACGCGGCGTCTGGCGCGCTAGGATCGTATTGGTATAAGCCATGGGCACTGGTGAGCCATAAACGACCTCGTTCGTCGGTATACATATCCTGCACAGGTAGCCGGTCTTTTGCCAAGGGGACCGACTTAAACTGCCCCTCTCGATACCGTGTTAACCCATACTGATCACGGATCCAAACATTGCCGCGGCCATCATCATAAAAGCCTAACACCTTACCCGCGTGATGAGGCTGCCATCGTGTGCCATAACTGACTAACGTCTTTGTGTCCGGCCAGTAGCGCATCACCTGATCGCCAACCGATAACCAGATTGTGCCCTCGGCATCAGTATACAAATGCTCAGCAGGCAGGGTTGCCAACCGATCGGGGATGACGATGCTTGCCCCTGTTAGCGTATTAATCCCTTGCGTACCTGACGGTGTTGACCACCAAAGGCGCTGAGCGTCTCGGGTAGCACTGAGGTATTTGTCGCTTGGTACGACCGAGGGCGACGGTAGGGTGCGATACCCACTTAAATCGCGCCAACTGTCCCCCTCTAGCGCCCAAGGGTTACTTTGCGCCATAAAACCATGAGTAAACACGCTGGGGAAGACGCGGTGTTGATGAGTGATCCAACGTTGCCCTGGTGCACGGTAACGTGTCGCCTGATCGGTTGAAAACCAGATCCCCCCCTCAAAATCTGCCCATAAAAAAGTAATGCTTTGGCCAGCAATCCGCTGATCGCCTGGCTGCCAAGCCGGCGTCGCGACGCCATCGAGGGAAAGTCGAAATAACCCATTGTGATTAGCGGCCCACAACCCGCCCGACCCGACCGTCATTCTATGGTAGTTCCCACGAGTATTCAGCACGTGCTGGGCTTGTACTTGATTGCCCGACAATGCCAGCAGATAAACACGCTTTTCGGTACTGACCCATGCTCTGTCTTGTTTCGCCGTGATCGCTGTAATCGGCGTAGATAAACGTGTCAGTTGGCGTATCCCCCCGTCGCTGAATTGATATAAGCTTGTCCCGACCGCAAACAGTCGATGGCCCGCCGTGAACCACACATTATTGGCACGCCACGGACCCGTTCGCCACACGTGAAATTCCTTATCTTCCCGTTGATAGACGCTTATCTGGCCGCTTTGAATGTGCCATAGCGTATTATTGATCGTCGCCAGTCGTGGCGATTGGCGGGGGTGAGGCGCAGAATCAGTGCGCGTCTGTGCAACGGCATCGGGCAATGGGAAAGCGGTAAGCGTATTGGTACTTGGCTGGAAACGATAAACATGTTCTCTCCCTGCCATCCAAAGCGCCTGGTGAGCATACGCAATGGTCAGTATCTTTTCATCAGGCAAGGTAAGGGCATCGTTGAGTGGATGACGCTGATGGCCATCAAAAAAATAAATGCGTCCTTGGCTATCCAGCAGCCACATACCGCCAGATGACTGCACCGCCACATCACGGACATCACCGAGGCCATTAAGACCGCCGTATGACTGAAACGATGAGAGCAACGCATCATGCGCCTGCAAAGGTAGGCAAGGAAAGATGAGAGCCAGCCATAACAAACAGAGACATTGGCGTTTCATGTACGAGAAGAGAGACAGGTTGCAGGATTCAGTGACGTAGTGTCGTGCGACCTGCCTCTAAATAAAACCCTGCAACCCTAAATGTGAGCTAGGCCTCACATAATTGACACTCATTACCCATTTAATCGCTGCGCCAACGCCTGATGGGTACGTTTAGCTTGACGCTGAAACGCCCTACGCTCGTCATTAGGAACCGGATGCGCTTCAGGCAGCGGCACCTTCATCGCATTGACTGGGTGGCCATATTTGAGCAATTCGAAATGAAGATGGGGCCCCGTTGAGCGACCGGTATTACCACTCAAACCAATTCTCTGCCCCATCGACACATGATCGCCCGGCTTCACTAAAATCCGGTTTAAATGTAAGTATCGGGTAGAATACTCACGCCCGTGTTTGATCACCACGTAATTACCCGCTAACCGATGTTTGCGTGCTTTAACGACAACACCATCACCGGCGGCCAATACTGAGGTACCGACTGGCGTCGCGAAGTCAGTGCCATTATGCGGTGAAATACGCCCGGTGATCGGGTGTTTACGATGTGGGTTGAACGATGAGCTAATACGATAGCGCTTTGCGGTGGGATAACGACGGAGCGCGCGATCCAGACTCTGCCCTTGCTGATCATAAAAGCGTCCATCATGATGACGATAGACAAAAATGTCTCGACCGCCCGACTTGTAGAGCATGGCCGTGACCTTACCCGATGACACGGGTTTATTGTCAATAAACTCTCTGTTTACTTGTACCGCAAACTGGTCGCCGCGACGCGATTGACGTCCGAAGTCAAACCGCCACTGTAGCGCCGAGACCAGATTTTGAATCTGATTAGGCGTGAGTCCCGATTGGCGCGCCTGCTGATAAAAGCTACTGTTCACCCGTCCAATCAAGGTCACACTTTCAAACTCGCCTTTGGTTTCCAAACGCTGATAGTCAACGGTACCTTGTCCGAACTGGTAGTCGTCACGATATTTAATCGATTGATAAACGGTGAACGTCAACAGTTGACCTTCCTCGTCAACTTGCCATTCCATTTTTTGGCCACGGCGAATATCGCCAGCTTTATCGTTCACATCCAGCATTTGGTAGAGCTGACCGATAGACAGACCATACTGTGAGAAGATCTCGCCGAGTGTATCCCCTGCCGCGACGGTGTGGTGATGAACACGGGGCGCCTCAGATGTGATGTCTTGCTCGAGTGCGTCTTCAGGCACACTCAAAGCAGGATCGTTCGCATCCATGCTTTGCTCAATCGGTTCACTGTGATCCACTGTCGCCGGCTCTTGGCGTTGATTGACCGCCGGCAGTGATTGCCGTTCTTTGGGAGAAAACGGGTGGGGCTGCCACACCAGGGCAGCACCAACCAAAAGAGATAATGAAGCAAGAGCCAGCTTGTGCTGGCGAGGCAGTCTGGCTGTCACAGCGAGCCAGTTAGTCAGTAGTTTCATGCTTTAAACAACGTGTGAAACGATTTCCTAAATCTTTTAAAAACACCTGATAGCTATCAGGCGCTACCGGAATGGATGTCGCCAATGGATCCAAGGCAAGCACATTGACGTCATTGTGTCGTGTCACAGCATCAATCAGTGCGGGATTAAACTGCGGCTCAGTGAAGATACAGGTCGCGTCATGATTAAGCAAACCTCGGCGAATCGTCACCAGGGTTTTCGCCCCAGGCTTTTGACTGGGATCAACCGTAAAATGGCCTGTTTTTTCGAGGCCAAAAGCATCCTCAAAGTAACCATAGGCATCATGGAAGACAAAATACCCTGATTGAATACGGCTGGCGAGATCTTGCTGAATATCGGCAACGGTTTGATCAAGCTGTTCATTAAAGCGAGTCAGGTTGGCCTGATATTGCTCTGCTTTATCAGGCGCGGCCTCAATCAGTGCGTCTGTAATGGCTTGCGCCGCGACTCGGGTCGTTTTTGGTCCCAACCAAAGGTGCGGGTCAATATTGTGCTCGCCATGATCGTGACCATGATGATGATGGTGCCCGCCATCAAAATGGCGCAAAGGCATATTCTCGACCTGCGTCAAGGTCAATACCGACGGTTTATCTTCCAACAATTTAGACAGAAAAAGCTCTAGCTCGGGTCCCACCCAAACCGTCACATCCGCTTGGTTTAAACCGCGTATGTCCGATGGCTTTAGGGCATAGCTATGCGGTGATGCCCCCGGCGGCAACAACACATCGACGGTATCGTCTTGTGTCACAAGCCCTGCCGCGATCAGCTGTAAAGGCTTAATCGATGTCATTACCGACGTGGCTTGCGCAGGCAATGCCAGTAGTAGTGCAATAAATACCCCAATAATACGCGCAGTCATCTTTCCTCTCATTCTTATGTTTTCTCACTGGCGATAAATGTTATAATATAACAATTCTAATTCACAATGCTTTTTTTCACTATGACTGACTCGCTAGTCTCGCTCGATGCGGTGACGGTGACCTTCAATGGCCGCCATGTGCTGGACAAGGTTTCAATGCAACTAAAGCGTGGGCAAATTACCACGCTAATTGGCCCCAATGGCGCAGGAAAATCAACGCTTGTTAAAGCACTGATCGGTTTAGTTAAGCCGAGCGCTGGCAAAGTACAGATAGCCCGAGACGTAAAAATCGGTTATGTGCCTCAGAAGTTGCAGTTGAATCAAACCCTGCCACTCACGGTTGATCGCTTTATTCGTCTAGGCACACGCTATACCAATGCGCAGATTAGCCACGCGCTACAAACGGTCAATGCCGAATCCTTGCAATATGCGAATATGCATACTCTCTCTGGCGGTGAAACCCAACGCGTGCTGCTCGCCCGCGCGATTTTAAAGCACCCTGATGTGCTCGTATTAGATGAACCAGTACAAGGGGTTGATGTCAGTGGTCAGTTGGAGATGTATAGCCTGATTAGCCAGTTGCGCGATAGCCTTGGGTGCGCAGTACTCATGGTCTCACATGACTTGCATTTAGTCATGGCCAAAACCGATGAAGTGATTTGTTTGCAGCATCATGTCTGCTGCTCCGGTGAGCCCGATGCTATCTCGCAGCACCCTTCTTATGTGGCAATGTTTGGTCGCCAAACCAGTGAGCAACTTGCGCTCTACCACCACCATCATCATCATAAACATGATCTTGCAGGGCAACCTGTAAGCTGCGAACACCAAGAGCATCATCATGATTGAGTTCTTACTTGCCCCTATCATGGGCGGCTTATTGATCGCCGCCATAGCCGGCCCTTTGGGCTCATTTGTGGTCTGGCGGCGGATGGCCTACTTTGGCGATACCCTCGCTCACGCCTCACTGCTCGGGTTAGCGTTAGGCTTTTTGCTACAAATCGACTTAAACCTCGCACTCGTGATCACCTGTTTACTCCTAGCGGTTTTATTGGTGGGACTACAGCGCCAACATCTGGTCTCTACTGATACCTTGCTCGGTATATTGGCTCACAGTGCCCTGTCACTGGGGCTGGTCTCGGTAAGTTTTTTAGACAATATGCGCGTCGATCTCATGGCTTATTTGTTTGGCGACCTGTTGGCGGTCTCGTTTGCTGATCTTACATGGTTAGCGATCGGTGCCTGCCTAACACTGGGGGTGTTGGCCTATTACTGGGAGCAATTGCTATCGATGACCGTCAGCGAAGAGCTTGCCAAAGTAGAAGGTATTGCGGTAGAAAAGCTGCGGCTGCTGTTAATGTTACTGATAGGCTTGGTCATCGCGCTGGCAATGAAATTTGTTGGGGCGTTGATTATTACCTCCATGTTGATCATTCCCGCGGCAACGGCACGGCGTATCGCCTCAACCCCAGAGCAAATGGCCTCGTTTGCTAGCCTCATTGGGATGGCTGCGGTGATGCTAGGCATGGCAGGCTCTTGGTTTTATGACACGCCTGCAGGCCCGTCTGTGGTGGTGGCAGCAGCCAGTGTCTTTATGTTGGCTCAACTACTACCCAGTCGTTCAAACTCATAACAACAAAGTTGATTGCATAACAAAGCCGCTCATCAGAGCGGCTTTAATTGATGCGATTATATTGTCTGGCTTACCAGCTTGTTTTCTCGCGCAATGCTTTACCAATATCAGCCAGGCTTTTAACCGTCGTAACGCCCGCTGCTTCAAGGGCAGCAAATTTATCGTCTGCGGTTCCTTTACCACCAGAAATAATTGCTCCCGCATGACCCATGCGCTTACCTGGAGGTGCCGTTACCCCAGCAATATAAGCCACAACGGGCTTGGTCACATTGGCCTTAATGTAAGCCGCCGCTTCCTCTTCTGCTGTCCCGCCAATCTCACCGATCATCACGATCGCCTCGGTCGCCGGATCCTTTTCAAACATTTCTAAAATGTCGATAAAGTTTGAGCCTGGGATAGGGTCCCCACCAATGCCGACACAGGTAGACTGGCCAAAGCCTTCGTCAGTGGTTTGTTTGACGGCTTCATAGGTCAATGTGCCTGAGCGTGACACAATACCCACTTTGCCAGACTGATGAATGTGGCCTGGCATAATGCCGATCTTAGACTCATCCGGGGTGATCACACCTGGACAGTTAGGGCCAATCATCCGCACGCCTGCTTGATCTAGCTTCACTTTTACTTCCAGCATATCCAGCGTTGGGATACCTTCGGTAATACATACAATCAGCTCGATACCGGCATCGATCGCTTCTAGGATCGCGTCTTTACAAAAAGGGGCAGGGACATAAATCACTGATGCGGTCGCACCTGTCGCCTCGACCGCATCGGCCACCGTGTTAAACACAGGCAAACCTAGGTGTGTCGTACCGCCTTTACCCGGTGAGACACCGCCGACCATTTGTGTTCCATACTCAATCGCTTGCTCTGAATGAAACGTACCTTGTCCACCTGTAAAACCTTGGCAGATTACCTTGGTATCTTTATTAATCAGCACTGACATTGTTATTTACCCTCCGCGGCAGCAACGACTTTTTGAGCGGCTTCGGTTAGCGATGTTGCCGCAATGATATTCAAACCACTATCGGCCAGTTTCTTGGCACCGACATCAGCATTATTTCCCTCGAGGCGAACCACCACAGGAACTTTAACGCCAACTTCTTCGACCGCACCAATGATGCCATCTGCGATAAGATCGCAGCGCACAATACCGCCGAAGATATTCACCAAGACAGCCTTGACGTTGCTGTCAGACAGAATGATTTTAAACGCTTCTGTTACACGCTCTTTGGTCGCGCCACCACCCACATCGAGGAAGTTAGCTGGGCTGCCACCGTGTAAATTAACAATGTCCATGGTGCCCATGGCCAAGCCCGCGCCGTTAACCATGCAGCCAATGTTGCCGTCGAGCGCAACATAGTTAAGCTCCCACTGTGCGGCGTGGGCCTCTCGCTCATCATCTTGGCTCGGGTCGTGCATTGCACGTACCTTTGGCTGGCGATAAACAGCGTTGCTATCAATGGCCAATTTCGCATCCAAGCAGTGCAAGTTACCTTGGTCAGTAATAACCAGAGGGTTAACCTCAACCAATGCGATATCTTTATCCAAAAATAGCTGACCGATACCCACAAAGATTTTGGTAAACTGCTTAATTTGTTCACCTTCTAGGCCCAATTTAAACGCCAGTTGACGGCCCTGGTATGGTTGGGGACCCACGAGCGGATCGATCGATGCTTTATGGATTAGCTCAGGAGTTTCTTCCGCCACCTTCTCGATTTCAACACCGCCTTCAGTCGATGCCATAAAGACAACACGACGAGAGCCGCGATCGACAACCGCACCCAGATAAAGCTCTTTGGCAATATCGGTGCATGACTCAACCAAAATTTTGCTTACGGGTTGACCGTTTTCGTCGGTTTGAAAGGTCACCAGGTTTTTACCTAGCCATTGTTGCGCAAATTCGCGGATTTCTTCTTTGGAGTTGGCCAGTTTTACGCCACCCGCTTTACCACGGCCACCGGCGTGGACTTGGCATTTTACTACCCATTTGTTTCCGCCAATTTTATCGGCTGCTTCGGCAGCTTCTTGTGGAGTATCGCAAGCATAGCCCTCTGAAACTGGTAGACCATATTCAGCGAACAGCTGCTTTGACTGATATTCGTGCAGATTCATGATGTTCTATCCGTGTTAGTGTCCATTATTGTGTCTTTTTGCTTTCCAAGTGAGGGGACCTCCGTCCCCTCAAAATGACGCCCCCGCCAACACGGGGAAACGCCATTAAACGTCCAGAAGCAGACGTGTTGGGTCTTCTAGAAGTTCTTTGATGGTCACCAAGAAGCCTACCGATTCACGACCGTCAATCAAACGGTGATCATAAGAAAGCGCGAGGTACATCATCGGCAAGATTTCGACCTTGCCATCCACCGCCATCGGGCGGTCTTGGATCTTGTGCATGCCAAGAATGGCTGCTTGAGGAGGGTTAATGATCGGCGTTGACATTAATGAGCCAAACACACCGCCATTAGTGAGGGTGAAGTTACCGCCTGTCAGTTCATCAACGGTGAGCTTGCCATCACGGCCTTTAATCGCCAAATCGCGAATGCCCTTTTCAATATCCGCAAAGCCCAGCTTGTCGCAATCGCGCAGCACTGGTGTGACCAAGCCACGTGGTGTGGATACCGCCATGCTGACATCAAAATAGTTATGATAAACGATATCATCACCATCGATGGACGCGTTGACTTCTGGGTAACGCTTCAAGGCCTCTACCACCGCTTTGACATAGAAAGACATAAAGCCGAGGCGAATATCGTGACGCTCTTCGAAGCTGTCACGGTATTGCTTACGCAGGTCCATGATTGGCTTCATGTTCACTTCGTTGAACGTGGTGAGCATCGCGGTACTGTTTTTCGCTTCTAACAAGCGCTCAGCGACACGCTTACGCAGACGCGTCATTGGCACACGCTTCTCGCCGCGTTCCGCCACAGGTGGCACGTCTTGGCTTTGTGCTTTTTGCTCACCCTGCTCTGGCTGGCTCTTAAGGTGTGCTTCAACATCTTCTCGCGTAATGCGTCCACCCACGCCTGTGCCTTTCACTGCGTCTGCTGAGAGATCATGCTCCGCGAGCAAACGACGTACCGCGGGACTTAACGCGTCGTTCGTCTCCTCCTCAAGAGAAGCCGTATGGCGCTTGTCAGGTGAAGACTCTGATTGTGCAGGAACGTCTTTGGTTGGCTCACCTGCGACGGCACCTTCTTTGATCTTAGCGATGGCCTGTTTCGCTAATACGGTTGACCCTTCATCTTCAATGATGGACTCCAACACCCCATCAGCAGGGGCAGGCACTTCCAGCACGACCTTATCTGTTTCAATATCAACCAGTACTTCGTCACGGGTTACCGAGTCACCTGGCTGTTTGTGCCATGTGGCAATGGTTGCGTCAGCCACAGATTCGGGTAAATCGGGAACCAGAATGTCGATTGTCATATCGTATTTATCCTTAATGTTCTAGTTCTTACTTTAGGGTCAGAGCGTCTTGAACTAACGCTTTTTGTTGTTTCTGGTGTACAGACATATAACCTACCGCAGGTGATGCCGATGCCGAGCGTCCGGCATAGGTTAACGTGGCATCTTTGGGTAAGGCTGCACGGAAGTTGTGCTGGCTGCTGTACCACGCCCCTTGGTTTTGTGGCTCTTCTTGACACCATACAAAGTCTTTCGCATTGCTATAAGGCGCAATCGCATTTTTTACCGCTTCTAGAGGGAATGGATAAAGCTGCTCAATACGGATAATGGCAACATCATCAATCTCTTGCTCTCGGCGTGCTTGTAGCAAATCATAATAGACTTTGCCCGAGCACATCACCACGCGTTTCACTTTGCTTGGCTCAAGGTCATCCATCTCGCCAATGGCAGGCATGAAGTCACCCTCGGTCAGATCTTCCAAGTTAGACACACACAGTGGGTGACGTAACAGCGATTTGGGTGACATCACGATCAAAGGACGACGCATGGGGCGCACCACTTGCCGACGCAACATATGGTAGACCTGCGCGGGGCTCGATGGCACAACGACTTGCATGTTTTGCTCAGCACACAGTTGCAAGTAACGCTCCAAACGTGCTGACGAGTGCTCAGGTCCCTGCCCTTCATAGCCATGAGGAAGCAGCATGGTCAGGCCACACATACGGCGCCATTTTTGTTCACCGGAACTGATGAACTGGTCAATCACTACTTGCGCACCATTGCCGAAATCACCAAACTGCGCTTCCCACACGGTTAAACCGCCTGGCTCTGCCGTTGCGTAACCGTACTCAAATGCCAGTACCGCTTCTTCCGATAACACGGAGTCGAAGATCTCGAATGGCCCTTGTTTGTCATGGATATTCGCAAGTGGCAAATACGTGCTGCCATCTTCTTGATTATGAAGCACCGCATGACGGTGGAAGAAGGTACCGCGGCCTGAGTCTTGACCCGTAATCCGGATACGTTTGCCATCATCGACCAAGGTGGCATAAGCAAGGGTCTCAGCCATCCCCCAATCAACCATCTTTTCGCCTTCTACCATCGCTTTGCGATCTTTGTAGAGCTTGGCAACACGGCTGTGGAGCTTATGACTGTCTGGCAGTTGGCAAATACGATGGCCCAGCTCTTTCAGGCGCTTAGCATCGAACTTATTGGCCCACTCTACCGTCCAATCGTGGCCTAGATAAGGCGTCCAGTCGACAGAATGCAACACCATGGGTCGCCACTCTTTCACCACGCACTCACCACTGTCGAGAAGATCACGATACTCATTGATCATCTCCGTGGCTTTTTCGAGGTTAGCGATACCTTGTTGATCCAATACATCAGCATACAGCTTACGCGGAGTGGGATGCTTTTTGATCTTTTGGTACATCATCGGCTGAGTCGCATTGGGCTCATCCGCTTCGTTGTGGCCGTGGCGACGGTAACAAACCAAATCAATGACCACATCACGCTTAAACTCATTGCGAAAATCGAGTGCCAAGCGCGAGACAAAAGCCACCGCTTCGGGATCGTCGGCATTGACGTGGAAAATAGGCGCCTGCACCATCTTAGCGATATCTGTACAGTATTGCGTCGAGCGTGAATCAGCCGGATTCGACGTGGTAAACCCAATTTGGTTATTGACCACGATGCGCACGGTGCCGCCAACTTGGAAGCCTCGCGCTTGCGACATGTTGAAGGTCTCTTGTACCACCCCTTGCCCAGCAATAGACGCATCACCGTGGATGGTGATCGGGAGGACACTCGACCCAGTATCGTCTTCTAATCGGTCTTGACGAGCACGCACAGACCCCATCACCACTGGATTGACAATTTCAAGGTGTGAAGGGTTAAACGCCAAGGCAAGGTGCACATCACCGCCCGGTGTCGCGAAGTCAGATGAAAAGCCCTGGTGATACTTCACATCGCCCGTGCCCCAGGTATCGTCTTGCTTACCCGCGAACTCGTCGAACAACTCAGAGGGCTTTTTGCCTAGCACATTCACCAGCACGTTGAGACGGCCACGGTGAGCCATACCGACCACGACTTCTCGTGCGCCCTCGCTACCTGCGTGGCGAATCAGCTCTTTCAGCATCGGGATCAGCGAATCACCGCCCTCAAGAGAGAACCGCTTAGCGCCGGGGAATTTGGCCCCCAGATAACGTTCGAGGCCTTCAGCTGCGGTGAGCTCTTCCAAAAAGGTCAGTTTCTCTTGCTCGGTAAACTGCGGCTGTCCAACCACAGACTCCAGGCGACCTTGGATCCAGCGCTTTTCTTCGGTATCGGTAATGTGCATGTATTCTGCACCGATCGACCCACAATAGGTCTTTTCAAGTGCATCATACAGCTCACCCAATTGCATATTGTCTTTACCAATCGCAAATGAGCCGACGTTGAAGGTTTCGTTGAAGTCCTGCTCATTAAGAGAGTGAAAAGCAGGCGACAGATCTGGTACAGGTTTACGTTTCCATAGTCCGAGAGGATCTAGGCTGGCCTGTTGGTGGCCGCGGAAACGGAAAGCATTAATCAGTTGGAGAACTTTAACTTGTTTCGCGTCTACGTCTGGATCATTGACTGAAGCACTTGCACGCGATGTATCGGTAGCTAAGCGTCGAAAGTAATCACGAACACGAGAGTGGGGTTGTTCTACCGCGGTGTCACTCACCACTGGTAGCTGGTCGAAGACCGCTCTCCATTCTTGATCAACTAACTCCGGGTCACTGAGGTACATTTCGTAGAGATCTTCTACGTACGTTGCATTGGCGCCAGCCAAATGAGAAGACTCTATCCAAGCCTTCATCACGCCATTTTGCATTGTTATCCCTTAACCACTAGTTATTTATCCAAACACCGGTCTGAGGCCGGGTTACCTGTTATTAAGCCCCGTCCAAGGACGGGGCATTTTTTATCTACGTTATTGGTTGTGCGTTTTAAACGCCGCGCTGAATCAGCATAGACTTGATATGCCCAATTGCCTTCGTTGGGTTCAGCCCCTTCGGACATACACTGACACAGTTCATGATCCCGTGGCAACGGAAGACACTAAAAGCGTCGTCTAGATCAGATAACCGCTCTTCGGTTGCTGTATCACGGCTATCCGCCAACCAGCGGTACGCAGCAAGCAAGCCCGCTGGCCCGACAAACTTGTCAGGGTTCCACCAAAATGAAGGGCAGGCGGTACTACAACAGGCACACATGATGCACTCATACAAACCGTCTAATTCAGCGCGATCTTCCGGCGCTTGCAAGTTCTCTCGCGACGGTGGCGTTTCATCGTTCATCAGATAAGGTTTGACGCGCTCATAGTTCTCATAGAACTGTCCCATATCAATGATGAGATCACGCACGACCGGTAGACCAGGTAGCGGGCGAATCACGATTTCCGACTTGTCCATCAGTGACGACAGCGGCGTGATACACGCGAGGCCATTTTTACCGTTCATATTGACGCCGTCAGAGCCACAGACACCTTCTCGGCACGAGCGGCGGAAAGCCAACGTAGGATCTTGCTCTTTCAGCTGGATGAGCGCATCCAGCAGCATCATGTCAGACCCTTCAGGCACATCCAGCGTGTAGTCTTTCATGTATGGCGCATTGTCCACATCTGGGTTGTAGCGATAGATAGAAAACTTAACATTCATCGTTCTCGACCCCCTTAGTAACTGCGGACTTTCGGTGGGAAAGCCTCACGGTGCACTGGCGCCATATTGACGTCGCGCTTCGACATAGCTTCGGTTTCTGGGTTATAGATGGAGTGGCATAGCCAGTTCTCATCATCGCGATCTTGATAATCGAAACGCGCATGTGCGCCACGGCTTTCAGTACGATAATGGGCTGACACCGCTGTTGAGTACGCGGTTTCCATCAAATTCTCCAGCTCCAAACATTCGACGCGCTGGGTGTTGAACTCGGTTGACGTGTCATCAAGACGCGCCGACTTGAGTCGCTCACGAATTTCCTTCAGCTCTTTCAGCCCTTTTTCCATGGCCTCGCCTTCTCGGAACACGGAGAAGTTTTCTTGCATACAAGCTTGCAAGTCTTTGCGGATCTCAACCGGATCTTCACCCTGTTGAGTGCTATTCCAACGATTAACACGCGCCAGGGACGCCTCGATGTCTGACTCACTCGCATCGCGCGCTTCTACTTGTGCGGCGAGTGTCTCCCCGAGATGAAGGCCGGTCGCGCGGCCAAAGACAACCAAGTCCAGCAGTGAGTTGCCGCCCAAGCGGTTCGCACCATGCACAGACACGCTGGCAATCTCACCACAGGCAAACAAACCTTGTACTTCAATGTCATTGCCGAGCGGGTCTTGTTTGATCGCTTGACCAGACACCTGCGTTGGAATACCTCCCATCATGTAATGACAGGTTGGGATTACCGGAATCGGCTCTTTGATAGGATCAACATGCGCAAAGGTGCGAGACAAGTCGAGAATGCCAGGAAGACGAGACTCAAGCACGTCTTTACCCAAGTGATCCAGCTTGAGCTTCAGGTGCGGTCCCCATGGCCCATCACAACCACGCCCTTCTCGAATTTCGATCATCATCGAGCGCGCCACAACGTCACGACCTGCGAGATCTTTAACATTAGGCGCATAACGTTCCATAAAACGCTCGCCATCTTTATTGAGCAAGTAACCGCCTTCACCGCGGCAACCTTCTGTCACCAATACACCCGCGCCTGCAATGCCGGTTGGGTGGAATTGCCACATTTCCATGTCTTGCATGGGCACGCCTGCGCGCAGCGCCATCCCTACGCCATCACCAGTATTAATGTGGGCATTGGTGGTTGACTGATAGATACGACCTGCTCCCCCTGTCGCCAGCACCGTTGCCTTGGACTTAAAGTAGCAAATCTCGCCCGTTTCCATACACATGGCGGTCGCACCAACAATCACACCGTCTTGGTTTTTCACCAAATCAAGCGCATACCATTCAGAGAAGATGGTGGTCTTGTTTTTAATGTTTTGCTGATACAAGGTGTGCAGCAGTGCGTGCCCGGTTCGGTCAGCTGCCGCCGCGGTGCGTGCAGCTTGCTCGCCACCAAACTCTTTAGACTGGCCACCAAACGGACGCTGATAAATGGACCCATTCTCAAACCGAGAAAAAGGTAACCCCATCTTCTCTAGCTCAATCACTGATTGCGGGCCCGTCTTACACATGTACTCAATGGCGTCTTGGTCACCAATGTAGTCTGACCCTTTTACCGTGTCGTACATGTGCCACTGCCAGTTATCTTTGTGGGAGTTACCCAGTGCTACCGTAATACCACCCTGCGCCGACACGGTGTGAGAGCGGGTTGGAAACACTTTAGATAACAGTGCACAGGTTAGGCCCTGCTCTGATATTTGCAGTGCGGCGCGCATACCTGCGCCGCCTGCGCCAATGACAATTGCGTCAAATTCGCGAACTGGAATACTCACTTACACACCCCACAATACAAAGAAACCGGCAAAAACGTAGATCAGTAGCACGGCCACAACGCCAAGTTGCAACATGCCACGCAGCAAGGCTGGCTTAATATAGTCAGTCAATACTTGCCACATTCCGATCCAGCCGTGAATCAGCACGGAGACCAGGGCTAACATGGTAAAGACTTTGGTACTGGTCTGGCCGAAAAACGCTGTCCATGAGGCATACGTAATCTCAGGGCCAAAAACGGCAAAACCGACCATATAAAGTGTGTAAAGTGTGATGAGAATCGCAGTGGCGCGAATCAGCACATAGTCGTGCACGCCATTGCGCCCGACCGATGAGATGTTTTTCGTTACCATACTAAAACCCCCGCCAACACAGACAACACGCCAGTGATAACAAATGCAACCTGCGCACTTTGCACGCCAGACTCCAGTTCTTCAAAATAACCCATGTCTTGGATCAAATGACGGATCCCACCGACAATGTGATAAGCCAGCGCCGTCAAAATGCCCCAGAGGATCAATTTGACGAAAAAGCTATCGACAATGGCAGCAGCGGATTGAAATCCATCAGGAGAAGAGAGAGACAGGCTAAGCAGCCATAGGAGGATGGCGATCGAGACAAAGGTGATGACACCTGCCACTCGATGCAATATAGACGCAATCGCTGTTATCGGAAAACGAATCGTCTGGAGGTCGAGGTTTACGGGTCTTGACTTTCTTTCTTTCACGATATTGCCCACTCAGCTCCATTGAGCATTTATAGTTATTACACTCTCTGAACCTCAGTACTCAAAGCGTAAGACCTGCAACATCTGCGTAACGCGCTTCATGTACCTTATTGCTTATAACTGCAATTCTTGGCGAATGGATCACGTCATTTAGGAAAGGTGTTTGAGTCCCTAAACGCTCTAGGATACTGATTTGCCCAGAGACCTCGGAAAAGTATACGTGGCGTAACAGACAATTACAAACGTACAAAATTGACCGTAATCTCACAACAGATATTTAACGCGCATTGCAAATAAGTTATTAACTGACGCACACATCGATAGGTTAAAAATTGACATCATTGGGGCCGATCGGTACAACGGTCGAGTCCGTATCCTGGATGGGATTATAAAATAACAAAGGAGATTGTTATGGCAGAGAAGAAAGCTACCCTACACATTGAAGGGAAAGCACCAATCGAACTGCCGATTATCGAGGGCACCGTCGGTCCAGAAGTCATTGATGTGCGCAAGCTGGTAAACGAAGGCTATTTCACCTTTGATCCTGGTTTTGTCGCAACGGGGTCATGCGACTCGCAGATCACCTACATCGATGGCGCCGCTGGCGTATTGCTGCACCGCGGTTACCCGATAGATCAACTTGCCAATAACGCTGATTATTTAGAAGTCTGTTATATCCTGCTCTACGGTGAAGTCCCTACAACGAAGCAATATAATGAGTTTCGCTCAATGATCGTGCGCCACACCATGGTGCATGAGCAAATTGCGAGCTTCTTCCACGGCTTCCGCCGTGACGCTCACCCAATGGCCGTTATGGTCGGGGTTGTAGGTGCACTGGCCGCGTTCTATCACGATTCTCTCGACATCAATAACGACCAGCACCGTGAGATCACGGCGTTCCGTCTGTTGTCAAAAATGCCGACACTGGCTGCGATGTGTTACAAATACTCAATCGGACAGCCATTTATCTACCCACGTAATGACCTCGATTACGCGGAAAACTTCCTTCATATGATGTTCGCCACCCCGTGCGAGGAATATGAAGTCAACCCAGTGGTCGCGCGCGCAATGGATAAGATCTTTACCCTGCATGCCGATCACGAACAAAACGCATCAACGTCAACGGTACGTCTGGCAGGCTCTTCAGGGGCTAACCCATTTGCTTGTATTGCGGCTGGGATCGCCTCGCTATGGGGTCCGGCCCACGGTGGTGCCAACGAAGCGTGCTTGCGCATGTTTGAGCAAATTGGGCATGTGGATAACATTCCTGAGTATATTGCTCGCGCGAAAGACAAAGACGATCCGTTCCGTCTGATGGGCTTTGGTCATCGCGTTTACAAGAACTATGACCCACGCGCAACTGTGATGCGTGAAGCCTGCCATGAGGTGCTTAACGAGTTGCAAATTCAGGATCCACTACTAGATGTAGCGATGGAGCTGGAACGCATCGCATTGTCAGATGATTACTTTATCGATAAGAAACTCTACCCGAACGTTGATTTCTATTCAGGCATTATCCTGAAAGCAATCGGGATCCCTACATCGATGTTTACCGTGATCTTCGCGATGTCTCGTACCATAGGCTGGATTGCCCACTGGAATGAGATGCATACCGACCCGCACAAGCGAATTGGGCGTCCGCGTCAGCTTTACACCGGGTATACGCAGCGCGAATTTACCCCAATGGATAAGCGCAGTTAAGGCGCGAATGTCATACAACAAAGCCGCCAACAGGCGGCTTTTTGTTTATCATCGGCAGTTTATCACATGGCTGCGTCTACCTTTTATCGCACTTAGCCTCAATGCCTAGGCGTCATGCTGGATTGTCGATATCAATAAAGTGCACATTCAAACCATGCTGCTGAGCAATCCACTCCCCTAGCGCTTTCACGCCATAACGCTCGGTCGCATGATGCCCTGCCGCGATGTAATGCACACCCTGCTCGCGCGCCGAAAAGGTCGTGCGCTCAGAAATCTCACCCGACAGATACGCATCCATCCCTTGTGAAGCCGCCAAGTCGATAAAATCTTGCGCGCCACCGGTACACAGACCGACGGTTTCAATCCGCGTTTGTTGGCCACCGTCAATCACAAGGGGCGCTCGGTTAAGCACCGTGGCCACTTGTTGCTCAAACTGTGCCAACGTCATGGGGGTTGAAAGCTTTCCATAAACAGGAATCGAGACAGGATTGTCAGGCTCCAGTCCCCCAAGCAGTTCAATGCCTAAACGCTTGGCAAGTTGCGCGTTGTTACCCAGCGTCGGGTGAATATCCAACGGTAAGTGATAACCGTAAAGATTGATACCGTATTCAATCAACTTCTTGATCCGTTGGTACTTCATGCCGCGAATTTGCTGTGGTTCGCCGCGCCAGAAGTAACCATGGTGCACCAAGATGGCATCCGCGTTCTGCTCAATCGCTGCGTCAATCAAATCTTGGCAGGCCGTCACCCCGGTGACGATTGTTTTTATCTCATCACGCCCTTGCACTTGTAGACCATTCGGGCTGTAGTCTTTAATGCTATCCGGTTTTAGTTCGGCGTTGATCAATGCTTCCAGTTCAAAATTATTCATAGCATTCACATTCACTTGCGAGACAATGGCAACAGTGTAACCTGACAAGCAAACATAAAAAAAGCGGTGAGACCGTGTCTCACCGCTGACTGAATATCACGAATTTGTTCCGCGGTTATATGGCCACTCATCAGTGACGGACTAGAAAAACCCGCCGGCTTTTTCCGATTCAGCCAACCAAACAGGCTTGGTACTGTCTTTAAGCCAGACTTGGTGTAAATGGCTATATATACGCGATGCCATTGGCGGCGCAATCAGTGTTGGCAGGCAAGTGATGCCCGCGATCACGACCGCACAGCGGCGTAACACAACACGGGTTTTATCGAACGGTGTATACATAATCAACCTCACTCATCTGACCAGTTTGCAAATATGAGCATAGTGTACCACCCGTTTTGTTTTTTTACTACATTAATGGTGATTTTTTACCCAGAAACCACCGTTTTAGCTTTAACAGTCTCTTAACAAGGTAATAAACTTACATCATGAGTGACACCTATCCCTTATTTAGTAACCAAGCCCAAATTAACGCCGATTTTAGCTGGGTACAAAATCAGCTCTCACTGCTCAACGATAAGCGCTTCCCAGTTGTGCCTCATCACCTTTGGCAACCCCCATTACTGCCATCTCCCACGCCCTATACGGGACCAAAGCGTATCGGCTTTTATTATCAATGGTTGCTCAGTCAGCTCATTGATTGTCACCCTCATTTGGTACTAGAAGCTGAGGAAATACAGATTAATGAAGGCGGCAAGACGCAAGGTGCCATCGACTTTTTAGTCAACTATCAGGGTCAATTAGAGCACTGGGAGGTAGCGGTAAAATTCTACCTCGCGTATGAAAACCGTTGGTTAGGCCCCAATGCCAAGGATGCGCTCGATATCAAAGTGGCGCGAATGCTTGACCATCAATTGGCGCTTTCGAGTCACCCAAGCTTTTGCCAGCAATACCCATACTGGCAGCCGAGTAAAAAGCGTCTTATGGTGCAAGGAAGGTTGTATCGCCAGTATCATCATGGCGAGCAGCCCCTACCAGACTGGCCACCCATCAATCATGACAGCATTGGTGGGTGGTGGTGTTGGCCACATGCATTACCAACAGACAGGGAATTTGCCGTACTAGCCCGCGATCAATGGCTATCACTGCCCGCCTTTGCGGATCTACCCAAGCTAGAGCGAGCTTCACTTAAGGGGCTCACTCGAACCTGTCACTTATTAGACGACTCACTCACCCCTTGGTTCGTGGTGCCAAATGACTGGCCCGCCAATATGCCGCCACAGCCCTCTCGCTAATAAAAAACGCGCACTTTGCCAGTGCGCGTCGTTTTGCTCGCCGCGAAACACAGAAGCGGCTCGCTAAACACCTTGCTCATTGAACACACGATCAACAATTTGTTGCGCTTCATGCTCGATGAGACGTAAGTGATCATTGCCTTTAAAGCTTTCACAGTAGATTTTGTAAATATCTTCTGTCCCGGAGGGGCGCGCTGCGAACCAACCAAATTCTGTGACCACTTTCAAACCGCCAATAGCAGCGCCATTGCCCGGCGCATGCGTCAGTTTGGCGGTAATGGGATCACCGGCTAAGGCCTCTGCCGTCACCATATCGGGATTGAGCTGAGTGAGCACCTGCTTTTGCGCTGCATTGGCAACCGCTTGTAATCGGTTATAGGCTGGATCGCCATGCTTGCCGGCGAGTTTCTGATAGTACGCCTGCGGTGTAAGTCCTGTTACCGCCAGAATTTCTGCCGCCAGTAAGCAAAGAATGATACCATCTTTATCCGTTGACCATGGCTGCCCATCAAAGGTTAAGAATGAGGCGCCAGCACTTTCTTCTCCGCCAAAGCCAAGCGTTCCTTCACTCAAGCCAGGCACAAACCATTTAAAGCCGACGGGCACTTCAACCAGCGGACGGGCGAGATCGCCAACCACCTTATCAATGATCGCACTGGACACCAGGGTCTTACCCACGCCTAAATCGGCTGACCACTGCGGACGGTGACGGAATAAATAATCGATGCACACCGCTAAATAGTGGTTAGGGTTCATCAAGCCAGCCGGAGTCACAATGCCATGGCGATCGAAATCTGGATCATTACCAAATGCCAAATCATAATCGTCCTTGTACGCTAGGAGTCCAGCCATGGCGTATGCTGAAGAGCAATCCATACGAATCACGCCATCACCATCGCGAGGCATAAAGCCAAAGGTTGGGTCGACATGATCATTAATCAGGGTAATATCGAGTTGATAATGCGCGGCAATTTGCTGCCAATAGCGGATCCCGGCTCCCCCCAAAGGGTCGACGGCAAGTTTTAATCCTGCCGCCTGAATGGCCTTGATATCAACGACATGCTCCAGCCCTGCGACATAAGGCGTCACTAAGTCTTGCTCCTGGTAGTAAGCGCTTGCCCGTGCTTCGTCGATAGCCAATCGTTGAACGCCTTCTAAGCCAGCATCAATATAGTCGTTGGCGCGTGCTTCAATCGATTTTGTGATAGCGCCTTCTGCTGGGCCACCATGAGGTGGATTATACTTGATGCCACCATCTTGCGGCGGATTGTGTGAAGGGGTGATCACAATCCCATCCGCTTGCTCAGCATGATCACGGTTATAAGCCAGAATTTGTTGAGAAATGCCCGGCGTTGGCGTATAGCCCTGCTCGGCTTGCGCAATAACCTGTACCTGATTGGCCGTTAATACTTCAACCACGGCACCGAAGGCGGGCTCGGAAAGCGCATGAGTGTCTTTTCCCACAAAGACAGGGCCAGAAATACCGCGCGCGCTGCGCTCATCACAAATTGCTTGTGCAATCGCGAGAATATGGTCGCGATTAAATGTGGTGTTCAACGCGCTTCCACGGTGGCCTGACGTCCCAAACGCAACACGTTGCGACGGATGACCTGGACGTGGTTGAGTCTGGAAAAAACGCGTCACAAGCGCCGGAATATCACACAAATCTTGCGGGTTCGCGCGCTGTCCGGCTTGAGGATGCACTGCCATAATTCTCTTCTCCCATGAGTGGCATAGATTAAATCGCGTTCACAACTTTCTCAGTCAAATCACTCGGGAACTGCATTTTTTCCATAAGCTGCTCCACCATCTGACGCTTACGGCCAGTATTCGTGTTGGTGATGACCCAAAAAGGTGTGTCTGGAATCTGCTTGGGTTTGGTGGTTTTGCCGCTTTCTAATAAAGTTTGTGGATTATCGGCAAAATACAGACGGGTACGCCCTTTTAGCGCCATACCATCTGCGAATCCTTGTTGGTCAACACGGTATAAGGTGGTGAGGATCAGCATGAAACGACCAATCGCTCGTTCTTGGGCCGCAAACTCATCTGAAATCAATAACGTTCGCATCGCTTTGACACGATCGACGGACGCACTGCGCCCAGCATCTTTACTGACAACAATACCGCTAGAACGAGAGGGCGTCGTCGGCGCAGCCTGAGTGGGCTGCGGTGCCGAGTCCGACAGCAGTAAGCGACGCAGGATGTCTGATGCGCTTTCGCCAATATGCTGAGTTTGGCTGGCAATATACCGGTATAGATCGTCGTCAACCTCTATCGTCTTCATTGTTTTTCATCGCGTCCTGTTTATCGTTTAACGGGGCGATTATACAGAGATAGATAGGTATACTCTACGTTAAAGCCAGTAATCTGAGAGAAAAGCAACGTGTTATTAAACGGAAAGTCTCGCGGTGAGGGCTCACCGCTTGTATTGATCCACGGTTTATTTGGTGATCTCGACAATTTAGGCGGGCTCGCCAAGACACTATCCGAGCATTTTTGTGTCTATCAAATTGATCTACCTAACCATGGTCGCTCCTATCATACACAGGACACGAATTATCGAAGCCAGTCCGATGCCGTGGTCGCGTGGATGGATGCACAACAGCTTGAGTCAGCCATTATCGTTGGCCATTCAATGGGTGGCAAAGTGGCGATGGCCGTCGCTCAGCGCTTCCCAGAGCGCGTCGAACAACTGGTGGTGATGGATATTGCCCCAGTCGATTATCAAGTTAACCGCCATGACAACGTGTTCAAGGCATTGCATCAGACGCAAAGGGTGACACTAGAAAGCCGCCAACAAGCGCAAACCATGATGAATGAAACGATTGAAAATCCAGGTGTAATCCAATTTTTATTGAAATCACTCTATAAAACCGATCACGGTCACTACGCCTGGCGCTTCAATATTGATAATCTTTATCACGGCTATCGTGACATCATGGGGTGGACAGATTTTGGCCAATATGCAGGCCCCACTCTGTTTGTCAAAGGGCAGAACTCTGAATACATTCTGCCAGACCACCGCGAGGCCATTATCGCTCAGTTTCCGCATTCAAAAGCACATATGGTGGCAGGCACGGGTCACTGGCTACATGCTGAAAAGCCAGCGGTGGTTGCCAACGTCATCGAACGTTTTTTAATGCCGAGCGAGCGTTAACAGTTAAGTGACCCTTGTGATATATTGCGCCGCATAAGTCGGTGCTCAATGGAGGCACGCATGCTTTACGAGCACTTTCAATTGCTCGAGAAAATAGGTCTAGATCTCGTCTTCGCCGCGATTTTCTTTTTTATCGGCATGGCAATTAAAGACGTGCTACGTGAGGGCAATGTGCCAGTATTCGGCCGACGGATCGTCTGGTTTGTGCTCACACTAGGCTGTGTCGGCTTTATCGTAAAAGGTGTGATTCAGTTGGTTTGGGAGGGGGTCGGCATCGGCTAACCCTAGCACTGAAATCACTGGTTAATCATATAGGTTTGAAAAAGCGACGCTTTTTCTTTAATTCGAGTTAGTTGCAAACAGCAACCCACTGACAAAACGGGTGTTTTTTATATGGCGAGTGTAGGTCTCTTCTTTGGTAGTGACACGGGAAACACGGAAGCAATTGCAAAAACCATTCAAAAGCAGTTAGGCAAACAAATGGTTCACGTGCAGGATATCGCAAAAAGCAGCAAAGAAGATATTGATAACTTCGATTTGCTGCTGATCGGTATTCCGACATGGTATTACGGTGAAGCGCAGTGCGACTGGGATGACTTTTTCCCAGAGTTAGAGCAAATTGACTTCTCAACAAAACTCGTGGCTATTTTCGGCTGTGGCGACCAGGAAGATTACGCAGAATACTTCTGTGATGCCATGGGCACCGTCCGCGATATCATTGAAGCGAAAGGCGCTACCATCATTGGTCACTGGCCAACTGAAGGGTATGAATTTGAAGCGTCGCAAGCGTTGGTTGATGACAACCACTTTGTCGGCTTGTGTGTGGATGAAGATCGCCAACCTGAACTGACCGACGAGCGTGTAAGCAAGTGGGTAAAACAAGTTTATGAAGAAATGTGTTTAGCAGAGCTTGAAGACTAAGTTTTGCTTATCAAACGCCAAGGATGCTCAACCTTGGCGTTTTTTGTCTAATTCAACGCAAACGGGTCGGTCACGCAGCTTGTTTGCTGGCTGCATCTCGATACTGACGTTTCTTCCTCACGTATAGGGTGCGCTTTACTTCCGCGACCACGTCACCATTTGCATCTTTCACATGTACCACGAACTCTGGCAACACCTTATCGCCCCGTCCTGCTTGTTGTTGGATATCGGTTAACACCGCATCGCTGATCACAAAATCTGCGTACAAGTCCGTGGTTCCCGGCTTAATAAAATTGATATCAGCTTGCTTGTCCCACACATGGTACTGAGGACCGAGAATGCCCATTAACATCAGCGCATAGACAGGATCAGTCAAGGAGAAGATGCTACCGCCATACTGGGTACGGTTAGCATTTTTATTCCACCAGCGGAGTTTCAAGCGCATATTGACACGTTTAAAATCCTTGCTAATGGCATCAATATGGATCCCTGCGCCCCAAAATGGTGGCCAGCTGTTAAGTGCCCACTTAACAATACGTGGTTTGTAGAAGCGATACATGTAAGTTGACATCCTTATCTGGTCTAACCAGATAATATTCACATCTCGTAAACATTGATGCAACCACAAATGAACAATTTTCCCCCTAAGAACGCATGTCGAGAGTAGCGAGAGCAGTGCAATTTTGATAGGCTTACAAGATATTTTCCTTGCTAATCCAACTGTCTTAACTCAGGCAGAAAACAGGTAGATACACATGTCAGACAATAACCAGGCGTTGAAGCAAGCTGGGCTCAAAGTCACCCTTCCACGGCTCAAGATCCTAGAAGTGCTGCAACAGCCAGATTGCCAGCACATCAGTGCCGAAGACCTGTATAAGAAATTAATCGATCTAGGTGAAGAAATTGGCCTAGCGACCGTGTACCGCGTACTGAACCAATTTGATGATGCAGGCATTGTCACGCGTCACCACTTTGAAGGCGGCAAGTCCGTATTTGAACTGGCGACCCAGCATCATCATGACCATCTGGTCTGCCTTGACTGCGGTAAAGTGATTGAATTTTCTGATGATTTGATTGAAGAGCGTCAGAAAGAAATCGCCGCGCGCTTTAATGTGCAACTAACAAATCATAGTTTGTATTTGTATGGCCACTGTCAGGAAGGTGACTGCAAAGCCGATCCATCCATTCACAACGCTGACTAAATCAGTAATATGGGTCTTAAAAAAGCCGGCGTGATAATCACGCCGGCTTTTTATTATTTACCTTCTATCTTCGCCCAGGTATCACGTAGGCTCACCGTCCGGTTGAAGACAAGCGCATCCTTACGGCTATCTTTATTATCTACACAAAAATAGCCTGTACGCTCAAACTGATAGCCCTTTTCGACAGGCGCATTTTGCATGCTTGGCTCGACAAAGCCATGCTGTACCTGTAACGACTCAGGATTAATGGTTTCCGCGAAGTTGTCTGCGCTGGCCGGATTTGGCACCGTAAATAAGCGGTCATACAAACGGAATTCAGCGGGTAACGCCTCAGCCGCAGAAACCCAATGGATCACGCCTTTCACTTTTCGCCCATCGGCAGGATCTTTACCGAGGGTGTCTGGATCATAGCTGCAATATACAGTGGTAATATTGCCCTCATCGTCTTTTTCACAACGCTCCGCTTTTACCACGTAGGCATTGCGCAAACGTACTTCCTTCTCCAGTACCAGTCGCTTGTACTTCTTGTTGGCTGATTCACGGAAGTCTTCTCGCTCAATCCAGATCTCGCGCGAAAATGGCACCTGGCGCGTCCCCATCTCTGGCTGATTGGGATGGTTGGGTGCATCAAGCCACTCCACGTCATCGGCTTTGTTTTCAATCACCAGCTTAATGGGATCGAGCACCGCCATGGCGCGTGGTGCATTTTCGTTTAAGTCATCACGCACGCAAGATTCAAGCGCACTCATTTCAATGGTGTTATCTTGCTTAGTCACACCAATACGCTGACAAAACTCACGAATGGAGGCAGGCGTGTAACCCCGACGACGCAAGCCTGAAATAGTCAGCATACGCGGGTCATCCCAACCGTTCACTAACTGCTCCTCCACCAGTTGGTTCAGCTTACGTTTAGACATCACGGTATACTCGAGATTCAAGCGGCTGAACTCATATTGGTGCGGCGTACAGTCGATAGTGATGTTTTCCAATACCCAATCGTATAGGCGTCGGTTATCTTGAAATTCGAGGGTACATAGAGAATGCGTGATCCCTTCCAGTGCATCTGAAATGCAATGGGTAAAGTCGTACATTGGATAAATGCACCACTTGTCGCCAGTCTGATGATGATGCGCAAAACGAACACGGTATAAAACCGGATCCCGCATCACCATAAAGGGGGACGCCATATCGATTTTAGCACGCAAACAGGCCTTACCTTCGGCAAACTCACCCGCTCGCATTTTTTCAAACAGTGCCAAATTCTCTTCAACCGAGCGTTCACGATAAGGGCTGTGCTTGCCCGGCTCGGTCAATGTGCCACGATACTCTCTGATCTCGTCGGGCGTCAGCTCTTCAACGTATGCCAACCCTTTTTCAATCAGCTCAACCGCGTAGCCATAAAGCTTGTCAAAATAGTTTGAGGAGTAACGCACCTCTCCTGCCCAGTCAAAGCCCAACCATTGGACGTCACGCTTGATAGATTCAACGTATTCCACGTTTTCTTTTTCTGGATTGGTATCATCAAAACGCAGGTTACATTCACCCTGATAGTCTTGTGCGATCCCGAAGTTCAAACAAATTGATTTGGCATGGCCGATGTGCAAATAGCCATTCGGCTCAGGCGGGAAACGTGTCACGACCGCTGTGTGTTTCCCTTCCGCCAAGTCTTTATCAATGATTTGGCGAATAAAGTTGGTGGGACGAGCTTCAGCATCACTCATCAAGGTTACCTCGTATCAAAAATGCGAATTTTAAAGCTACATAGGCACTATGATCTCCTATTCCGCGCTGCGACTCAACCCGTTGTTGTCATTGTCATCGCGGTGCAGGCCTATTTGTTACTTTTTTGCTCGAAAATGGTGACAGCGCACCTAAAAAAGCGCCCAGCTGTTAGCTGGGCGCGTTGTTCAGATTATTGTGGTGCTGTACCCCATTTAAGGCAGCGCGACTTTTGACAAATCTTCATCTTCTGGGATTTGTTTCAGTTCACCGGCAATGATTTCTGCTAGGGGGCCAAGAATGACCTGCAAGTTATTCTCGCCAAGCTTGACGACCCCCATCGCCCCAATCGCTTTCAATTTCGCTTCATCAACCACCTCGCGGTCGGCAACCGACAGACGCAGACGGGTAATACAAGCATCAATTGATGTGAGGTTTTGATGACCACCAAGGGCTTTAAGGTACTTACGTGCCAGTTCGCGATTATCGCTCGCTTCACCCGTATTGGCGCTCGCCGGTGCACTTTCTACTGCGTCATCTTCTCGGCCTGGCGTTTTCAGGTTCAAGGCTGAAATCGCGGCACGGAATGACACGTAGTAGAGCGCAAAGAACACAAGGCCCAAAATAGGTAGCATGTACCACTGGTTAGCCACCGGGTTTTTCGATGACAACACCAAGTCAACTAACCCTGCCGAGAAGCCGAAGCCTGCCGTCCAGTCGAAAGTGGCGGCGATGAACAGTGAAATACCCGTTAACAGCGCATGCAACACAAACAACAAAGGTGCGACAAACAAGAATGAGAATTCGAGCGGCTCAGTCACCCCAGTAAAGAAAGACGCAAAGCCAGCGGCAATCATGATAGACGCAACACGCGCTTTATTCTCAGGACGCGCAGTATGATAAATTGCAAGTGCAGCACCTGGAAGACCAAACATCATGACGGGGAAGAAACCTGCCATGTACATGCCTGTAGTCCCTTTAATCGCTTCGCCTGTTTCAAGGCCTTGTGCTCCCATCCAGAAGCGGCCCAAGTCGTTAATACCGACGGTATCGAACCAGAACACGGCGTTAAGCGCGTGGTGCAGACCAACAGGGATAAGTAGGCGGTTAAAGAAGCCATACACACCGGCACCCGCCGCACCCAGATTGGTGATGCTTTCGCCAAAGTGAACCAAGCCACCAAAAAGAACAGGCCAGACAAACATCAATACAAATGAGATGATGATCGCCACCACTGAGACCAAGATCGGCACCAAACGCTTGCCGCTAAAGAACGCCAACGCTTTTGGCAATTCAACCCCGCTGTAGCGGTTATACAGCTCAGCGGACACCACGCCGATCAAGATACCGATAAACTGGTTGTTGATTTTGCTAAAAGCAAGCTCATTGTTGCCGACTGAAATATCGACCAAGCCAATTTGACTCACCGCACCAGGCGCACACAGTGTAGTGATAACCATAAAGCCAACAAACCCTGCCAGAGCGGCGGCGCCATCTTTATCTTTTGACATGCCATACGCCACACCAATGGCAAATAACACTGACATATTGTCGATAATCGCTGCCCCTGATTTAATCAAGAAAGCAGCTAAGGCGTTGTTTCCACCCCATCCAGTTGGGTCAAGCCAGTAGCCGACCCCCATTAAGATCGCAGCTGCTGGCAATACCGCAACCGGTACCATCAGCGCACGACCTATACGTTGTGCATAACCAAGAATATTCACCGTCGTTCCCCCTTTATATTTTTCTGTGTCCACCACGCTAGCGCTCGCTACGCGGTTAGACATCTAACTTGGACGCTTGCCCAAGGACTTTTGTTAAATCACTTCTTTTGTAAAGCAATGTTAGTCAATTGCAGTTTATGTCAATAAATTCGCCTCGCAAATTAAACCCGCGTTATTTGTGAGAATCATCACCAAACCACCCCATATACAGAGAAAATTGTTAGCCTGATCATAAAACTTATTTTATGATGAAAATAAATAAGCATATCCGTTATGCTATGGCCACGAACTGCGCATTGATAGAACGAGGTGACCCATGCGACTCATTCCTTTACAAACCAGCCAACAAGTCGGCCTATGGTCGGCTCGCTATATCGTTGATACCATCAACACGTTTTCGCCGACTGCCGATAACCCCTTTGTTCTGGGCTTACCCACGGGGGGGACGCCACTCAACACCTATAAGCAACTCATAAAACTCCACCAGCAAGGTGAAGTCAGCTTCAAGCACGTGGTGACCTTTAATATGGACGAATACTGTGGGATCCCTGCTGATCACCCACAAGCCTATCGTACCTTTATGTACCAAAACTTTTTTAACCATATTGATATTCAGGAAAAAAACATCAACTTGCTTGATGGCAATGCGACCGATGTCGATGTCGAGTGCCAACGCTATGAAGAAAAAATCAAGGCATACGGCAAAATCCATCTCTTTATGGGTGGTGTAGGTAACGATGGTCATATTGCGTTTAATGAACCTGCGTCATCATTAGCCTCAAGAACACGGATCAAAACCTTGACCGAGGATACCCGTGTGGCAAACTCTCGCTTTTTTGATAATGATATCAATCAAGTACCTAAGCATGCGCTCACTATTGGTGTCGGCACCTTATTAGATGCAGAAGAAGTCATGATCTTGGTGACAGGACACAATAAAGCCCAGGCACTTGAGGCCGCGGTGGAAGGCTCAGTGAACCACTTATGGACAGTATCAGCGCTACAACTGCACCCAAAAGCGATGATTGTGTGTGATGCGCCTTCAACAGCAGAACTAAAAGTAAAAACTGTGAAGTATTTTCAAGAGCTTGAAGCCCAAAATATACACCATTTATAAGGAATTGAAGCATGTATGCGTTAACTCACTGCCGGATTTTTACCGGCCATGAGGTGTTGGATGATCATGCCATCGTGATTCGAGAAGGCCTGATTGACGCCGTCTGTCGACAAGACGCCCTACCCAATAATATTGCCACGCGTGCGCTCAACGGTGCATTAGTCAGCCCAGGCTTCATTGACCTTCAGCTTAATGGCTGTGGCGGGGTGATGTTTAATGATGCCATTACGCCTGACACCATCGCGACCATGCATCAGGCTAACCTTAAGTCAGGTTGCACCAATTTTCTCCCCACTCTGATCACTAGCTCTGATGCCGATATGCAAGCCGCCATCAGCGCCATGCGGACGTACCAACAACAGCACCCCCATCAGGCGCTGGGGTTACACCTTGAAGGCCCTTATTTGAATATCGAAAAAAAGGGGATACACAGTGCTGACTATATTCGTCCAAGCAACGATCAGATGATCAACTACTTGTGCGACAATGCGGATGTGATTGCTAAAGTCACCCTCGCGCCTGAATTGGCACCTGCGTCACATATTCAAGCCCTTAAGCAAGCTGGTATCGTGGTTTCTGCTGGCCATACCAATGCCACTTACGCACAAGCTAAGCAAGGCTTTACCCATGGCATTTCCTTTGCCACGCACCTGTTTAACGCGATGACCTCTATATCAGGCCGTGAGCCAGGCGTCGTCGGTGCTATCTACGATACACCGGATGTTTACACTGGCGTGATTGCTGACGGCTTTCACGTTTCATACCCTAACATTCGTCTCGCACATAAAGTAAAAGGTGAGAAATTAGTGTTGGTTACGGATGCGGTTGCACCAGCAGGAGCCGACATGGATCACTTTATTTTTGTAGGTAAGAAAGTATATTACCGTGACGGTAAGTGTGTTGATGAAAATGGCACGCTTGGCGGCTCGGCTCTGACGATGGATCAAGCGATTTATAACAGTGTTGAGCATGTAGGGATCGCCTTGGATGAAGCTTTGCGGATGGCTACGCTCTATCCCGCTCGCGCAATCGGTATCGAACAACACTATGGCAGCATTCGTCCGGGGAAAGTTGCGAATCTTGCCATTTTCGACCGAACAATCAACGTTCAAGCGACGATCGTAAACGGACAATATCTACAAAGCTAGGACACCTATGACTGGCGGAAAAATCGGGAATGTCGATCTTGTAAAGCAACTTAACGGAGCTGCCGTTTATCGATTAATTGATCAACAAGGGCCTATTTCACGCATACAAATTGCCGATGTAAGCCGATTGGCGCCGGCAAGTGTGACCAAAATTACCCGCCAACTGTTAGAAAGAGGTCTGATTAAAGAAGTGGCACAACAAGCGTCGACAGGCGGACGTCGTGCCATTTCTCTCACCACCGAGTGTGCGCCCTTTCATACCCTTGCGGTACGACTGGGTCGTCACTTTATTGAGTTGTCTTTGTATGACTTAAGTGGTGCCTCGTTGGCTGAACACGGCGAAACCTTCCAGTACCATGATCAAGACGAGCTTGTTCAAGGCTTGATTCATATCGTTAGTCAGTTTTTGGAAACGCACCAACACGCACTCCGAGAACTGATTGCGATATCCGTAGTGATGCCTGGCCTGGTTGACCCTGATTCAGGGGTGGTCGAATACATGCCCAACATCAATATTAAACAACTTGCGCTTGCTGATACCTTGCGCGAAGAATTTGGTGTGCAGGCTTTCGTTGGCAACGATATCCGCGGACAAGCATTAGCGGAGCACTACTTTGGGGCGAGCCAAGACTATTACGACTCTATGCTAGTCAGTGTGCATCATGGTACTGGCGCGGGGATCATCGTCAATGGGCAAATTTTTCTTGGCCAGAACCGGAATGTGGGTGAACTTGGTCATGTACAGATCGATCCACTGGGTAAAAAGTGTCAGTGTGGCAACTTTGGCTGCTTAGAAACCGTGGCGTCGAACGAAGCGATCATTGAACACGCGCAACAGCTGCTTGCACAAGGGCATCCCAGTAGCCTCAGTTATGATCAAAGTCTGACTATCGAAGCGATTTGCCAAGCCGCAGAACAAGGTGATGAGTTGGCGCGCCAAGTATTGGTGAAAGTCGGTAATCATCTGGGTAAAGCGATCGCGATGACCGTCAATCTATTTAACCCACAGCTGGTGGTCATTGCGGGCAAGATTACTGCAGCAAAAAGTGTGGTCTTCCCTGCCATTGAGCGCTGTGTCGAGAATCAATCATTGCCAAGTTTCCACGAAAAGCTGGCGATTGTTAGCGCCGACCTAGAGGCTCAGCCGACAATGGCCGCGTTTTCCTTGGTTAAACGCGCAATGCTTAACGGTGAGCTCCTACAAGAGTTGCTAGAAGAGTAAGGCGTTAGTCAGAAAGCCGAAATTGCCTGGCTGACACCAGTCAGGCTTTATCTACCTGCGATGAGCGTACGCATAAAGCCTCGCTGATACACCGGCATACTCACTGGGAGTCGAGCACTCCCCTCTTTTTCCATCCCGCCTATTGCATCACGCCTCTAATCACTCAGTCAGCACCCTGTCTTGAGTCACCTTTTTTAAGTCAATCTGTTTATGTCACCCATGCAGCAAAAGGCTGGAAGCTTTCGTCGATCGGCGCTTCACCGCCACTGTCACTATGCTGTCGGTTCTCACGCTTCCTGATTTTACATTCACATACTGACCACAAAACGTGTACATTATAGCCACGTTAGCGACAACGCCTTGTCTCACTCAACTTTAGAATAAGTACAAGATATGGAACTGGTTTTTATTTCCGCCGCATTTATCAGTGGCTATGCATTAATGCGCTGTCATCTCCCGCCATTGGTTGGCTTTCTTATCGCGGGCTTTGTCCTGCATGCCATGGGCTACCAGTCGACACCGGTGATCACGCAGTTGGCCGATCTGGGTGTCACCTTGCTGCTGTTTACTATCGGCTTAAAGCTTGATGTCAAAACCTTGCTTGCCAAAGAAATCTGGTTTGGGGCCACGGCCCATAATGTCCTGACAACCGCCTTTTTTACCCTCGCGCTAATGGGCCTTAAAGCACTGAGCATTCCTATGCTGTCAGGCATGAGTCTATCTGAGATGCTGCTGCTTGGCTTCGCGCTTTCATTTTCTAGCACCGTCTTTGCCATCAAAGCGCTGCAAGAAAAAGGGGAGCTGAATGCCACCTATGGCACCTTGGCCATCGGTATGCTGATCATGCAAGATATCTTTGCCGTGATTTTCCTCACCACTACATCGGGCAAAACCCCCGAACTGTCCGCCCTCCTCCTCTTTGGTTTACCTCTGCTAAAACCGCTATTGGGTAAGCTTTTGGACAAGGCAGGTCACGGTGAAATCTTGGTTCTTTATGCCGTGTTCCTGGCCCTTGTAGCTGGTGCGGGGCTGTTTGAGGCCGTCGGCATAAAGCCCGACTTGGGCGCGCTTATTCTCGGTATGCTGCTTGCCAGTCACCCACGTGCATCCGAAATGGCCAAATCACTGTTTAATATGAAAGAGCTGTTTCTGGTTTGCTTTTTCCTCAACATTGGCTTATCCGAGCAGCCTACCTGGCAGAGCTTTAGTTTTGCACTGATCTTGATGTTATTACTGCCCATCAAGGGCGTACTCTACTACTGGATCGTCAGCGGCTTTCGATATCGCGTTCGTACGGCCTTATTCACCACGCTCACCTTATTCAACTTCAGCGAGTTTGGACTTATAGTGGGTGGCTTGGCGTATAAAACAGGACTGATGCCCGGCCCGATCCTGGTTTCCATCGCCATTGCGGTATCACTCAGTTTTGCCTTTTCCGCTCCCCTCAATACCTTTAGTAACCAGCTGTATGGGTGGGCGTCACGTTGGCTGCCTGAACGTGCCCCCGACAAGCTTCACCCCAGTGATCAACAAATCAATCTCGGTGATGCCAACATATTGGTACTCGGGATGGGACGCATTGGCTCAGGTGCCTACGACGAACTTGCCACAACACACCACCAACCGATTGTGGGGATTGACACACGAGAAGACTCGGTGACGCGTCATCAGCAAGAAGGACGACGTGTCATTTTAGGCGATGCAACCGACCCCGACTTTTGGTCGCGGGCGGTGTCTGATGGCAATATCTCGCTCATTCTGCTCGCCATGCCTCATAGCCATGCCAATACACTGGCGCTCGAGCAAATTCGGCAAACGGGATTTAATGGCAAGGTTGCCGCCATTGCTAAGTACCAAGACGAGCTTGATCAACTTAAAGCACTTGGCGTGGATGAAGCCTTTAATATCTACCAAGAGGCGGGCAGCGGCTTCGCGCGCCACGTAAGAGACCGCTTCTCTCACCCGGATAGCTAGCGCCCCATGGCGACACGACTCACGCACAAGCCTCGATGCTTGTGCGTTTTTGTATAAAAACTGCACCATTTTTAAATTTAATTCGATATAATTATATTTTATTAAATTTAATTCACTATAAAGCAAGTTTCGATAACGAATTTGTTTTATCTACTTGTGTCTTTCTCTGCCACAGGGCAAAGTGTGGTTAACAAGTCGCCGCCAGTCGCCCTTTATCGCCGGCATAACACGGCGACAAACACCGCATAACATAAACAGAGAGGAAGATTATGTGTTCAATTTTTGGAGCGCTTGACATTAAAACCGACTCGCAACAATTGCGGGAAGTCGCGTTAAAAATGTCGAAGACCATGCGTCACCGTGGCCCAGACTGGTCAGGGATTTATTCGTCTGAAAAAGCGATTCTCGTTCATGAGCGCCTTGCGATTGTCGATCTTAACAGTGGGGCACAGCCACTTTATAACCAAAACCAAACTCAAGCCCTCGCAGTCAACGGTGAGATCTACAATCACAAAGAGCTCCGCGCTGAGTTTGCCCCCGACTACCCGTTTCAAACCGAGTCTGACTGCGAAATTATTCTCGCCCTATATCAAGAGAAAGGCCCAGAGTTACTCGATTACCTCAACGGTATCTTTGCCTTTATTTTGTATGATGAGGAGCAAGATGCATATTTAATTGGTCGTGATCATATTGGCATTATCCCGCTTTATCATGGCCACGATGAGCACGGCAACTATTACGTCGCGTCTGAGATGAAGGCGCTAGCCCCTATTTGTAAAACCATTAGTGAGTTCCCTCCGGGTCACTTTTTATGGAGTAAACAAGGTGAGCCGGTCCGCTATTACAAACGCGCATGGATGGAATACGATGGCGTAAAAAACAGCACCACGGATAAGGCGGCACTCAAAGAAGCCCTAGAGAAAGCAGTTCATCGCCAATTGATGACGGATGTGCCTTATGGTGTATTGCTGTCCGGCGGGTTGGACTCATCGGTGATTTCCGCAGTGACCAAGCAGTATGCCGCCAACCGTATTGAGGATGACGACCAAAGCCAAGCATGGTGGCCACGTTTGCACTCGTTTGCTATCGGCCTGGAAGGGGCGCCGGATTTGAAGGCCGCCAAAGAGGTCGCTGACCACCTTGGCACCGTTCACCACGAGTTTACCTACAGCATTCAAGAAGGCTTGGATGCCATCCGCGACGTGGTGTATCACATCGAGACCTATGATGTGACCACTATCCGAGCATCAACGCCTATGTATCTGATGTCACGTAAAATCCGTGCGATGGGGATCAAAATGGTGCTCTCAGGAGAAGGCGCCGATGAGGTGTTTGGCGGCTACTTATATTTCCACAAAGCGCCCAACGCTCAAGAATTCCACGAGGAAACCGTTCGCAAGCTGCTTGCGCTCAACATGTTTGATTGTGCCCGCGCAAACAAATCGATGGCCGCCTGGGGCGTTGAAGCGCGTGTGCCCTTCTTGGATAAAGAGTTTTTGGAAGTGGCGATGCAAATCAAGCCAGACGATAAAATGTGCGGTGACGGCAAAATGGAAAAACACATTATTCGAGAGTGCTTCGGGGATCTGTTACCAGAGTCGGTGGCATGGCGTCAAAAAGAGCAGTTTAGCGATGGCGTCGGTTACGGCTGGATTGACACCTTAAAAGCCATTGCCGATGAAAAAGTCAGCGATCAACAGTTAGCAACCGCCGCGTTCCGTTTCCCATACAATACGCCGACCACCAAAGAAGCGTATATGTATCGTGAGATTTTCGCCGAACTCTTCCCTCTGGAAGATGCCGCGAAGTGTGTTCCTGGTGGCCCGTCGATCGCCTGCTCCAGTGCCAAAGCGATTGAATGGGATGAATCGTTCAAAAACCAAGCTGATCCATCAGGTCGTGCGGTCCGCAACGTACACGAAAAAGCGTATCAATAGGCCCGCCCCTCACGACCAGTAATAAAAAACCGCCAACATCAATTGGCGGTTTTTTATCGTTTAGGGCAATGAGATTAACGTTCCCAGTAAGCCTCTTCCAAGCTATCTTCGCGCTCCGGCAAGCCACGAGACAAACGCGGAGAGTGCTGCGCCAGCACCTCATAGCTAACACGGTTAGCGTATTTACACACCTGAGAAAACGATGAGTAAGTCAAAAATGGGTACTGATGTTTGCTTGAGTTTGGCACGTTATCACGGTGATAGCGGTTAGCTGACATATCGTGCAGCAACGCAGACAGGGCACCGTCACCCGCACCATTGGTGTTTTTGATCCGTTCTGGTCCACCCATGTATGGCGCAATGTGCGAATAAATCTTAATCGGATTTTCGCAATCGGCTTTGATCATTGGGCGGCTAAACTCATACATATTGAACTCGGGAATGGCGCCGGGTAATAAAGGCAGTGAGGTTTCGCGTTTGGCTTTATCTTCACTATAACCCGCCATGTACAAGCCAATCGGGCCGGCGGTGCAAAGCACCATATCCACCCATTGTAAGGCGGCGTCGGCCGCGAGCAGAGGATCACTTTCACCCGTGAGCGCTTCGCCCTCATCTTCGTTCATCGCCACCACACTGACGTGTTCAGCCAGAAAATCACGCCACCATTGTGGATTTTGTTCAATCACATACTTGGTACCCAGCGTCATCACCACGGGTACGTTATGCTTTTTGGCATATTCGATGGCACGCATGGTCGCGTCCGGCATCGGATCACCGTCTTTGCAGCGAACCAAATACGCTGTCAAAACCAAGGCTGACGCGTGCTCAAAGATATGTTCCGGAATCGACTCAGGACGCAGCTGGTTCATCAAGCCTTCGTTAATAGCAAAGGTACGCTCACCGCAATCGCCAATCAGCGCGTAACAACGGCCAATCGGGCCTTGGACAGGTTGCAGATAGTTGAGATCCATGCGGCTGGATGTATTGCATAAATAGCGATAAGAGTAGCTACCAATGCGAATATCCTGACTCATCACGCCAAGCAGAATGGATTGGTCGTCCGCTAAAGCGGAGTAGTTGTGCAAGGTATTGCCAATGGTGCCGCCCGCAAATTCATGCGTCACCAAGTTATTGTCTTTGAGCTCTTGATACAAGGCTTCAGCCCGTTCATCGTCAATCACTAACGAGTGGCCTTTGCTCAAACCATAGCGCTCCAGGAAGTCATCACTCACTTTTGCTTCTATATCCACCAAGGTTTGGTCAATGCCAATCACATGAGGACGTTTAAAGCCACGCTCACTGGCAGGGTTAAGCAAAGGATCCCGGGCATGAACCGGAAAGTAGTGTTTAGACTTACGTTGTCCTGGAAATTTCATGGTTCGTGTAACTAGCTAATGGAAGGGAGGCGCGAATTCTACCACAGAATTTGCGCCTGCATAGCGTTGGAGAAACGAATTTTATCTGTCTACCACCCTTGGGTATGCTCTGCCACCAGCGTCGCCATTAACTCAATATGCGCCTCATCATCGTTTAAGCATGGGATAAAACGGAAGGCTTCGCCACCCGCTTCTAAAAAGATATCCCGACACTCACCGGCAATTTCTTCCAAGGTTTCCAAGCAGTCAGAGGAAAAGGCTGGCGTCATGATATCCAGGGTTTTAATCCCTTTCGCGGGCAGCGCTTCCAAGGTTTTATCCGTGTAAGGCTTAAGCCATTCTTCACGCCCAAAACGCGATTGGTAGCTCATCATGATCGCCTGATCGGGGAGCCCGAGTTCCGCCTGCAACAATGCTGTGGTTTGTTCACAGTGTTGCGGGTACGGATCGCCGTTATCGGCAAAGCGTTGCGGGATCCCATGGTATGAACACAGTAAGAGATCGCCCTTGCCATGCTTATCCCAGTGTCGCTGCACGGAGTCTGCCAATGCGGATTGATACGCTGGATGATCGTGATAGTGATGCACAAAGCGAAGCTCAGGCAGCAAGGGGCCTCCTTTGAGGGATTTGGCAACTTTATCAAATACCGCGGCGGTGGTGGTCGCAGAGTATTGCGGATACAAGGGCAAAACCATGACCTTTTCACAGCCTTGTTGCTGCAGTTTCTCTATACCATCCGTAATCGACGGGGAACCATAGGTCATGCCTAGGGCAACGGGTAATCCCGACTTGTTGGCTAAGGCATCACGCTGGCGTGTGGCGTATACCATCAGCGGTGAGCCCTCGTCCATCCAAACACTTTGATAGAGCTTCGCCACCTTGGGAGAACGTACTGGCAGAATCACACCATGCAGCAGTGGGCACCACAACCAACGCGTTAAATCGACCACCCGATGATCATGCAGAAATTCAGATAAAAAGCGCTTTACAGAAGAAGAAGTAGGCGCATCTGGGGTTCCCAGGTTGACCAGAAGTACGCCAACTTGGTTATGCTTTTCGGTCATGTTTGTTGTCCTTGGCTTTGGCTCGGCCACGAGCCCAGTATTTTTGTTGTACCTTTCCAATTTAACGTATCTGATTAAATTGTTTGGAGAATGACGCGTAGCTTGCCACAAAAAAACCGGAGCGACTAATCGTCAGCTCCGGTTTCTACTATTAGCAATACCGATGACAACCTGTGTCAGCACGTAAACGCGCGACACCTTGAGCCGGTTTAGCCGAGTACCTTTTGGATCTCTACGCTCACCTGCTCCACGGCTTGTGTACCATCGAAGGTCACAAACTGGGTGTTGCCAGCATCCGCTTCTTTTTTGTAGTAAGCAATCAGAGGTGCGGTTTGGTTATGATACACATTCAACCGTGCGCGCACTGTCTCTTCTTTATCGTCATCACGTACCACTAGCTCCTCGCCAGTCACGTCGTCTTTTCCTTCCACTTTCGGTGGGTTGTAAACAACGTGATAAGTACGGCCTGAAGCAAGGTGAGCACGGCGACCACTCATACGCTCAACAATTACGTCATCCGGAACGTCGAATTCGAGTACGTAATCGATCGCAACACCGATCTCTTTCAGTCCATCAGCTTGAGGAATGGTGCGTGGGAACCCATCTAGCAAGAAGCCGTTGGCACAATCATCTTGCGAGATACGCTCTTTAACCAAGCCAAGAATGATGTCATCAGACACCAATTCGCCAGCATCAATAACCGCTTTGGCTTTTAAACCAAGCTCAGTGCCCGCTTTAATCGCGGCGCGCAGCATGTCACCCGTAGAAATCTGCGGAATCCCGTATTTTTCCATGATGAACTGCGCTTGCGTCCCTTTACCCGCGCCCGGTGCACCCAACAGAATGATGCGCATAGTGATCCCCTTTATGATTATTTAGGTTTCGTTAAACTGCGTCTATATTCGCAAAGACACGAAACATACACGCTTAACTAAACGCTATCAAGCCCGGCAATCCGGCCGGGCTTGTTCGATAGTCATTCAGTATGTGGTCTCGACAATCGCCTGTCGATTATACCTTAGTCAGAAGCTGGTTGACCGAGGCCAAGAAGTCTGACGGATCGTCCATGCTGCCTTTCTCTGCCAGCATCGCTTGACCCAGCAGCATTTCTACCCAGGTACCGAATTTTTGCTCATCGCTCTCATCCGCCATGCGCTTAACCAGATCGTGCTCTGGGTTCAGTTCAAAGATGTACTTCACATCAGGCGCTTGCTGACCAGCCGCCTCAAGAAGCTTCGCCATTTGCGTGCCCATCTCAAACTGATCGGTCACTACCACCGCCGGTGTGCCAGAGAGCTTAAAGGTGGTACGCACATCTTTAACACGCTCACCTAGGTGCGATTTTACTCGCTCAATCACAGACGCAAAGGCTTTTTCGGTTTCTTCACGCTCTGCTTTTGCTTCTTCATCATCGAATTGGCTCAGATCGAGGTCTGCCTTGGTGATTGCCTGGAACGACTTACCATCAAACTCGGTCAGGTAGCTCATCAACCACTCATCGATGCGGTCATACATCAAGATAACTTCGATGCCTTTGGCTTTAAACTGCTCCAAGTGCGGGCTGTGCTTGGCCGCATTGTAGCTATCCGCGGTGATATAGTAGATCTTGTCTTGCTCTTCTTTCATGCGCGACACGTAGTCGGCCAAGGAGACGGTCTGCTCAGCGCTGTCTTCATGCGTTGAGGCAAAGCGCAGCAAGCCAGCAATTTTTTCTTTATTGCTGAAATCTTCCGCTGGCCCTTCTTTCATCACCAAGCCAAATTCACGCCAAAACGTCTGATACTTCTCCGCATCGTTTTTAGCCAGTTTTTCTAGCATCGACAACACACGCTTGGTACATGCACCACGCAGTGACTGCGTGATCTTGTTGTCTTGCAGAATTTCACGCGAGACGTTAAGTGGTAAATCGTTAGAGTCAATCAAACCACGGACAAAGCGCAAGTAGCTTGGCATGAACTGTGACGCATCATCCATGATAAAGACGCGTTGTACATAGAGTTTCAGTCCATGTTTGTGCTCGCGGTTGTAAAGATCCCATGGGGCTTTGGACGGGATATACAACAAGCTGGTGTAGTCGTTTTTACCTTCGACGCGGTTATGGCTCCAGGTCAGCGGTTCGGCGAAGTCATGGGACACATGTTTATAGAACTCTTTGTATTCGTCTGCCGAGATATCTGACTTAGCACGGGTCCAAAGCGCTTGCGCTTTGTTGACTTGTTCCCACTTACCTTCGCCCGTCTCGTTACCTTCCTCGTCTTTCTCTTGCGTCCACATTTCTACCGGTATACCGATATGGTCGGAGTATTTACCGATCACCTCACGGAGACGCCAATCATTGAGGAATTCTTTCTCGTCGTCTTTAAGATGCAGCGTAATTTCAGTGCCACGCTCTGCTTTGCTGATAGGCTCTAGGGTATACTCACCTTCACCGGTTGACTCCCACTGCACTGCCTCGTCGGCCGCAAGACCCGCCGCGCGAGTGCACACGGTTACCTTGTCAGCGACAATAAAGGCAGAGTAAAAACCGACCCCGAATTGGCCAATCAGGTTCGAGTCTTTGCTTTGATCTTCGTTAAGCTGTTTAAGAAACTCTTCTGTGCCAGATTTGGCAATGGTACCGAGGTTAGCGATGACGTCATCACGGCTCATACCAATACCATTGTCTGAGACAGTTAACGTACCGGCATCACTATCAAAGGAAAGACGAACGCGCAGGTCACCGTCGCTTTCATAAAGCTCTGGCGCGGACAATGCTTTAAAGCGCAGCTTGTCAGCAGCATCTGACGCGTTTGACACCAGCTCTCGCAGGAAAATCTCTTTGTTTGAGTAGAGAGAGTGGATCATCAACTGCAGCAATTTGGAAGTATCAGAACCAAACTGATGTTTTTCTGGGGTTTTCACGCTCATGTCAATCTACCTAACACTATGAGGATTAATGGCGACGTGGACTCGATGCCCACGTTTCAATGAATTCGTTACTCAGTCTCCTTGGATATAGGGATCCGGTACCACGCTTTCAAGGCCTAAGTGGTCAAATATAAGCCAGTTAGTGTTAAGTTGCCGACACTCGAGGTATATCACACAGGCTGAGGCTATAAACCATAGAAAAAGAAAAGCCTAACCAGAGGCTAGGCTTTGCAAGTCAGTAGCGTGATTGACATCGCTGCTTTGACGGTTGGTGTTGCCACATTCTCTTGCCGACCCTCGCGGGGGAAGACAATGTCACAACCGGTAGGTGCAGTCTCTTGAGCACGGCAGGCGCTTCTAGCGATATTTCAACTGCTGGCGACCGATAATCGAATGAGACAGTGTCGTACCGTCGACTAGTTCAAGCTCGCCGCCCATGGGCACGCCATGTGCGATTCGGCTGGCACCCACTTGATGTTCTTGGCAAAGCTCAGCGATGTATTGCGCGGTGGCCTCGCCTTCCACCGTTGGATTGGTCGCCAAAATAAGCTCTTGAATCGGTTCGTGCTGCAAACGCTTTTCTAGCACATCAAGGCCAATGTCTGCCGGACCAATGCCATCAAGCGGTGACAGATGCCCCATCAAGACAAAATAGCGCCCAGCGTACTGCCCAGTCGCCTCGACGGCCGAAATGTCTGCCGGGCTTTCAACCACACAGATCAACCCGGTTTCTTGGCGTTTCGGGTTATCGCAAATCGCACACACGTCTTGCTCGGTAAAGGTTCGACATTGGCTGCAGTGGCCAATGTCTGTCATTGCCGTGCTCAGTGCTTGCGCGAGAGCCAGTCCACCTTGGCGATTTCGTTGCAATAGGTGGTAGGCCATCCGCTGCGCTGATTTAGGGCCCACCCCGGGCAAACAACGCAGCGAGTCCATCAGTTGTTCAAGTAACTGGCTGGTGCGCATAGATTAAAATGGCATTTTCATGCCTGGTGGTAACTGCATACCGCCTGTCACGTCCGCCATTTTCTCTTTTTGCTGCTCCTCAACACGACGGGCAGCATCGTTGAATGCGGCCGCGATCAAGTCTTCCAGCATGTCTTTATCATCTTCCATCAAGCTATCGTCGATGTCGACACGACGGATGCTGTGGCTGCCTGTCATGGTGACTTTCACCATGCCTGCGCCCGCTTCGCCTGTCACTTCCATGCTGGCAATTTCTTCTTGTACTTTCTGCATGCGCTCTTGCATTTGCTGCGCCTGCTTCATCATGTTACCCATGCCGCCTTTACCAAACATAATTCTCTCTCTTGGTTAGGTGTCTTAAATTGGTCGAATGCTGTCTTCCTCTAACTCCGCCGCAAAGCGTTGAAGCATAAAAGTGACATTCGGATCATTATGCAGGCTGTGTGTCGCCTGCGCTAATTTTTGTTGATAGAGCTGCTCTCGCCGCTCTAACGGTGTGATTCCCGATTCCCCGAGCTGTACCTCTAAGGTTATGGGGGCACCCAATGCCGTCGTCAAGGCCTGAGTTAATTGCTGCTGGGCTTTTTCGGTATTCAAGTGCGATTGATCCGGGCGTAAGATAAGCTGTACCTGCTCACCTTGCTGGGACATGGCCGCGTTGAGTGCCATTTGCTTGACCAATCGCTCTACGTCCAAGCTGTCTGCCAGTGCACACCAAGGATCTTGCGCATTGGTTTCCTCCACCAGTTTGTCACGCATGGCAGGCGTTTTTTCATGCTCTAGCGCCTGCTTTATCGACTTAGGGGTCAGGGTTGGTACGACCTCAGGCGATTGTGACACAGGCTGAGTAGGACGCCATTGATAAGGCTCTGACGATACCTTACTTCCATGCGATGTCTGCTGGGGGGCTGACTTCGAAGTGCCCGTTTGATGCGCCGGGGCGGACACAGGCGATGCACTCTCTGCCGCCGTCGCTACGCGATCGAGCACAGATAACGCATCAGTCTTGGCCGGTGTCCGTCCCGTCTTTTTTACCCCATCTCCCGTTTTATCAGCTTGACGTTTCATACGACTACGCAGCTGATTACGCGCCTGGATAAGGCTAGAGGCAGGCGAAGAGGCAGATGGCTCACTCGCGGACGCTGCATCCGGCACCGAGTCTTCGACCACCGGTTGGCTTTGCTCGACGACACTCGCGTCACGTGCCCCACTGCCGGACGCATCTATGCTGGGCTCCTCCGCGCCAGTCTTTGCCATCGGCTGCTGAGGCGCATGGCTTGGTGGCACTTGGTTTGGCGACGCCACACTGGCCGATGAGACCTGCGCTTTTAATGCATTCAGCGCTTGCGAAGGATCTTTTTTTGTCGGCTGCTGTGACACAGAAGCGGGATCATGTGTCGGCACCGATATGGTAGCCGGTTCATACGGCACGGTTTTGACCGGCTGAAACGCCAACATACGCAGCAAGACCATTTCTAATCCCGCCCGCCCATCAGGGGCGTAAGGCAGGTCTTGCCGTCCTTGCAGTGCCATTTGGTAACACAGCTGCACATCTTGTGGCGCAAGTCGCGAGGCCAAGGCGTGGATCCGTGCTTGCTCACCACTGTCGTCATCATGCGTCTGAGGCAGTGCTTGAGCCAACGCCACATGGTGAAGCTGACTGGCTAACTCTTTGAGTAAGCCATCCCATTCCACCCCGACGTGCGCAATCTGCGTCAGCATGTTCATCAACTCGACCGCATCATGGTTCGCCAAGGCTTCAAGGAGTAAGAGTGCGTTATCGGTACTCAGTGTCCCTAGCATCTCTGCCACTGCTTGGGTGCTAATTTGGCCATTTCCCAGCGCAATCGCCTGATCAGTCAAGCTCAAGGCGTCGCGCATACTGCCTTCCGCCGCCCGTGACAATAGCATTAACGCACGTGACTCTGCCTCGACACCTTCTTGATCAAGAATATGCTCTAGCTGCGTTTGGATCTGACTGGCGTCAAAATGCTTTAAATGAAACTGCAAGCAACGCGATAAAATGGTGACCGGTAGCTTTTGTGGATCCGTGGTCGCCAGCAAAAACTTCACGTATTCGGGCGGCTCTTCTAACGTTTTTAACAATGCATTAAAGCTGTGGCGCGACAGCATGTGTACCTCATCAATCAGGTACACCTTATAACGGCCACGTGCAGGCTTGTACTGGACGTTATCGAGCAGCTCTCGCGTGTCTTCTACCTTGGTACGAGAAGCGGCATCAATCTCCAGCAAGTCAACGTACCGGCCCTCGTCGATCTCACGGCAGGTTGCGCACTGTCCACATGGCGATGACGACACGCCCTGCTCACAATTAAGCCCTTTGGCAAAAATACGCGCAATAGTGGTTTTACCCACACCGCGAGTACCACTAAACAAGTATGCGTGGTGCAAGCGGTCATGATCCAACGCATTGGCCAAGGCCGTGAGCACATGACTTTGACCAGCAACAGACTCAAAATTATGGGGTCGCCACTTACGTGCGAGAACTTGGTAGCTCATGTCAATTCGCTTCCTGTATGCTTATGGCTAACGCGAGACCCTGCACATAGCCTGGCATTAATGACCGGCAAATTCGCACAAGCTATAAACGTTGATCCCAAGCGCGGCCAGTTTTTCTTCCCCGCCGATATCCGGCAAGCTTATCACAAAGCCAGCGTGTTCTACGGTGCCACCTAAACGGCGCACCAACTTCACGGTGGCTTCTATAGTGCCGCCTGTCGCCAGTAGATCATCAATCACCAGCACTTTATCCCCCTCACCAATCGCATCACGATGGATTTCCAGGGTATCTTCACCGTATTCCAGCTGGTAGTTTTCGCTGATCACCGCGCGTGGCAATTTGCCAGGTTTGCGAACTGGCACAAACGGGAGCCCTAGCGCAAGCGCCAGAGGCGCACCGAATAAAAAGCCACGTGACTCGGTACCAATCACCTTGGTAAATCCATGATCGCGATATTGTGCCACCAAGGCGTCAATTGTCGCTTGGTAGGCAGCAGGGTCTTCCATTAAGCTGGTGACATCGCGAAATAAGATGCCAGGTTTGGGGTAATCTGGGATGGTTTGAATACTTTGTTTGATGACATTCAAGCTGTCGGTGCTCATGGCCAATTCTCGCCGATAAAAAACGCAAACCGCCATGTTATGAATTTTCGGCCGAGCCAGCAACAGATTCCGTTTCAGGTAGGCGGAGAAACCAGCATAAGAGCACAATTAGGCAGGTAATCAGTAACGCTTTCAGCCACATCGCCCCGACGATATAAATGGAGAAACTGAAACTTGCCACTATCATGACGGTCGCGCGTCGTTTTACTTTGCGACTAATCGCGCGCTTTTGGTACCAATCGGTCAATATCGGTCCAAACGTGGGGTGGGCATGGAGCCAGTTAGCGATACGAGGAGAGCCTCGCATAAAGCAACCACTGGCGAGCAGCAAAAACGGCGTGGTCGGGAGTACCGGCAAAAAGGCGCCTGCCGCCCCCAGCGCGACCCATAACCACCCTAATCCGTTCCATAACCAACGCCATGCGGCTGTCGGTGCTTGCTGCATAGTCTCTATTACCTCTCGATTCGCGATGGTTGCGCTTGTTTACTCACGCTAAGTGTAGTGGCAGAGACGATGGAGGTACAGGATGGCGGATCAGGAATACGGTGCGGTAAGTGAACAAGGCGGTGATTAGCCGCCAAAAATAATGCCAAGCCAGGTGAGACTGGCAGGTAAGGTCGGGATTAGCAATACCAGCAAAAAGCCGATGAAGTACTTAACGTTATAAGGCTCTTTAAAATCGTGTTCCATTTTGTTACTTCACTCACAACAGCATAACAACAGTGAGCGGCTACTATAGCTCAGGTCAACAGCGCTAAAAACGGACGATTTGTAAGGTTTTAACTGAATCCTTGATTTACATCAGGGTAACAACTTGTGTGACTGCGTCATGATAAACGTCATTTTAGCCAATCAAGCGAACTGACCATGGATACAACAACCCTTGCTCAGCTGGGGCGTGAACTTAACCGCGAACGCACTGAGCTAGTAGCAACACTAACCACGCGATTGCGTGAAGACTGGGACAAGCATTGCGAAAACCTCACCATTTCGGATCTGATTAAAGAAAGCCAAGGGGTACCTGGCGCCATCCGATGTCTCGGTGAACGTTTAGAAAAAGTCGATGCGGCTTTATGTGCCATGGATTTGGAGATTTATGGCTTGTGTGCCGATTGTGAAAGTGACATTCCACTGGATGATTTAATGAAAGACGCTGCCGAGCAGCGCTGCCCGCAGTGCCGTGCGTCGAATTATTATCATCACGATCCAGCCACTCGCCAAGCCACAGCGGGAGAACGTAAAACCGTGTGATCGCGAGGCTGACTTTCGCTTGTCTCATCGTGGCTTAAACGGAACGCGCCCCGCATCAGCTGGGCGCGTTTTTTATTGACTGTTTAAAGCTGTCAAGCGCGTGGAACTAGTGGCCATCCATCACACTAGGCGCTTAATCTTGGTCAATAATCCAACGACGGAACGACTTACGCTCTTGGTCACTGGCTTTGGTATACCAAAGCTTCAACTGAGAGAGTGCATCACCCTTAATTGAAGCTTGACCTTGATCGTCCACCTCGACCAATACATCGTTGAGGTTCTTGCTTTCACCTTTGTCGATAATAATCCCGTTGGCACGGTTATACTCCGCCACCAGCGCTTCCATATCGGCATAGGCAGCAAAGCCATCACCTTTTAACTCGACGGCATCTAACGGCATCACGTCACCGTTATCGAACTCGGCTTGCCATTGCGGGTTGCCGTCAAAATAGCTGGTCGCTTGGCTTTTTACCCGCAATTTCGAGTCAATATTGATGGTGGCATTGCGGCCATCGACCTCAAGCTCAAACAGATACGGGCGGGAGGTAAAGATCACCTCTTTACTGCCGCGTTTCACTTCGCCGTCAAAGCGCATCACTAATTGGTGGGTACCGTTATCTAGCTCAATCGTCTGCTGCGGCGCCCAGTTTTCAAAACTAATTTCCTTGCCATCAACCACCGCAAACTCAATGTTACGTGCTGAAGTAATTTCTGCCGCATTAACCACACTCGATGCTATGAGAGTGCTTAGCACCAAGCCCATACCTACTACTTTTTTCATCTCTACTCCAAACCGTGATAATAAAAAAGCCGCCCTAAGGCGGCTTTTGTAACCAATGCTACATTTAGCAAGGATGGTGTAAGCTCAATTAGAACTTAACTTCCATACCTGCTACGTAGCCTAGGTCTGAATTGTCTGCGTTAGTATCGCCGATTTCTGCGTATACTTTAGCGTTGCTGTGCAGAGCATATGTCACGTTAGCGTAATAACCGTTGACATTATCACCCTCTTTTGGATCTTGGCGGTCCCAGCCTGCAGCGAAGGTAGTATTGCCCATGGTGTAATCAGCAGCCAAAGAGAAATAATCAGTATCAGCGACTTCCGCACCACCTACAACTCTTTCAGCTTCGCCATTACCATAAGAAGCTGCCAAGCCTACATTTTCAATACCTGCATACTCAACTTCAAACTGATACGCTGTTACATCTGTGCTTGAAGCTGGTTTATCTGCACCAACGTCATCAGCTTTGTAGTAATAGCCACGCATATCGAAGTCAGCTACACGGTAGCCTAAACGCGCATCGATGATAGACAGTTCTGCGCTTCCATCATCATTGCCATCGCTGTCTTGACGCGTAGAAATACCGCCATACACTGTGCCGTTGTCGTAGACGTACTTAGCCACTTGCGCACCGTGAGTTGCTTCAGTGCCGTCAAAAGATGAAATTGAAAGCTCATAATCTTTGGTGATACCAATATCATCACTTAGGAGATATTGACGACCGAAAGTAACTTGGCCGAAAGTGTCACCTTTAAAACCAACGAACAGCTCTTTGTTTTCTACGCCACTATTTGAACCAGCATCAGTAGACTCGTCTTCAAACTCAAACGACATACCCGCTAGCGCACTCATTTTTGGCGAGATTGCGACTTCGGTGTTAACAGCGATATCGCCATCGTCTAGGCGCCACATACCGTCTTTGTCATTACCAATTTCTTGCATGTACTGAACTTCAGCTGCACCAGACAAATCGACTTTAACGCCTTCTGCGTCATACAGGTTGATGCTTGCTGATGCTGAGCCAGCAGCCAGCAGAGCTGGCACTGCCATTGCTAGAATAGTCTTTTTCATGGTTAATCCACTGCCTTTTCTATTTAGTCATTATGAGTTCCTTCTTGGAACTCTGTTTTATGGTGACTGTCACTCTATTACCGGCAGCAAAAACGCTGCGAAGCACAAAATGCCAGTTCACTGAAACTTCGTGGCTAATCGTGCAGAACATTTGTGGTTCTGTCAACTCGCCGGAAGCGCATTACAACCTAGACAAAAACCACTTAAAAACAAAAACATAGCAATGTTTTATGAACTGAGATCACAGTTTATCTGACTCATAATTCGCCTTTTGATGAAAATAAACAACAAACAAAGGCAATATAAACCACCAAAAACACCAATAAAAAAATCATCTTTCAGAATAAAAAACTAATCAATCGCTTAAATCAGGCGTTTTGTTAATAAAACGGCAGATCAGCAAGATAGCGAAGAATGGTTCAAATTAAATTCGTGACTAAGATCTCATATCTGTAAGGAAATCTTGCAGTTCGCGATCGTTTTCACGTTTTTGCCTCGTGTTATACTGGCCGCCAACCTTTGCAACTCGGACCTGTTGATGCTCAGCCCTGCCGTAAAATCAGACATTCGCGCGTGCTACCAAACGCTACAAGATCAACTTCCCCACTTTATTCCCCGTAAAGCCCAAAACTATTTAGTGGCAGAGCTCGCGAAAACTCTGGCCGGTGATTACGAGCCGAAACGCCGATTATTAGTGGCAGAAGCAGGCACTGGGGTCGGTAAGTCGATGGCCTATCTGATGGGTGCGATCCCATTTGCACTCAACAACAATAAAAAAGTGGTCATTTCCACCGCGACCGTAGCGTTGCAAGAGCAGCTTGCCAATAAAGATATCCCGTTTTTTCATCGCATCTGTCCCAAGCCGTTTGATTTTATCTTGGCCAAGGGGCGCCAACGCTATTGCTGTGCACATAAGCTAAGTGCAGTGGCAGATACCGAGAGCATTCAAGGCGCGCTATTTACCCAAAAACCCAAGCGTAGCGAACAATTGTTGCTGAATGATCTTTACGAAGCGCTGAGTCGGGGCAAGTGGGATGGTGACAGAGACAGCTGGCCAAAGCCCATTGCTGATCATCTTTGGCAAGCCATCGCCTCTGATAAACACACTTGCCATGCAGGTTTACCCGCCCACCGTGGTTGCCCGTTTGCTAGAGCACGCGAAGCGATGGATAAAGCGGATGTGGTGGTGGTGAATCATAGCCTACTGCTGGCCGATTTAGAGCTCGGCGGCGGCGTGATCTTGCCCGAACCAGAACAATGCCTGTATATGATTGATGAGGCGCACCACTTGCCCACGGTGGCGCGAGACTTTTCGGCCGCCAGTGCCAGCCTGTTGGGTGTGGTCAGCTGGCTGGAAAAGCTCAATCAAGCGACGACTAAGTTGGGGAACACCGCGGATATCAAGCGTGCACATCGGTTTGTGGACAGCTTGCTAGACGCGATTCAAACCCTGATCCCAGGGTTGCGCGAAGCAAAAAACATGCTCAGCCAACTGTCGCTCAACGACGACGGTTGTTATCGCTTTGCCGACGGTGAACTGCCCGAAGCCCTGATTGCACCCAGTGAGCAGCTTAAAACGGCGAGCAAAAAAGCCCATCAAGCATTGGGAAAAATTCATGATTTGATCAATGAGCGTCTGAAAGAAAATGACATTTCGGCAAAACTCGCCGATCCGGCGCTCGCGGAAACCGCGTTTTTCCTGCAACGGTTAGAAAACCTAGAAAAGGTGTGGACCTTGATGGCTCAACCTAATTCGGAGAAAGGCGCCCCCTTGGCACGTTGGGTGCAAGCGTGTCGCGAGCGCGAAGGCGATCTTTGGGTGCATGTCTCTCCCTTAGAAGTCGGTTGGCGCCTAGATCAAATGCTCTGGTCTCGCGCCGCTGGAGTGGGCCTTTTTTCCGCTACTTTGCGTGCTCTAAATCGGTTTAGCTATTTCTGCCGTCAGGTTGGTTTGAGCGAAACCGACGGCTCGCGTTATTTAGCCTTACCCTCACCCTTTGATTACGCCAATAAAGCGCGCTTGGTGATCCCGACGATGCCTTGTGAGCCGCAAGCCAGTGCCTTTACAGAGGCATTAAACGATAAAATACTTGAGCACCTAGAAGGCGAACGTGCCTCTTTGGTGCTCTTTGCCTCCTATTGGCAGATGAAGCAAGTGACACAAGCGATTGAACGTACCTGTAAGCAACGGGGCTGGCAGCTGCTTTGCCAAGGAAACCAGTCGCGTACCGCGTTACTCAAAGCGCATCAACAAGCCGTTAATAATGATAAAACCAGCATCATTTTTGGCACCGGCAGCTTTTCCGAAGGTTTAGATTTACCGGGTAACTTATTGACCAACCTTATTATTACTAAAATCCCCTTTGCCGTGCCGACGTCGCCGGTTGAAGAAGCACACGCTGAATATATCGAGCGCTGTGGTGGCAATCCGTTTTTACAAATTGCCGTGCCAGAAGCCAGTAAAAAGCTGGTGCAATCCGTGGGGCGACTACTGCGCAAAGAAGAGGACTCTGGTAAAGTAGTGCTCCTTGACCGGCGCATTATCACCCGCAGATATGGCCAATCTTTACTCGACTCGCTGCCGCCCTTTAAGCGCGTGATCGAATCTTAAACTGATGAGTTAACATGCTGGAACTGATTGACCTCTCTACTTTAGTTATTCTGGGGCTGACTGCGTTTGTCGCTGGATTTATTGATGCGGTGGCTGGCGGCGGCGGTATGCTCACGGTGCCTGCCCTGTTATCGCTAGGCCTGCCGCCGCATGTTGCGTTAGGCACCAATAAGCTGGCCGCGACCTTTGCCTCAAGCACCGCTGCCTTCACTTATTATAAAAAGCGCCTATTTTCTCCCTCGTTTTGGCAACATGCTTTTTGGGGCACTTTAATTGGCGCCACGGCCGGCACCCTGCTGGTGGACGTGTTAAGCACCGAGTGGCTCGAAAAAGCCATACCAATCGTGGTATTGGTGGCCGCGGTGTATACCATTTGGCACCCACACCCAAAGGGTGATAACAACCAGTTACCCGCACGTTGCCCGAAGTTGCCAATAAAACAATGGAGTCAAGGTTTATCACTTGGCTTTTACGACGGGGTAGCCGGCCCGGGAACCGGCGCGTTTTGGACGGTTTCCACCATGTCGCTCTATCGGATGAATATATTGCTATCCTCTGGGTTGGCAAAAGCGATGAACTTTACCAGCAACTTCACCTCACTGGTGGCGTTCGCACTATTAGGCCATGTGAGCTGGGCACTGGGCTTAACCATGGGCGCGTGTCTTATGCTGGGTGCCTTTATTGGCGCACATTCGGCTATCCGCTTTGGTAGCCGTTTTATTCGCCCCATTTTTATCACTGCGGTGGTTATTCTAGCGGGCAAACTTGCCGTTGATGCGTGGTTTTAGCCCTCAATAAAAGAGAACAACACCATGAAAGCGCAAATCGATGCCATGGCTCAACATTTAGACCAACTCGCTGTTCAAGCGGCAGAGGTCGATCGGCGTCGCGGCGAAGCCAAAGCCCCTTTATTTGCCACGCCACTTTTTCACTGCAAAGGCAAGCTGTTAACGCCTTGTGTTAATGAAGCGCAAGGCTTATTGGCGGTGATGCGCCGCGACCATCAACAAGGCGTGCTAACGGATGCGCGCGCGACCCATATTTGCGAAACCTTGTTGGCGCAAATCACTGCACTGCAACGTGAGCTTGCCACCCAACCTTTACGTAAGCAAGAACAAGCGCGGCGTGGGCCACGGCGAAAGTCAATCGGTGAACTTTATCAAGACTTGGCCAAACACCAAGACTGGGAAAGGCGTCTCGCCGACAAACTCCGTGATGCCAACGCCAGTGTTGAGATGGCTTCCAGTCCGGCTGTGCGACAACAATACCAAAAACAGGTTCTCGCGCTCGAGCAGCGTCTAGCACGATGCACCAAAGCCCGAGAGCGTATTGAAACCACCATTACTTACCGGGAAAAGCGATAACGTAAGGAGCGAATGTGCTACCACTGATATACCATCCCATTTACTCTGATTTCCCGCTTCCCGAGGGTCACCGTTATCCTCTGCAAAAGTACCGTCTGCTCTTTGAGCGCTTGCAAGCACTTGCATTACCGGTTGCGTTTTGTCAGCCCACCACCGCGCAAAGAGAGATCATTGATGCGGTCCATGACCCCGCCTATGTAAGCCAATTACTCGAAGGCAGCTTGCCTTTGGTAAAAATGCGTCGTATTGGGTTTCCTTGGAGTGAGTCGCTCATAAAGCGCAGTTTAACCTCTCTGGGCGGCACCACCTTAACGGTAGATCAGGCATTGCGCACGGGTCTGGCGATTCACCTTACTGGCGGCTATCATCACGCCCACTATGATTTTGGCAGTGGCTTTTGCTTATTTAACGATCTAATGATTGCCGCGCGTCATGCTCTCACACAGCCAGGTATAGAAACGGTGATGATCGTCGATTGCGATGTTCACCACGGTGACGGCACGGCCGCACTGGCCTCCTCACATCCAGATATTGTGACCTTTTCCGTCCACTGTGAGAAAAATTTTCCCTCGCGGAAACCAGCATCAACGCTTGATTTACCCCTCCCGATTGGCACCCAGGATAGCGACTACCTTGATGCCTTTTTACCTTTACTCGACCTTGCACTAGCTCAGCATCGCCCCGACATGGTGATCTATGATGCGGGGGTCGACGTGCATACAGACGATGCGTTGGGGTATTTGTCGCTTACCACTGAGGGGATTTTTCAACGCGATGCAGGCGTGTTATCACGGTGTGCCGCCCACCAGATACCGGTCGCTGCTGTCATTGGAGGAGGTTATCATGACACCCATGAGCAGCTGATCCCACTGCACGAACAACTCATCCAAGCCGCTATCACTCACTTTCCCGACTTTTCCGCCAGCCTGGAGGCATCATGACCGACTCACATTCTTCCTCGTCAACAGCACTCGAAGAGGCGCCCGACGACGTCAAGCTCGCGGTCGATCTTATTTACTTGCTTGAAAGCCATGCGATTGATACCGACACAGCGCTCTCCGCGATCGATATGGTTAAGCATGATTTGCTGACTAAAAAAGCTGCGTCATCCAGTGAATAAGTCATCTTTATCTATCCGTTCGAGCAGTGTAGCTGGGGAATCAGTAAGAGCGCGCAGAGAAAATATGAGGCATTGATCACATTTCGTTCAGCGCGCATGCAACCAATATTGAGTCAAAAAATACCGGATAATATGCGAAGGCGTTGAGATGACTGCTTTAACATCAAGTAATTAGCGTCAATTCCATTACATTTTGATTACAATTTTTAGGACTGTTATTGACACCTAGCACCGCTCAAAAAACCAACAGATCAACAAACATCTAGTGTTTTGTCTCATAAATGTCGGTATTATCCGGCGTGCTCCACCTAGTGTATTGCTGTGCTAAGACATCAATATCGCGGTTAACGGTGCACTCTGGCAACAGCCGAGCATGGATTCAAAATGCTGTTGCAGATCCAACATCACGCGTCATAGCAGCCAGACATTTTGGTGCTACTGCGCGTTTCGTTGCTCACCTGCATGGACGGCAGAGATCTCACATGGACAGTGGTTGTCGACCCTCGCTCTCTCACCATGAACAATAAGTTCTCGTCGCGAAAGAGCAAGGCGTCTCCCAACAGACAAAACAGAGTTTAATGATGGAACAACTTAAAAATCTATTTGTGTCCATAGTCGATACAGGTAACGGCCTCCTTTGGGGCAGCGTACTCATTTATCTTTTGATTGGCTTAGGTTTGTACTTCACCGTGCGATCTGGCTTTATTCAATTCCGTAACTTTGGCCACATGTTCAAACTGATGGCCAACAGCCGCGATGGCGCGTCAGGTGGTATCTCTTCTTTCCAAGCCTTTAGTACCAGTTTGGCGGCGCGCGTCGGTACCGGAAACATGGCCGGTGTGGCCGTGGCGCTCTATCTGGGTGGCCCTGGTGCGATATTCTGGATGTGGCTGACGGCATTGGTCGGTATGGCAACTAGCTTTGTCGAATCTACTTTGGCGCAAGCGTACAAAGTGAATCACAACGACAAGACCTTTCGCGGTGGCCCTGCTTACTATATCGAAAAAGGCTTAGGTCAGCGCTGGTTAGGCATTGCGTTTGCTATCTGTCTGATTATCGCCTTTGGTTTGGCGTTTAACGGTGTCCAGTCCAACTCGATTGCCGCAGCAATGAATACCGCGTTTGGCTTTGATGCCTTAGCGGTTGGCATCGGCCTTGCCTTAGTGACCGCGCCTGTGATTTTTGGCGGTATGCGTTCGGTTGCGCGTGTGGCCGAGCTGATCGTGCCGTTCATGGCACTGGCGTATTTGCTGGTCGCGCTTATCGTGGTCGGTATGAATATCGAACAACTGCCTGCGGTAATCTCAACCATTGTTAAGAGCGCGCTCGGGCTTGAACAAGCGGCTGGTGGTGCAATGGGTTATGCGATCGCGCAAGCGATGATGCACGGTATCAAGCGTGGTTTGTTCTCCAACGAAGCAGGTATGGGTTCGGCACCGAATGCGGCCGCTACCGCAACCACTAAACCCAATCACCCAGCGGCGCAAGGCTATGTGCAGATGCTGGGGGTTTTTGTCGACACCATCGTTATCTGTACCGCGACGGCATCGATCATCTTGATCTCCGGTATGCTTGAGCCAAATAGCGGCCTTACGGGTATTGCGCTTACCCAAGAAGCATTAGTTAGCCAAGTGGGTGACTGGGGCGCGGCCTTTATTGCCATTGCGATTCTGCTGTTTGCCTTTACCTCGATCATTGCCAACTATTCTTATGGTGAGTCAAACATCGAGTATATATTCAAGTGCCGGAAAGCCATTTTACTCTACCGTATCGCCGTGCTCGCGATGGTATTAATCGGCGCGGTGATGGATCTACCACTGATTTGGAGCTTTGCGGACTTGTCGATGGGCATGATGGCGGTGATCAACTTGGTGGCTATCGCGCTCTTATCGGGTGTTGCGTTTGCGCTGATGAAAGACTACGAAGATCAGCGCCGTGCGGGCAAAAAACCCACCTTTGATCGCACTAAGTTCCCGAAATTGGATAAACAAATCGATAAAGACGTTTGGTAATTCCTTGCGGGGTATACGAAAAAACCACCGAGTCATCGGTGGTTTTTTGTTACTCACTGAATGAAATCGAGATTCTCACCCATAGACGCTGCGGCGTTACACACTCAACCAATAACCAATCAGCAGGGTGAAGACAAAACACGCGCCCGCATAAAAACCTAATTCAATCTTACGCGCCGTCATGTCCTCTGCCTCTTCTGGCTTTAAGGTGATCCCCCAATACGCAAAGCCAATGGACGATGACAGCAATAGCACACCGAGACCGAACGCCAACCCTTCAACCGCATGGATCAATGTCATTTTTCCTCTCACTTTCGTCACTGACTTGTAGCACGTTGATTATACGCCGTGAGAGCCACTACGAAAACCATCAGCGAAGGGTTCATTGTCTCGCCACGAGAGCCTCTACTTTAGTCGCGAGGACCGTTCCCATGGTTAGCGCCATAGTTCACTGATGGGCGTGTCCGGTGAAAAGTCATGAGCAATTTGCGCTTGCAGCAATTCAGCGGTAGCCATTGCATCCGTCAGCGCATGGTGGCTTTGATAAAAGGGCAAGTGATAACGATGACGACTGTCGGCTAAACGAATCGACTCAGGCGGGCGGCGTGCAATCCAATCCATGAAACTGCGTTTACCACTTCTGTGTTTGCGCGCTTCTAACTCCATGGTATCGACCATTGGGAAAATAATCCCCTCCCCCAAACGCTGTTTGAACGCGCGGTCGAGAAACTCCCGCTCAATACGGCGGTAGTGAACGACGACGACGGAGCCGGCCAACGCACTCAGTAAGGGCTCAATCACATGCGAAAAGTCAGGGGCATTCACGATATCCGAGTGGGTGATGCCATGAATCACAATCGACGACTCTGCCAACGGCCGATTAGGGTTAACAATCCAATGTTGCGCATGCTGACAACGAATACGATTCAGGGTAAAGGGCACCAAGCCAATACTGACGATGGCATCTTGCTGGCTATCAAGTCCTGTGGTTTCAAAGTCTAACGCTACAAAAGACACCTGAGAGACAGAGGTATCAGGCGATACCCAGCCTTGCTGATAAAACGCTTGCAAGGTCTCGTGCTGAACCGTTTCACGTTTGGTTTCCAACATGGCACGCCAGTCAACGTGGTCGGCATCCTCTTTTTTTCTCAAATCGAAATGAAGCATACCCTCCCCTTAAGACCGATTCGGCTGATAACGGAATTTCAAGAACTTCTGCGCGTTGCTTAAGATCTGAAATGCATCTTTTAAGTTTCGACGTTCAAAGTCAGATAGGTTCTCTGGCTCGATGTTGTTGTCCGGCTCACGCCCAGCCTCAATATCCAGTGCTTGATGTCGGATACGTACCATAGAAATAAACTCCATGGCATCACGTAAGTCTGGCCCGCGACCTTTCGGCAAGATCCCAGACTCGATAATATCGTCCAAGCGCTCAAAAGAGTTTTGCGAGCGTGAGTCGATCGCCAATGAATGCACCCGAATCAGATCGGCCAAGGGCGCAGTACCGCGACGCTTCAAGTTAATGGAATTGTTATGACGCCCGTCTTGCTCCATCACAAAGTCTTTGAAAAAGCCCAGTGGCGGTGTGCGATTGAGCGCATTGCGTGCCATCGCCGCCAAGAAGCGGTTGTTGCGACGAGCCCGACGACCAATAAAGGCTTTAAGTTGCTCTGCCCAGTTAGTGCGGCCATGCACGCCATCAAGGTCAAAAAAGATATTGCTGTCAAGCAGCGAGCGCGGACTGGGATTATCAATCCAATCAGCAAAGCATTGCTCCCACTCTTTCAGCGTTTTTCGCCATTCAGGGTTGGTCGCCATAATATTGCCAGTGCAATACGTATACCCGCAGGCATTAAGACCATCAGAGACACGTTTAGACAAGGCTTCAAAATAGGCATTGTGCTCACTGTGCTCATAACTATCGTCCAAAATAATGGCGTTATCTTGGTCGGTAACAATCAGTTGCTCGTCGCGCGCCATCGAGCCCATGGCTAAAAAGCAATACGGTACGGGAGGCTCACCGAGCTCTTCCTCGGCAAGCTCAAGCAAACGTTGCTTGAAACTACGGCCAATCACCGACAGCGCAGAGCCTATCATGTGTGAATTCGCGTCTTCGTTGACCATACGGACAAAGCAATCTTTCACCTGTTGAGACAGGATCACCAAATCATCCACAGATTGCTGGCGGAAAATACTCGCCACCAAAAACAAGCTGTTTTGCGACTCATAGCGCGCAATATCAGACAGGGCAACCACACCAATCGGCTTACCGTGTTGGAGCACGGGCACATGATGGAGGTTTGAGCGCAAGATGGTCAGCATTGCCTCAAAGATATACGCATTGTGGTCAAGCGTGATCAGCTGTGGTGACATAATTTCTTGCACTGGCGTCTCATAAGGCAAGCCTTCCGCTAACACCCGATTACGTAGGTCACGATCAGTAATGATCCCTAATACAGGCTTGAACCCCGTGTCAGGGTCAGGCTCATCGCCCATCACCAGAATAGAGGAGACTGTCTCTTGGGACATCACCTGAGCGGCATGCTGAACCGAGTCGGTACTTGAAATCATTACCGGATCGCGAATAATCAGTTTTTTGACCTTGGAGGTGGTCAAGTCGTTGGCTTCATTATGACTCGATACCGCTTGGCGTAACCGAGTTCGGTCTTCTACCTCAACGAAGTCAGCGAAATGCTCAAAGTCGTCAAACAAACGGTTAAACATCGCTTCAGGGATGAAATAGATCAGCGTATCTTCGATCGCTTTGGCAGGCATCCGGACACGGTTATTCATCAAAAGGCCCATTTGACCAAAGATATCGCCTTCTGAAATACGGTTGTATAAGGTGCCATTACGGCGAAATAGCTCAACGGCACCACTACGCAAAATGGCCAAATCGTGAATTTCATCGCCGTAAGCAAAAATATCGGTACCTGCGCGGTAGTAACTGATTTCAATGCTGGTTGCCACCTCAGCCACCACCTCTTCCGGCATCGCGTCAAACGGCGCGTACTGCGCAAGAAATGTCGCGATTTCAATCTGTTCAGCTTCCATAATGCTCACCTAAACCTGCATTTTATTGAAGGACGCCCAGATCGGGGCGTCCGTTCTTTCGCGAGCGGCACAGCTCAAGCGCTCGCCGGATAATAAAAAAGGCAGCCCCGACGGCCTGCCTTTCCTATCTTAGCTAACAATCAAACAGTTAGCACACCTCTTTATTTTGCGCGTGGCTCCGAAGCCAAGCCTTTAAACAAAGAGACAGTCGCAACCAGCAGCACCACCGCGAATGGGAAGCCTGTTGAGACGGCCATCGCTTGTAGGGCGACCAAGCCCCCACCAAGGATCAGCGCCACCGCAACCAAGCCCTCGAATGATGCCCAGAATACCCGTTGTGAGACCGGTACATCCATTTTTCCGCCCGCCGAAATCGTATCAAGTACCAAAGAGCCTGAGTCGGATGACGTGACGAAGAAGACAATGACCAGAATAATACCAATGAACGAGGTAATCGTCGCGAGCGGCAGGCCTTCAAGCATTGCAAACAGCGTTAAAGAAAGCTCGGCATCGACAACGGCGGTGTACCCTTCGTTAACAAACTGGTCAATTGCCGTCCCCCCAAATGACGTCATCCAAAGTACACTCGCCGCGGATGGGATCAACAACACACAGGTAATGAATTCACGCACGGTTCGGCCACGCGACACCCGCGCGATAAACATCCCGACAAATGGTGACCAAGAGATCCACCATGCCCAATAGAAGGATGTCCAACCTTGAGTAAAGTTGGCATCGTCACGACCAAATGGCATCGCCAATGCTGGCAAGTTTTCTAAATAAGCACCAAGATTGCCAAAGAAGCCGGTCAGAATCGCGAGCGTTGGGCCAACCGCAATCACAAACAGCAGCAATAAGAACGCCAGGATAAGGTTAAGCTCGGATAGGCGCTTTACCCCTTTGTCGACGCCGGCGACCACTGAGAAAATCGCCATTGCGGTGATCAACACTACCAAGATGACTTCAGTCGTTGCCCCTAATGGCGTATCAAACAAATAATGCAATCCACCCGAAGCCTGTGACGCGCCGATACCTAAAGAGGTCGCGAGGCCAAACAAGGTCGCAACAATCGCGAGCACATCAATCACATGCCCCGTCCAGCCCCAAACGCGTTCACCGAACAAGGGATAGAATACCGAGCGGATAGTCAGCGGCAACCCTTTGTTATACGCAAACAGGGCAAGGCCAAGCGCCAGCACCGCGTAGATCGCCCAAGGATGCAGTCCCCAGTGAAAAATAGTCGCTGACATCCCTAAGCGACGAGCCGCGTCTGTATCCCCCGCGGCACCGCCTAACGGTGCCCAGTCAGTCCGAACACCATTGGCATTTGTCGATGTGCCATCGAGCGCGGTTTGAAAATGTGTCAGCGGCTCTGACACACCATAGAACATGAGACCAATGCCCATACCCGCGGCGAAAAGCATCGCGAACCAGCCACCATAGCCAAAATCCGGCTTGGCTTCTGTGCCACCCAGCCTCACTTTACCTAACGGCGAGACAATCAATACTAAGCAAGCAATGACGAAAACATTACCTGTCGAGAGGAAAAACCAATCGAGATTTGCCGTTAACCAAGCACGTAAATCACCAAAAATCGGCCCCATTTTGTCTTGAAAGGCCAAGGTCACAAAGACGAAGGCCATGATCGCCAGCCCTGAGACCATAAATACACGGTTATGAATATCAAAACCAAACGGGCCCACTTTTAGAGCGACGTTATCCTGACCCACTTGGTAGTCAGTATCGATCGGATTCACCTGACCGTCTGGCGTCATCATATCTTCATGGCTTTTATCGCTCACACGTAAACTCCTTACTCCGTCTACTCGGCAACCTGCCATTGTTGCTGAACGCTGTCTGGGTGACACTCGATATCGAGGTATACGTCAGCCCACAAAAAGACACAATGACAGAAAAGTCAGCAAGAATATCACACAAGCTAAAGAGGTGAATAAAGGCTTGGCGAGCTTGGTCAAGGATTAACCACTTCACGACTCTTCATATCAGGGGAATAGACATTAGCGGCAGAAAAGGTCTGATAAGAAAGAGGGGAATAAAAAAAGAGGCAGCGCGTAGTGCGCTGCCTCTTTCGTCATCGACGATGATTACCGATGTTTTGCTAATTAAGCACGCGGCTCTGAGGCCAAACCTTTAAACAGAGACACGGTAGCAATCAGCAACACAATGGTGAATGGGAAGCCTGTCGAGACCGCCATTGCTTGTAGGGCGACCAAGCCCCCACCAAGGATCAGCGCAACGGCGACCAAGCCCTCGAAAGATGCCCAGAACACACGTTGTGGTACAGGCACGTTCACTTTACCACCGGCAGAAATGGTGTCGATAACCAATGACCCTGAGTCAGACGAGGTGATAAAGAACACCATGACCAGGATAATGCCGATAAAGGATGTGATCGCTGCCAGTGGCAGATCATCTAGCATCGCAAACAGTTTCAGTGACAGCTCTGCATCTACGACGGCTGTATAGCCTTCATTGACGAACTGACCAATTGCGGTGCCGCCAAAGGCCGTCATCCACAACACACATGCAGCTGATGGGATAATCAACACACAAGTGATGAATTCACGCACGGTACGGCCACGCGATACGCGCGCAATAAACATACCGACGAATGGGGACCAAGAAATCCACCACGCCCAATAGAAGGATGTCCAGCCTTGGGTAAAGTTGGCATCTTCACGGCCAAATGGCATTGACAGCGCAGGCAAGTTTTGCAGATACGCGCCCAAGTTACCAAAGAAGCCTGTCAGGATAGCGATGGTTGGACCTACGGCAATCACGAAGATCAGCAGTAATAGCGCAAGTATCATGTTGATTTCAGACAGGCGCTTGACCCCTTTATCAACACCAGCAACAACCGAAAGAATCGCTGCCCCTGTGATACCCATTACCAATAACACTTCTGTGGTATCACCTAGCGGTGTATCAAACAGATAGTGAAGACCCGCCGATGCCTGTGAGGCCCCTAAGCCGAGCGATGTCGCAAGACCAAACAAGGTCGCGATGATTGCCAAAATGTCAATCACGTGGCCCGTCCAGCCCCAAACACGCTCACCGAACAGTGGGTAGAACACAGAACGCATGGTCAAAGGCAAGCCTTTGTTATACGCAAACAGTGCCAGGCCTAACGCCAATACTGCGTAAATCGCCCATGGGTGCAAGCCCCAGTGGAAAATGGTGGCAGACATACCTAAGCGGCGCGCCGCCTCTGTATCGCCGGCAGCAGCCCCTAAAGGCGCCCAGTCAGTGCGAAGGCCATCAGCCCCCACGGATGTCCCACCTAGCGCCGTTTGGAAATGCGTCAATGGCTCTGATACCCCGTAGAACATCAGACCAATACCCATACCAGCAGCGAAAAGCATTGCAAACCAGCCGCCGTAGCCGTAGTCAGGCTTCGCTTCGGTACCACCGAGCCTCACTTTACCCAGTGGAGACGCAATCAGAACTAGACAGGCAATGACAAAAATGTTTCCTGCTGAAAGGAAGAACCAGTCTAGGTTTGAAGTTAGCCATCCACGTAGATCCCCAAAAACAGGACCAATTTGGTTTTGAAAGGCCAGGGTGACAAAAATGAAGGCCAAAATAGCCAGCCCTGAGACCATAAATACTCGGTTGTGAATATCAAAACCAAACGGGCCGAGTTTCAGTGCCACGTTATCCTGACCGACCTGATAGTCAGTATCGATCGGGTTAACCTTCCCGTCTGGTGTCATCATATCTTCATGGCTTTTATCGCTCACGAGTTAACTCCTTAGTCCGTTTATTCGGAAGCCTGTGAGTGTTGGTGGTGCGCCCATTATTTATTGCCGTTCAAGCCATCTTTATCAGCAATAAAAGACCAGCTGTCACCACACAATCCGCTACATTACCACATCTGAGAAAAAATTTAATTAGGCCCCTAACCAAATGTTTACTTTCTGACCAACCACCTAATTCTAACTTCCCTCCATGTCCCGATTTTACTGGCCTTCCCAGTTATTTGAACTCTTTATTTCAGAACAATAAACAATTTAGTTAATAGGCTTGAGAATCCCTAAGACCCTTTTAAAATCATAGTCGTATTTTCCACCATTGCGAAGCAAATATCGCGAGCATGACAGTCTTCACGCTTGGTCATCGCGCTTTCTCATATCACATCCCCCTTCATTGCAACAAAATGCAAACACAATTCAAACAAAGTGACTCTTGTCACATCTATAAAACCACGTACAATACCGCCGCAATCGTTTTCCATCCTAAGTTTAACGTTTGCGGAGCAACATCATGCAGTTTGGCATTGGCCTTTTGGGGATTAGCGTCCTCTTTCTTGTCGCAATGGTTTTTTCTGAAAATCGCGCCGCGATTAACTGGCGCACCGTTGGCGGTGCATTCCTGATACAAATCGTCTTTGCTGGCTTTATCATCTCGGTTCCCCTAGGCCAGCGTATTTTAGCCAATGCATCTGAAACCGTCTCTGCGATCATCAGCTTTGGTGACATTGGTGCCGAATTCCTCTTTGGCGATCTCGCTACATTCAAACTCGGTTTTATATTTGCCTTTAATGTATTACCCACCATCGTTTTTTTCTCTGCCCTGATCGCCGTGCTGTACCACATTGGCGTCATGACATGGATCATTCGCCTGATTGGTGGACTACTACGACGTGTACTCGGCACATCGCGTACAGAATCTATGTCTGCTACGGCCAATATTTTTGTTGGCTCTGTTGAAGCGCCGCTGGTCGTTCGTCCTTTTCTTGCTGCCATGACACGCTCAGAGCTTTTTGCTGTCATGGTGGGCGGGCTCGCCTCAGTGGCTGGCGGCACTATGGTCGGCTATGCCGGGCTCGGTGTGGAAATGAAGTATCTCATTGCAGCGGCGTTTATGTCGGCACCGGCAGGACTCATGATGGCAAAAATCATGGTGCCACAAACCGAAACGCCGATGAGTCAAGCGCAACACCAATCAGTAGAAGACGCACAGGATAAGCCAGTCAACCTGATTGATGCCGGCACGCAAGGCGCATTAAGTGGCTTACAAATCGCCATGGCGGTGGGTGCCAGCTTATTGGCCGTGATCAGCATGATTGCGCTTATCAATGGTGGCTTAGGTAAGCTTGGTCCGATGGTACACGTGCCTCAGCTAAGCCTTGAGTGGTTATTTGGCTACCTGTTCGCGCCCGTCGCTTGGTTAATTGGTATCCCTTGGCAAGAAGCCATGACCGCAGGCACCTTGATTGGTAAAAAAATCGCCGTGAACGAGTTTGTTGCGTTTGCTGATTTTATGAACCTAAAAGGCCAGTTATCCGCCCACAGTCAAGCTATCGTGACATTTGCACTGTGTGGTTTTGCCAACTTGACGTCCATTGCCATGTTGATGGGCGGCCTAGGTGGTATCGTACCCGAACGCCGTGGCGACATTGCTAAACTCGGTATGCGAGCCATTCTCGCGGCGACGCTAGCCAACCTGATGAGTGCGACGCTCGCTGGCCTCTATCTTTCCCTGTAACGACACAGCGTATTCGCTCGCGACCACGCACACTGTTTCTCACCATGGACGGTGAGTAAAAAAATAGACTCGAAAACCGCATTGGCACTCTGTTACACTTAGTTAACTTTACGTAAAGAGATGTAATAACATGCGATACCCATGGGTTTTATTCGATGCCGACGAGACCTTGTTTCACTTTGATGCCTTCTCTGGCCTACAACGTCTATTCTCACATTATGATGTCGATTTTGATCATCAGGCGTTTGCCGAGTACTCCGCACGCAATAAACCACTGTGGATACAGTATCAAAATGGCGAAATTGACGCCCAGACTCTACAGACCGAACGCTTTACTTACTGGGGAAAGCACTTAAACGTCGCCCCTTCCACCTTAAACCAAGGCTTTTTAGATGCCATGGCAGACATCTGTGAACCATTGCCAGGGGCACGGGAACTGATCGACGCCATTTCCCCACATGCCCATATTGGCATCATTACTAACGGATTTACGGCTTTGCAAGATATTCGTTTAGAAAAAACAGGGTTGAAGGATGCGATTTCTACGTTGGTTATTTCCGAACAGGTCGGTATCGCTAAGCCTGATCCACGTATTTTTGAACATGCGTTTGAAAAAATGGGCCGCCCGCCGAAAGAAAAAATATTGATGGTGGGTGATAACCCACATTCCGACGTCCTTGGCGGGATGCAAGCGGGCATTGATACATGCTGGCTAAACGCTGATAACACGCCCGTGCCTGAAGATATTGCGCCGACACACCAAGTTAGCTCCTTGCATCAATTAAAGAACTGGCTACTGCCGACCTAAACATGGATCCAAAAAAAAGAGAGCAATCATGCTCTCTTTTATCAGCGCCGCCATTGTCCACAGCGGCCTAAACGCCATCGCGCGTCGCTTAGCTGTGGTCACCTTTGATGAATGCAGCTTGCTCTGCGCGCTCACCTTGGTCGGTGCTAGCGACAAAGTTGATTGAGCGGCTGTTTTGGTTTTGGGCATGGATAAATACACGACCAGACTCATCCGTTACCTTCGCATCCAGACCCGATTCGCTGGCGACTTTAGCGCCTTTTACCGCTTGACCTTGTTCAGTGACCGTTACCCAAGCGCCCCCTTCTGCAGGGTCTACATTGAGGTTCAGACCACCCGCCATCACAGACGTTGAAGCGAACGCTAGGGCAAAGATTGCAGCCAATTTTTTCATGGTTTGTTTCCTCTTTCGTAATGGGTTGACGGCTATTAAACGCAAATTGTGCCGGCGATTTGTCACCTCAATGTCTCCATTTCTAAAACCTGGTTTCAGAGAGTCATCAAGGTGCTAGCACGGTTCAATATCGCCGTTGCGTTATTGCCTTGGAACGAGAGTGAGATTACGCCTGAAATACCGTGACGACAATCACAATAATATGAATAACTCGTTCGAAAAATTTCACAAGACGGCGGCAGTTATTCGGCGTAGAAAAGGGGAAGATGGGGAATATTTTTCTGTCCAGTGATCGACTTCACTCCCATCCTCGTTTTCACCCTTGCAACAAAGTGATCCTTCCCAAGTCGTCACCAAGAGTTGCAATAAGGCAACTTATTGGGTGGGGAAACGAACGCAAAAGGGAGAACAATGATGTTAACACGCACGATCTCGACATTAGCTATCACTGCGACATTGCTGGTTGGAATGGGAAGCGCCGTTGCTGCCCACCATAAAGGCGAGCATGACATTGTTGATACGGCGATGAAAAATGACGACTTTTCAACCTTGGTGGCAGCCGTAAAGGCAGCGGATCTGGTTGATACTTTGAAAGGAGAAGGCCCATTTACCGTCTTTGCCCCCACTAACGCAGCCTTTAACAAGTTACCTGACGGCACGGTAGAATCGTTACTCAAGCCGGAAAACAAAGGCAAGCTCACCGATATCCTGACCTACCATGTCGTTCCAGGAAAAGTAACGGCTGAGCAAGTAATGGGAATGTCTTCCGCGACCACAGTGCAAGGCAGCGACGTGATGATTAAAACATCGTACGGGGATGTAAAAGTCGATAACGCCACCGTCATCAAGCCCGATATCATGACCACTAACGGCGTTATCCATGTGATTGATACCGTGATAATGCCCTAGCACCTTATTCGTCTCGCGTTCAAAGGGCGCTTGTGAAGCAATATGGGCGAGACAGCAAGGATAGATAAGGACGTAAAAAAACAGCCTACTCCGCGAGTAGGCTGTTTTATTCATCCGTCTAGTGACGACGCATGCAGCGGATTTTACGCCGCTTTATCCGTGCACTTTTGTTGAAACTTACCCAACAGCGCGTGGTAGAAGTCATGGTCAGATAAGGTGCCAACCAGTTTTCCTTCTTCGATGAGTAACACCGGTTTAACAGTGTGGTAGCGAATTTCAATCGCATCACGCATTTCAATGTCAGGCGAGGCAACCACTATGGTGTCGTCTCCAACTTGTGACAGATCTTGAACGTCTTTTTGCCATTCAACGACACGCAAGGGTTGTGAGCCAGCCGCAGCTGACAAGCGACCACCCTGCTCTGCGGTAACCCAAATATCACGCTGCTCACACACTTTCCAACGGTTGTCGACATGTGGTAAGTCGTCAACAGACTTCATCATCGACCGCCCTTTCAACACATTTAGTGGATTGGTATGAGCCACAAAGTCACGCACATAATCGGTCTCGGGACGCAGCACAATGTCTTCAGGCTTACCATGTTGAATAAGCTGGCCCGATTCCATAATGGCAATGTTGTTACCAATTTTTAGTGCCTCGTCCAAATCATGGCTCACAAACAAAATCGTTTTATTGAGCTTTTTCTGCAGCTCTAGCAACTCGTCTTGCAGCTGCGCGCGGATCAGTGGATCCAATGCCGAGAAAGGTTCATCCATCAGCAGAATATCACTGTCCATCGCGAACGCACGGGCTAAGCCAACGCGCTGCTGCATACCACCAGACAGCTCGTGCGGGTATTGATAAGCCCAATCGTCCAACCCGACCATTTCTAGTTTTTCCAGCGCTTGTCTACGACGTTCTTTCTTGCTGATACCTTTCATTTCCAGACCAAAAGCAACGTTATCAACCACTGTCAGCCAAGGCATAAGCGCAAACTTTTGGAACACCATAGACGCACGGTTAGTGCGAAGGTGGCGAAGGGTTTGCGAATCAACCGTTGCCATGTCGACCATTCTGTTGTCATCACGAAGTTCAAGGCTACCGCGGCTGATGGGATTCAATCCATTCACCGCGCGCAGTAGACTCGATTTCCCTGAGCCCGATAAGCCCATCAAGACGCAGATTTCACCTTCTTTCACATTGAGTGAAACATTGTCCACGCCCACGACTTGACCGGTTTTCTCGATAATCTCTGAGCGGCTTAATCCGTTATCAAGCAGGTCCAGTGCTGGCTTAACATTGTCGCCAAACACCACGTCTAAATTTTTAATTGCGATTGCGTCCATGGTTTCCCCCTTATTCGTTGCCTTGATTTGGTGCTTTACACAGGCGGTCAAGAATGATGGCTACCAATACAATCGCCAGACCCGCTTCAAAACCTTGAGAAATGTTGACGGTATTCAGTGCACGAACCACTGGTTTACCTAAGCCGTCAGCACCGACCAACGCCGCGATAACCACCATCGATAGTGACAACATAATACACTGGGTGACACCGGTCATAATGCTAGGTAGCGCCGCAGGCAACTCCACTTTAAACAATAATTTCATACGGTTAGCACCAAAGGCGCGTCCCGCCTCTACCAACTCTTCCGGTACGCGGGTGATACCAAGATAGGTCAAACGAATCGGCGCCGCGATGGCAAAAATGATGGTAGAAATAAGACCTGGGACAATGCCCAAACCGAACAACACCAAAGTTGGGATCAAATACACAAATGGTGGCACCGTCTGCATCAAGTCCAATAAGGGCCGCATAATGGTGTACACCAAGGGCCGATGCGCGGCCATTATCCCAAGCGGTATGCCAATTAATACGGAAATCGTTGTCGCGGCAAATACCAGAACAAAGGTTTCCAGCATCTCTTGCCAGTAGCCCAGGTTGAGGATCAACAAGAGCGCACTCACAACAAAGATCACGATGGAAATTCGACGCTGCAGGTACCATGCTAAGGCGGCTGTCATGAGGATCGGCCCTGCCGCTGGCATCCATTTAAAAATGTCGACTAATAGTGTGATGGTCGTATCTAAGCCAATTGAGATCGCATCAAAAAAGCCGGCGGCGTTCATGGTTAGCCAGTCAACGCCATTTTCCATCCATTGACCGAGTGGGATCTTGTTATCTGTAATAATATTCACAATAAAACCTTAGGGGCGGCATTAACACCGCCCTCTCCTTCTACACTTTTTTATTTACGCTTCAGTCTTGTTTAGATATTCAGTGACTGCTTCAACCGCGTTCTCACCATCAATGGTAGTCACGCCATTCAGCCACTTGTTCAACACACTTGGGTTGTTACGCAACCATTCGCGTGCTGCAGCCTGAGGCTTTTCACCGTCATTGAGGATTTTGCCCATCATTTCGTTTTCCATCTTGAGGCTGAACTCAAGTTGCTCGAGCATTTGACCGACGTTGGAGCACTGCTCGACATAGCCGCTACGTACGTTGGTATGAACCGTGGCACCGCCATAGTTCGGACCAAAGTACTCGTCCGCACCCGATAGGTATTTCATATCAAAGTTGCTGTTCATTGGGTGCGGGGCCCAGCCTAGGAAGGCAACCCACTTGTCACGACGCACGGCACGAGACACCTGAGACACCATGCCCGCTTCACTGGATTCGATGAGACGGAAATCACCCAGATTGAAATCATCGGTATCGATCATTTTTTGAATCTGGCGGTTACCGTCGTTACCTGGCTCAATGCCATAAATGCGTGAGTCGAACTTGTCAGCGTATTTCGCGATATCTGCGACGCTAGTAACACCTGCATCGTAAACATACTTAGGCACGGCGAGCGTATATTTGGCACCTGTTAAGTTGGCGCGAACGCTGTCGATCGAGCCATCGTCAAGATACTTTTTGATATCGCCTGTTTGCGTAGGCATCCAGTTACCGAGGAATACGTCGATGTCGCCCGACGCAAGTGATGAGAAGGTTACCGGCAAAGACAATAGATCGGTTTGTGTCTCGTAACCCATGCCTTTCAGCACTTCAGTAGTGATGGCAGTCGTTGAGGTCACGTCTGTCCAACCGATATCCGAAAAACGGACTGTCTCACACTGATTAGCCGCGGCGCTAAAGGCGACCATTGAGCTCAAACCCACTGCGGTCATCAGAGTTTTGCTGGTTTTACGTTTATTCATTGACATCTTAGTTTCCTTGTAATGCTTACTGATTAGTTTCTAGTGTGTGCTCACCGACGGTGGCATCATCACTCTGCGCGTTTTGATTGCGTTGCTTGTGCTGCCACTCAGCCGCAATCCATACTGGCACCTGCTCGGCAGGCAAGAGTGGCTTTTCAAGGATCATGTCAGCGGCGCGCTCCGCTACCATGATGGTTGGGGCATTCAGGTTGCCGTTAGGGATGGTTGGGAAGACAGACGAGTCCACCACACGCAGCCCTTGAATTCCGCGTACACGGCACTGCTCATCAAGCACGGCCAGTGCGTCATCATCGGCACCCATCTTGCAAGTACACGAGGGGTGATACGCGCTTTCCACGTTATCTTTCACCCAACGGTCAATCGCTTCATCAGACTGAACATCATTGCCTGGCTGAATTTCATCGCCGCGGAATGCATCCATCGCGTTTTGCGCCATGATTTCACGGGTCAAACGAATGGTGTCACGCCAGTCTTGGCGATCTTGCTCGGTGGTAATGTAGTTAAATAAGATTGACGGCTTATCGTGCGGATCAGCTGATTTGATCCTTACATGGCCGCGGCTCTCTGGTTTATTCGGGCCGACGTGCACCTGGAAACCATGGCCAGCAAACGCGGCTTTGCCGTCATAACGCATTGCAGCTGGCAAGAAGTGATACTGGACGTTCGGCCACTTCAACCCTTCGCGAGAACGAATAAAGGCACATGACTCAAAGTGGTTGGTCGCCCCCAAGCCTTTACGCGTCAAAATCCACTCGGTACCAATCTTGCCTTTGCTGATAAGACCTAACTTGCTGTTAAGCGTAATAGGCTGCTGACAGTGGAACTGAAAGTAGACTTCGAGGTGATCTTGCAGGTTCTCGCCTACACCCGGCAGCTCATGCTTGACGTCTACGCCGGCTTTCTCGAGCACATCTCGCGAACCAATCCCTGATAGCTGTAGTAGCTGTGGGGAGCCCACTGAACCCGCACTGGAAATGACTTCTTTGTCGGCCATCACATGCTCGATGTTGCCGCCTTTTTCAAATTCCACGCCCACCGCGCGCTTGCCTTCCAACAAGATGCGGCGTGTGACCACACCTTTTTTCAAGGTCAGGTTGCTACGCTTCAGTGCGCGGCGCAGATAAGCGTTTGACGTAGACGCACGCACGCCTTTATCGACGGTCATATGCATAGGGCCAAAGCCCTCTTGCTGATAACCGTTATAATCTTTGGTTTCTGGGTAGCCCGCTTCGACACCCGCATCAATAAAGGCTTGATAGAGCGGGTTTAATTTCATGTCGTTACCGTTACATGTGCCCACCGGGCCATGACCGCCACGATAGGTATCGGCTCCGCCAGACCAGGTTTCCGCGCGCTTAAAGTACGGCAAACAACTTGCGTAATCCCAGCCATTAGCACCGTGCTCAACCCACTCTTCAAAGTCACATGCGTGACCACGGACATACACCATGCCATTAATCGATGAGCTTCCACCCAGCACCTTGCCACGCGGGCAATGCAGTTGGCGGCCATCAAGGCCTGGCTCAGGCAAGGATTCAAACTGCCAAGCGTAGCGCTTGGTATTCATCGGAATCGATAGCGCCGTTGGCATCTGAATAAAAATGCTCTTATCGGTACCGCCGGCTTCCAGCAATAACACTTGATGTTGGCCTGACTCGGTCAGCCGATCAGCCAATGCGCAGCCGGCCGAACCCGCGCCGACGATAATATAATCGTAGCGTTGTGACATATTGGTCGCTCCGTTAGAAATTAGGCGTAAGGGCTGGCGAAGTCGCCAAGCTCGATTAACACACTCTTGGTTTGGGTATAATGCGTGAGGGTTTCGACACCGTTTTCACGCCCTACCCCTGAGTGCTTATAACCACCGACAGGCATCTCGGCGGGTGAGTCGCCCCAAGTATTGACCCAACAAATACCCGCTTCGAGTTGATGAATAATGCGATGCGCACGCGATAGGTTTTGAGTGAAGACACCAGCCGCCAGGCCGTAGTGCGTGTTGTTAGCACGGGCTACTACTTCTTCCTCGTCAGAGAAACGCAGCACCGACATCACAGGACCAAAGATCTCGTCACGAACATGCGCCATGCTGTCGTCACAGTCAGTGAAAATGGTGGGGGCCACAAAGTTACCTTTATCGAGGCCGTTCTCAGTGACGCGGTAACCACCGGTCAGCAAGGTCGCGCCGCTTTGTTTCGCGGTCTCAATCGCCGTCATCACTTTATTAAGGTGTTCGGTCGAGATCAGCGCACCGACCTGGGTGTTCATATCGGTTGGGTCACCGATAACGAGCTTTTCTGTACGCGCTTTCAGTTGCTCAACAAAGGCGTCGTAAATGCTGTCGTGAACAAATACACGGGTGCCGTGTGTACACACTTCGCCTTGGGTATAGAAGTTCGCGACCATGGCTGCGGATACCGCGTTATCCAGATCGGCATCATCAAACACGATACATGGCGATTTACCGCCCAGCTCCATAGTGACTGATTTCAGGGTCTTCGCGGCATCGCCCATCACGGTTTTGCCCGTGCCCACTTCACCGGTGAAAGAGACTTTGGCAATCTCAGGATGTGCCGTCAGCATTTGACCCACACGATAATCACCTTGCACCACATTAAATACGCCGGCAGGCATACCCGCTTCGGCAAAGATCTCTGCCAGTTTCAGTGCGGTCAGCGGCGTTTCTTCAGACGGTTTGAAAACCATGGCATTACCGGCGGCCAAGGCAGGTGCTGACTTCCACATGGCAATTTGAATCGGATAGTTCCATGCACCAATGCCTGCACATACGCCAAGTGGCTCACGACGGGTGTAGAAAAATTGGTTGTCAGAAAGCGGCTGCTGCTCACCCTGCATTGATGGTACCAAGTTAGCGAAATATTCAATCGCATCCGCACCCGTCACCACGTCAACTTCTACCGCTTCTTGTATCGGTTTGCCGGTATCCAGTACTTCCAATTTGGCTAGCTCATCATTACGCTCACGTAACAACGCAACCGCTTTAAGCAAAATACGGCTACGCTCCATAGCTGTCATGCGTGACCAGACCGCAAAACCTTGCTTAGCCGCATCAACCGCCGCTTGCACATCGTCTGCCGAAGCTTGATCGATTTGCGCCAGTGTCTCGCCCGTTGCTGGGTTTACCGTTGCAAACTGTTCGCCGCTTGTTGCGGAAGTAAGCTGACCATTAATAAAAAGCGTTTTCGCATTCATGATTAATCCTGAATTCTTTTCTGTTCGAGTGTGCATGTAAGGTGCTACCGAGGCTTAGCCCTGAGGACGACCATAAAAGGTCAGTTGCTTATCCAAGTAGTCATTGATGATGGTTCGCGCGTTGTTGGCATCAATACCTTTAGGGTTCAATGCACCACGCAACCAGATACCATCAATCAATGCTGCAATCCCCTGAGCCACCATCGCCGCCTGCTCTTCTGGTAATAGTGCGCGAAGTTCAATGCGCAAATGCGACAGCAAGCGCTTCTCGTTCACACGTTGTAAACGGTGTAACTCATTGTCATGCATGGCATAAGACCAGAACGCCAACCAGGTTTTAACCACATCAGATTTGGCCTGAAAACCTTCAAAGTTGGCATTGATAATCGCGTTAATACGCGCCTGGTGGTGATGACGCGGAATTTCTCTCAATGCGTCGATCACAGTCGCTGAAAGCTCACGCAATACCACGCGCATCGTCTCTTCCAGCAAGCCATGCTTACCACCGAAATAGTGGTTGATAATGCCTGTCGATACGCCGGCTTCCTTACTAATCAGAGAAATACTTGCCGCATGCAGCCCCACTCGACCAATCACCGTCATGGTGGCTTTAACAAGCTGCGGTTTTCTTACTTCCGGCATCCCTACCTTAGGCATTTCGTCTCCCATTCGTTTTTAATTGAACGATTAGTTAAAGATAATCTTACACGCTAATCTTTAGATCTCAAACATTATTTTTAACCAATTTGCTACACTCACCCTCACCCAAAAACAGCAAGATAAAGACAAAACAATGATTTAGGTCAATTTTACCCTGACTGATTACACACCTAATACTTTGTGCTGATAGCACTATTTGTGAGCAATTTGCGCAAAAATTCGCCTTCACCGACAGTAAATGTTGGCTTTAATAAGGGGTATAAAGAAGAAAAATAACTCAGTACCTCGACCACAGCCGGTCATTGATCAAGCCACATCGCGAACAATGTTCGCTTAAAAACGTACATTTGCGACAAATGACTGCAAATTAGCGACATTAGACAAAAAAAGACAATGGCCATAGTCGATGACCAAAAGAAGAAGCCCAAACCAAACGCACCACAAACAAACGAGATGTAATGGTTAACTCGGTAAATGTTTAGGGTGACAATGTTTGTAGCCGCACAGAGTGATGGATAAAACGATAACGGGCAATCTTAGCACCGCTTAATAAAGCGCATTTTAGACGTGCAATCAGGAAGGAATAAAAAAGCGCTCAGGCCTGTCAAAAATCCTGAGCGCCTCGTTTGCTGTTTAGGGTCGGTTACTCGTAGTTTAGCTCAGTCGCTTTCCCAGAGAAGACACGATACACAAACAGGGTATACAAAAAGATCATGGGCAAGACAAACATGGCCCCATAGCCCACAATCAACAAGGTCCCCGGCGCGCTGGCCGCTTCTTTCGCTGTCATTACCCCGGGAATGATATCGGGGAAAAAGCTATACGCGAGACCAAAGAAACTCAATGCGAATAGGAAAATCGCACCAATGAACGGGAACTGGTATCCCACATCGTTTTCGACCGGTACGTGGCGTAGGTAGCGATCAACAAGCAGCATGATGGCAAGGCAAACCAATGGAACGGGCGCGAGTAATAAAATTTCCGGGAAGCCAAACCAACGCTCCGCCACTGTCTCACTGACTAAAGGGTTAACGACACTGATGGCTAACACCCCCAATGCCGCCAGCCAGCCGCCACGACGTGACCATTTCGCCGCCCGTTTTTGTAAATCGCCCTCGGTTTTCATTACCAGCCAGGTACCGCCAATATAGATGTACGCCGCGGTCACACAAAGGCCGCTTAATAGCGCAAACAAATATGATCCTGTGCTCTCATCAAAGGCCAACACGTAACGACCAATCATGTAGCCTTGCGTCATCGACGCAATAAAGGAGCCCGCTTTAAAGCAGCGGTCCCAGAGGTCTTTACGCTCTGGCCTCACCTTGGCACGAAAATCAAATGAGACACCACGCAAGATAAGCCCCGCCAACATCACAGAAGTGGGCAAATATAACTCGGTCAAAATCATGCTATGTGCCGCGGGGAAAGCAATCAACAGCAAGCCTACCGCCAACACCAGCCAGGTTTCGTTGGCATCCCAAAAGGGGCCAATCGACGCAATCATACGGTCACGCTGCGCCTGATTGCAGCGTGGTAACAGCATACCGACGCCGAGGTCATAGCCGTCAAGCACGGCATACATAAAGACCGAAAAACCAAATAGCAATAGATAAATTTCAGGTAAATACGGCGTTATACTCATGCGGATACCTCTTTCTCAGGCTGAGCGTGATTGTCTGATTGGTATTCAGGCAGGCGTTTTTTCGCCAAAAAGAACAGGGTGCGGATATACGCCACCATTAGCACCGCGTAGAGCGTCAGGTAAATGGTTAAGCTAATCCCCACGTTCGAGCTGGCGACTGGCGTGACGGCATCGGCGGTTTTAAGCACCCCCTGTACCAGCCAAGGCTGACGACCAATCTCCGTCACATACCAGCCAGAAAGCGTAGCGACCCAGCCTGAGAAGGTCATCGCCACCAAACCGATTAAGTGCCATTTGGGCATGGGCTGGTTACGCCACACGCGATACGCGGTGAACCAGCTAACCGCCAACATCAGCACACCGACGCCGACCATGACTCGGAAACCAAAGAACAGCGGCTTCACCGGCGGATGATAGTCAAAGCTTTCCAACCCTTTAATCTCGCCGTCGAGTTGGTGGGTCAAAATCAAGCTCGCTAGATTCGGGATCCCAACTTCAAAGTCGTTGGAACGGGTTTCTTCATTGGGTACCGCAAACAGCAGCAAAGGCGCACCTTGCTCGGTTTCCCAGACCCCTTCCATTGCCGCAATTTTCTGTGGCTGATGCTCAAGGGTATTGAGGCCGTGCATATCACCGACAAAAATTTGCAACGGAATAAGGATGGCAGCAGCCGTGATCCCCACTTTTAATGGTTTATCTGACACACCTGACTTAGGCGATTTTAGCTTTTGGTAGGCAGAAATACCGGCAATCAAGAAAGACGCCGTGAGGCCAGACGCCAGCAACATATGGCTTAAACGATACGGCATCGACGGATTAAAAATCACCTCGAACCAACTGGTTGGGTGCACCACACCATCGATAATTTCAAAACCGGTTGGCGTATGCATCCAGCTGTTCAGCACCAAAATCCAGAACGCAGAAATAGTGGTACCAATCGCCACCAGCAGCGTCGCTAATGTGTGCACCCAGTTCGGAACGCGATTTTTACCAAACAGCATAATGCCAAGGAAGGTCGCCTCCATAAAAAAGGCGGTCATCACCTCATAGCCCAACAGAGGCCCGGCAATATTACCGACCTTTTCCATAAAGCCAGGCCAATTGGTGCCGAACTGGAAACTCATGGTGATCCCAGACACCACCCCTAGCGCAAAGGTGAGCGCGAACACTTTTACCCAGAAGTAGTAGGTATCCAACCAGATTTGCTCACCGGTACGGTTGTGCCGGAACTTGAAAAACACCAGCATCCACCCAAGCGCGATTGTGATGGTGGGAAACAGGATGTGAAAGCTGATGTTGGCCGCAAATTGGATCCGCGACAACATTAATGTATCTAACATGACATTACCCTCAGGAGGTTAACTACCCGATTCTTCGTTGGACTTGCTGTGAAACAGCTTGCCGGATAGCTCAAGAAGCTTGCCGACACTGCTACCCAGCTTCATCAAGTTTTTTAGATGTTCAGGTTTCATTTGCTGCACATCGTCAAACCAGTGGTTAAACAGCTCTAGGAGATCGTGGATTTCGTGCAACTGCTTAACCGAGTGACTCTCTGCGTCGTCTTCACTCCGCATAAAGTGTGAGCGCAGCATGGATAAAGTAGGGTCAACTTCCCGCTTCTTCCTTTCGGCGAGAACTTGCTGCGCCAACTCCCAGATAGTGCCATTGGGCACAAAGTAGTCCTTTCTATCCCCGGGGGTGCGCTGCGAACGGATCAAGTGCCAGCCTTGCAGCTCTTTGGTTGCCATACTGACATTGCCACGAGAAATGTTGAGCGCCGACACAATGTCGTCTGCGCTCAGTGGATGCTCGCTCAACACAATCAGTGCCAACATTTCGCCCACCGAACGATTAAAGCCCCAACGACTTCCCATTTCACCAAAGTGCATCACCACATTACGTAGTTCTTGTGACAGCTCCATCTTGATCTCCCTCACAGTGCTTCTGTGGGATAATACGGAGTTTCTTTGTGGGGGATCAATGAAAATTTGGAAATTTCAGAAATTATTGAAAATAGAAAAGCAAAGTTGTAAGCAAAGGTGAAGAGAGGTTATGAATACGTTACATTCAGCTATAATTAAACATGATCGAAGTCACACAGGTTACGTTCCCACGGACGGAAAAGAAAGGGCAAACACACAAACAGATACACAATTGAGAGTTTTATAATCATCGACTTTCTCAACACAAATGGCTTTTTATACTGGCAACCACAATGTATTTAGGGACAAGATCACATTAGGAGTGTCATTATCGCCTACACTTATCACGGTGCGCCTCCTTATAACGATGAAACAAGATGCGCCGTTAACATAAACACCTGAACAAAAGGAAGTTTGCTGTCATGTTCAAAAAAGCGCAGCGAGAGCTGGACACCTGCCGAGCAGAAAAAGCCGCGCTCCAAGCAGAGCTCGATGCTATCAAAGCACATATTGCCAACATCACCTTTACACCTGATGGCATTATTACCGATGTGAATGACAAGCTGCTCAATATTATCGGCTACACCGCCGATGAAGTCATCGGCCAACATCACCGTGCGGTGTGCTTTGACGAGACCAGTCAAGCCCCAAGTTACCAGCAGTTTTGGCAGTCACTCGCGCAAGGAAAGGCACAAAAAGGGGTGTTTCGTCGGCGACATCAATCCGGCGCCGAGATTTGGATGGAAGCGACCTATGTCCCCATTAAAGATGCCAACGGCAAAGTCGTCAGCATTCGCAAATTAGCGGCTGATGTGACGCAACAGTATCAAGACGCCCGCCGACAAGAGGCCATATTAGCAGCGATTAACCGCTCATTGGCGGTGATTGAATTCGAGCCCGATGGCACCATAATTCGTGCCAACGATAACTTTCTCGCTGCAGTCGGCTATCAAGACCACGAGATCAAAGGCCAACATCACCGTATGTTCTGTGATCAGGACTTTTACGATGAGAACCCTGATTTTTGGGCGAATTTAGCACGCGGACAATTCACTTCTGGGCAATATTTGCGCCGCGATAAATATGGTAACGAAGTCTGGTTAGAAGCCACCTATAATCCCGTTTTTGATGCGAAGGGAAACGTTCATCGGGTAATCAAGTTCGCTACTGCCATCACCGATACGGTGAAACAAAACCAGGCAGTCAATCAGGCGGCAGAACTCGCGCAAGCCTCTTCCGAACAAACACTCCGCCACAGTGAAAACGGCAGTGCCTTGTTACAAGAGGCCGTCAAGCTGTCGCAGAGTGTGAACGATCAAGCCGTCGAGGCCACCAATCAAGTCGCACAATTGAGTGAGCACGCACAAAGTATCGAAAACATCGTCACCACCATTAAGCAAATCGCAGAGCAAACGAACCTTCTAGCGCTAAATGCGGCAATAGAAGCCGCACGCGCGGGCGACCAAGGGCGAGGCTTTGCCGTGGTCGCCGATGAAGTACGCGGCCTGTCGCAACGCACTAGTCACTCGACCACCGAAATTGCCGATGTTGTCGATGAAAACCAACAACTGATCAAAGGCGTGAGTGAGGCAATGGAAAGAGTGACCGAGCAATCGACAATAGGACAAGAAAAAGTCACCGCTGCCGACACTGTGATGAGTGACATTCATGCCGGCGCGGAAGAAGTGTCCGCTACCGTTCGCCGGCTGACACAATAACCGTCGATCTTATCATCACCCGGTAACCACGAGCACAAAGGATAAGAAAACAAGATGCACACCCAAGCCAGCAGCGCGACACAGTTGCAATTATCGGAGCTTATTCTGGCGTTAAGTACCGCGTTGGATATGACGGAGGGGCAACCTCCCGAACATTGTATGCGCTGCACGTGGTTAGGAATGAAACTCGCTGACGCCTTAGCGCTCGATGATCAACAACGTCATGATCTTTTCTATACCCTGCTGCTAAAGGATGCGGGCTGCAGCAGCAATGCGGCAAGGATCTGTGAGCTTTACCTCACCAATGATTTAGCGTTTAAACAAAGCTACAAGGTAGTGGACGGTAGCTTGTCCAGCGTACTTAACTTTGTGTTAAAAAATACTGGGGTCAAACGCGGCTTCATGCAAAAGCTCTCGACCACACTCGATATCATCCGCAACGGTGACATGTATGCGCAAGAGCTGATCGAAACGCGATGTACCCGTGGTGCCGATGTCGCACGCGATTTACGTTTTAGTGAAACCGTTGCTGAAGCCATCTATGCGCTGGATGAACACTATGATGGTGGTGGGCGTCCTGATCAGTTAAAGGCCGATCAGATCCCCTTGTTTTCGCGCATCGCATTGATGACGCAAGTCATTGATGTCTTCCGAACCGAGTCCGGTGTCGACGCCGCACTTCGCGAGCTAAAAAACCGTCGCGGCACCTGGTTTGATCCAACGCTGGTCGATACCTTTTTACAGATAGCGCGCGAGCCGCAGTTTTGGCAGCAACTGGACAGCCCCGCGTTAAAAAAAGACGTGCTATCGATGACGCCGGCTGACACAAGTATTTGGGTCGATGATGACTACTTGGATGACATTGCAGCGGCTTTCGGGCGCATTGTTGATGCCAAAAGCCCTTTCACCTCCGGTCACAGCGAGCGCGTGGCCGTTTACGCCAGCTTAATTGCTGATGAGCTTGGTATCAGTGAACAGGAAAAAAAATGGCTAAAGCGTGGCGCGTTACTGCACGATATTGGCAAGCTCGGCGTAAGCAATGATGTGCTTGATAAACCGGGAAAATTGGATGACGAGGAATGGGAGCATGTTAAACGCCATGCCGCACTGAGTAAAACCATCTTATCGAAAATCCACCAATTCGATCACCTTGCCAAGTTCGCCAGCGCCCATCACGAAAAGCTCGATGGTACTGGGTACCCTGAGGGGATCAAAAGCGATGAGATCTCTTTGCTCACTCGCATTATTACCACCGCTGATATTTTCGATGCCATCACTGCCGAGCGCCCCTATCGTGGCCCGATTCCGATGAACAAAGCCCTCTCTATCATGAAAGAAGAGACAGGCACAGCCATCGACGCGCAATGTTTACAAGCGCTAATGGCTGGCCTCGAGCGCCTGCCGGAGCATTTTATTGTTCATGACGATACCTCGATCACATCATAGGTCACACCTATCGCGTATATAGGTTAACTCCATTTTCTTTTTTTATATCGGGTAGTTACTCTATCCACATCGTTTGGAACGAACCGTTTCCAGTGCTTGGCACTCGCGATAAAGCGAAGGGTCGAACACATTGATTTGCCACTAAGGAGGCATTAAATGAGTAAGCAAGCAGCATTGATTGGACTAGACAGCAGCAAAGCCGAAGAGCTAGGCGCGCGTTTGGATACGCTATTAGCGAACTACCAAGTGCTATACACCAATGTGCGTGGTTTTCACTGGAACATCAAAGGCAACGACTTTTTCGAGTTGCATACCAAATTTGAAGAGATTTATACCGATCTTCAAACCAAGATTGATGAAGTCGCTGAGCGCATTCTCACCATCGGTGGCACCGCCGAGCATCGCTTCAGCGAGTACCTGAAGGTCAGTGAAATTAAAGAGCATGCACCCGAAGCAAATGGTCAAGCTGGTGTCCGAGCATTAGTCGAAGGCTTTAGTGTTCTGATTGGCCTACAACGCGATATCATGAACCTTGCCGGTGATGCGGGTGACGAAGGGACATCTGCACTGATGAGCGATTACATCCGCGAACAAGAAAAACTGATGTGGATGCTAAACGCTTACCTTAACTAATCATCAATCAATAAGATTCAGCAAAAGTCCGCGTGAATGCGGGCTTTTTTTATGGCTCATTTCTTATTCTCTGATCGCGGCAGCGGCAACGCTAATCGCTCAACATAGTTGACTTTAATGGCACCTTGATACTCAAAGTGACTGACAGTGACGCTTAAATGCTCCGCATTAACAAGTGATGAGGTGGGCAATTTTATCTTGGTTGGCGCGTGGGAGTTGTCTGCGCGGCCGGACAAATAAATCGGCGTTTGTTCGATCCAGCGATAGGCATCATCAAGCCACAGCCAGTGTGCTGCGGCGGGTGAACAACTTATAGGCGTATCGGGCACATCGACCGCGAGCTGTTGTTCAGGGTGACCAATCAGTTTGACCCAAGGTCGACGAGGCAAACCATATACCACCAAGCTATAGTGCTGGCCGCCCATTCTTAACTCATAGATCCCCGGTGTAATCTGGGTAAATAGCTGGCCTGATTCTATTTCTTGATACCCACTTTTCGCGTTCAAGATCTCATTGAGCACCGTTTGTCCGGTAGGATCAGTGAGGGTTAGCAAGGTATCACGCTCGACCTGCTCAGCAGAGAGCTTGATTTCATAGCCGAGACTCGACGCACCCGCCCGACGTACAAAAGAAATAGTGAGCCCTTGAGGGATCCCCTTACCATTGGGCTCGGTTAACTGTTGGCCACAATCGGTTTGATTGATGATCGCGTACTTTATCTTCGCCCATCGCTCAGTCGGTATTTGCTGCTGCGATAGCGCAAAAATAAGCTCTTGCCACGCCACCTTGGGCCTATCTGCGAGGAGTGCCTGATAGGTTTCCTGCATCGGTGTTTTTGGTAGCCAAGCTTGCTCAGCGCGGACGCTGAAGCTACAAACCATGCACACTGCCACGAGTAAGAGATAGCCACACCGGTTCACAGCACCACCAATCGATACCCGACACCGCGGTGCGTTTCTATCGCTAAACCGGGCAATTTTTGTCGTAGCCGCAATACATGATTGTCGACCGTGCGCGTGGTAGGAAACGCCTGATATCCCCATATTTTATTGAGCAACTCTTCGCGATGAAAAACCCGCCCTTGGTTTTGTAACAGTAATAACAATAAATCAAACTCTTTAGGCTTGAGGGTCACATCCTGGTCTTGCCAATACACATGACGGGAGCCAGGTTCAACCTTGATCTGCCCGTATACGAGTTGGCTTTCTCCTAACGGCCTTAATTGGGCATAGATGCGCGCCAAAAGCTCCTGATGTGAAAAAGGTTTAACCACATAATCTTTGGCGCCGGCCATTAAGCCTTCAACCCGTTGCTCAACCTCAATTTTGGCTGTCAATACGATCACTGGCACTGCTTTTAAAGACAGCCAATGGGGCAAATGCGCCAAACTATCGCCATCGGCGAGCTGGCGGTCTAAAATCACCAAATCAGCATGAAACCAATGCTTAGCCACCTTATGACTCTCAGTCAGCCAGGTGCATTCAAAGCCTTGCTGTACCAGAAACTGGCGTAAGCCTTCCCCTAATAAGGTGTCATCTTCAATCAACAATAGGTGGTTCATTGCGGCAACTCCAGGATACAGCAGGTTGGATGGCGTTTGATCACTAGCTTACCCCCCATTTGACGCATTAAACGCGCCACTAAAAACAATCCAATCCCCATATTTCTTTCTGACGATGACGACTTATATCGCCGCCACAGCCTTTGCCACCAGGATGGAAAAACTCCGTTATCATACACACAAACACGTACACGCTTATCCACGCATACACGAAGCCAAATTTGATCACCGCCATGATGATGGGCATTTTGAATCAGGTTTTTCAAGCAGATAGATAACCAGTAGAAAGGCAACGTCAGTGTTTTATCTTGCTCGAGGGTGTAATCAACCTCTAAACAATCGCAAATATTATCCAGCCACTCCGATAATGACGCCGTTTGTAATTTAAATTGTTCGCGTTTATCGGTACTTAAATAGCCCTTACTGGTCTCTGTCAGCTGACTTAAGCGTTGATGATCCGCCAGTAATCGCCACAGCACATCTTGCGTGCTGGGTTCAAGCGAATCGAACTGGCTGCGCAACATTTCCACCGTCATGCCGAGACTAGCAATCGGTGTTCTTAACTCGTGCGTCAGCAACTGGAGAATAAATTGGCGCTCACGGCGCTGCTGGTATCGATCGTACAGGCTACGCGCTAAACCAAATATCAGCGCACAAAAAACCGCTACCAACACCGCAATCATCACGCCACGGTACGCCGGGTGGAGTTGATTACAAATATTGCCATAACGGTAATCACAACCCGTCGTATTGGTCGATAAACTCAAACGATATTGCTCAGCAATTGGCGCCCATTGTTCATGAGATAGCGCCTTCCACCCTTCTTCGCCGTTAAGCCACAGACGTCCGCCATCCAAATACGCGCGGTAACCACTGAGTAACGCATCTCGGCCTGCCTGGCTGAGAGCATTCAGTGCAGCATGTAAAGGGTGCTCTTCGTTGGCTAACGTAAAACGTTGTACCAGTTCGGGTGACGGCGTGGTGATACCACGCGCTGATACATAGCGCTCCGCATAACTGCCACCGGCAGGATGGAGTAGCGGGTTTTGCTCAAACCACTCAATGGGTAAAGGCTCATCACGACACAAAGCCAACTCAAAACGCTGGGCGGCTAACAAAAGGGGGGACACGATACTGGGAGTCGGCTGGCACGTTTGCACCACTTGGTGTAGCGCGTTTAAGTCCTGCCAATCAACCTCCTCGAAATCAGGGTACTGCGACTGACTGACCAATAAAGCCTGTGGATAGGCATTTAATGCGGGTTGTGCAACCATCAAGGTGCCCGTTTGCCAGGCCTTATCATAAAACCCTTTCAGTTGCGTGTGCAGCTCACTGGCCGCCGTTTGGCTGCTGAGTAAAGCCAACAGTAACGCTGCTAACGCTCGAAACACCACTTTGCCACCCTTTTGGATCCTCACACTGACGCAACAAGTGCTAATGATGAGATCATAGTTAAGCAATTAAAAGCTGTGTCACCCGAGTGTCAACATTGTAGCTGGTTAGAAAGTAGCTGTGTCACACAGTCAATAAAGATAGAGAGTCAATGGAGGAAGTGAGAACGTTTTACGAGAGGCAGAAAGGGCGGAGACCTCCCCAGCTACATCCCGGCACACACGTCCCAAGCGCGGGCTGCTTCCTTCCGGACCTGACCCAGTACACAAGATAGTGTTGCGGGAGAACCAAGGAGGCCTCCATCGATATGTCGTTAAGCTTGCTTAACTGCGGGGCATTATGTGGCAAGGCTGGATGCAATGCAAGGAGGATTGATGGCCTCATTCGTTAACTGTTTATCTTCTAGGCAATTTTCTATTGATCGTCCGGCTCTTCCAATAGCAAATACTCACCAACCCAAATCGCCGCAAGCATGGTGGCCCACGCGACCAATAGCGACAGCGTGAGTTGTCCAGGGGTAAGCCACGTAATCACCAAAAACGGCACGCTCGGGATAAAATGCAAGGCAAGGTGACGTGAGCGAGCAAATTGCGGCGTGAACCCCACCCACTGTAACAACCAAATGACCATCACCGTTGTCGCACTCCATAACGCAGCAGGCCAGCCACTCACCGCCACTAATATAGGCAGTAACAACCAGGCCCCGCGATGAGGCGGCTGGTAACCTGGCCAATATCTGATCGCTAGCCATAACCCCATGAGTGCTAGCGTTTGCAGCGCGAGCGTAGTCGGTGAGCCACCCAATTTCGCTTCAGATTGCAAAGCCATCATCCCCGCAAACATGGCTACCATCACCGCACCGAGTAATAGCTTGACGTGTGGGTGTCGGTCGGGATTGAACCAGAGAGACAAAGCCGGTAAAAGCAATAGCGTGCTCGCGGCTAACAGCGCAGGTAGATGTGGCAAGGTAAAGGCAAAAATCGCCATCGCTAGCGCTAGGCACCAACTCGCGACTTTATCTGGATAGAAAAAGAATAAAGCAGACGCGGCAATCGCTAGACTATTAAGAGAAGACGTGGCACTTATCCCCGCAACAGCGATAACCGATAGCACCAACGCTGGCCAGAGAAACAGTGAGATTCGCATGCACACTCCTTGTGCGGATATCTCTTATCAGTGTAGCGATCAATGCCCCGCGCGCACCAGTGTTAGCGTTGGATCATAGGTGTGATTCGTATCCGTGATCACTTTATTGACCGTATTGGTAATAAATAGAGGCCGATCACTCACATCGATCTGGGCGGTGATCACATAATCGTGCGTCGCCGTGATTTGGCCCGGATCGTAGTTGAGGGAAAAATGCAAAGGCGTTTGCTGCCCTTCTGTCACAAAAGACTGGCGACTGATTACTTTGCCTGGGGCATCCATATTTTTGATTTCTACCAGCCGCACCGTCACACTGGCATTTTCCGGCAACGCAAGGCGTTCGCGATACACCAAACTGCCAGAAACAGTCGCTAAATCATTAGGTTGGCTATTTCCAGAACAAGCAGTAAACACCAAAGCAGTGAATAAGGCGAACAATAGAAACGTTAGTTTCTTCATTAAAGAATCCTCACTGAAGCACGTTCAAATGCGGCAAAAACACTAAGGTTATGATAGCTTGAACAATAACAATGGAAGCATAGCATGAATCAAGGACTTATGAGCCAACCACTAAAAGAACTCTTACAACTGCTGCAGCTTGAGCGATTAGACACCGGCCTTTACCGCGGCCAGAGTGAAAACCTTGGACTGCCCCAAGTGTATGGTGGGCAAGTGATTGGACAAGCGTTGTCTGCCGCGAAAACCTCCGTAGAGCCCGAGCGCTTTTTGCATTCATTCCACAGTTATTTTCTGCGCCCAGGCGACCCTGAGCAGCCGATCATCTACGATGTTGAGATACTTAGAGACGGAAAAAGTTTCAGTACCCGGCGAATAAAAGCCGTCCAGTACGGAAAACCGATTTTCTATCTCACTGCCTCTTATCAAGAGGAGGAAGAAAGCTTTGAGCATCAAAACACCATGCCAGCAGACGTGCCAGCGCCCGAGACCTTGCGCTCTGAGCAATCGCTTGTCAATGATATTGCCCACAAGCTACCGCCAAATGTGGTAAAAGCGTTTGGGGGCGACAAGCCGATTGAAGTGCGACCAGCCACGGTGATCAACCCACTCAAGCCCCACGCCGCGCCCGCTAAGCAATATCTGTGGATCCGCGCCAATGGCGAAGTGGGGGACGATTTTCATGTCCATCAGTATTTGCTCGGCTATGCTGCCGATTGGGGCTTTTTGGTCACGGCGCTGCAGCCTCATGCAGTGACGTTGCTTACGCCGGGCATGAAAGTGGCCACCATTGATCACTCTATGTGGTTCCACCGCCCGTTTAGAATGGATGAATGGCTGCTATTTACGATTGAAAGCCCCTCCGCCAGTGGCGCGCGTGGCTTTGTGCGCGGCGAACTCTTCAATCAGCAAGGGGATCTTGTTGCTTCAGCGACCCAAGAGGGTTTGATGCGTAAACTCTCCTAACCATCAACGTCTCGAGCGTGAGCGACACAAAAAAGGGGCATTGCGCCCCTTTTTGATTGCTTCACTCATGACTGAGCCGCTACACCTGCGCCTCTTCCTCTAATGCAGCTAAATGCGCGCTGGCTTGCTGAAGCTGATACATCTGCCAGTATCGGCCTTGCTGACGCAGCAGGCTTTGATGGCGCCCTTGCTCAATCACGCGGCCACGATGCAAGACGAGGATGTTATCGGCCTCGGCAATGGTCGATAAGCGGTGCGCAATCACCACCACTGTCATCTGTTGGCGTAACCTGTTCAGCGCTTGTTGCACAAGCTCTTCGGTGCCGGAATCAATATTGGCGGTGGCTTCATCAAGGATCAGAATTTTAGGCTGACGCACCAACACCCGCGCCAGAGCTAACAGCTGGCGCTGACCGGCAGAAAAGGTCATTCCGCCCTCACCAAGTAAGGTATCCAGCCCCGCTGGCAATCCTTTCACGTAATCTGCCAACGCCACTTGCTCGAGTGCATGCCAAATTTTTTCATCGTCCAGCGTCTGTCCCAGCGCGATGTTTTCTCGCAAACTCCCCGTCAACATGTGTGGGTCTTGTTGCACCATGGCAACGCCCTCACGCAAGCTTTGATGACTCAAGCTTTCGATCGGTAACCCTCCCAGCGTCAGCGTCCCCTCGCCTGCGCGATAAAACCCCATCAGTAGCGACGCCAAGGTTGATTTACCGCTGCCTGTATGACCGACTAACGCCAGAAAGCCGCCGGCAGGGACGTCTACATTGACGTCTGACAACACCGGCGTTTCACCATCGTAGGAAAACGACACATTCTTCAGTGCAATGGCACCATCAGGGATCGGCGTGGTGTCATGGCCATATTGCTCAGGCGGCGTGTCCATCATTTCAAAAAGCCGCTCACCGGCCGAAATAGCCTGCTGAAGCAGTGACAGTTGCTGCATCATTTCAATCAATGGCTCGGTGATCCGCCCCAAGTAGCTTAAAAAGGCATACAGCACGCCAACCCCAATCACTGCCGTGCCGCTAAAACCGAAGATAGCCACCAAAGACAGCAAGGCGGCCCCCGCCAATAAATCAATCAAAGGACGGAGATAGATCCCGTTAAGGCGCTGAATGGTGACCATGGCATCCAAGTGATCCGCGGTCATATCACTGAATCGCGAGGAGAACGCCCGCTCTTGCTGCATCAACTGGATCAAATTCATGCCGAGCACGGATTCGTTCATCACCCCGTTGATGTCTGCTAGTCGGTCTCGTGCCCGACGATACGCAGGCGCTGAGCGTTTTTGATAGCGCGCCATCACCAGCACCACACACGGCAGTAGCACCAGCACCACCATTGTCAGTTGCACACTGAGCATCAGCATTGCCACCAGCATCACCCCAATCAGCGCGATGTTGCGTAAAAAGGTTGAAAGCACCGACACATACAGCTCTTTCAACGACTCGGTGTCATTGGTCAAACGCGATACAATCCGCCCCATCGGCACATAGTCAAAGGCTGACAAAGGCTGTTTAATCACATTGGCGAACACCGCTTTGCGAATGCGTTGAATGATGGCCACCGCCATGGTGTTAAAACGCAGCTCGTACTGATACTGAAAGCCTGCAGAAACAATGGTCGATACGATATAACCGACTGCCAGTGCCCACATGATCATCGCCGGATAATTATCTTTGGCGACATAGTTATCGAGAAAGATTTGCACCAAATAAGGGCCAGTGACTTCCGCCACCGCCGCCACCAGCAAGAAAACCGTGGCAATCACAAATTGACGCCTGTCGCGGCGCATGTAGCTTAGCAATCGCAATAAGATCTCTCGCTTAGTCATGGCGCGGCTCCTCATCGGCTTCCAATGCCGCTTCCAGCTGCTGATATTGGTGCATTTCTTGATACCATCCTGGCTGTTGAATCAATTGGCGATGCTGGCCACGCTCTCGGATTAGCCCGTGGCTGAGCACCACAATTTCATCGGCGTTTTCCAGTGCCGATAAGCGGTGGGCAATCACTATCGTGGTACGGGTGTGCTGATGATGTTGCAGGTTCTGCAGAATGCGGTGCTCGGTGTCACCATCAACCGCCGACAAGGCATCATCCAAAATCAAGCACTCCGCTTCCACCAACAAGGCGCGAGCAATGGAAATACGCTGCTTTTGACCGCCAGATAGAGTGATCCCTTTTTCACCCACCGCGGTTTGATACCCGTGCGGCAGCTGACGGATGTCTTCATCAATGCAGGCAAGTGTAGCCGCCTGCTCGATTTCCGCTTGAGTTGCATCCGGACGGCCCAGGGCGATGTTTTCCGCGATCGATCGCGAAAACAAAAATGGTGTTTGCGTCACCACCGCGAAACGTTGTCGCCATGACGACAAATCAGCCTCCGCTATCGACACATCACCATAGCGAATATCGCCCTTTTCAAGCTGGGTCAGATGAAGCAGTAATTGCAATAAAGTTGATTTACCACTGCCGACTGGGCCGGCAATCCCCAGCATGGCCCCAGGCGGAAGCGTCACATGGATATCTTTAAGCGCAAAACTGTCATCCGGTTGCCACTTAAACTGCTCAATCGCCAGCGTCAACGACTGCATGGTGTCTGGCAGCGGCGTGTCACCACCAACAATGTCTGGCTGCTCTTGCAGCAACGCATCAATCCGCGTCCAAGCCGCACGCCCACGCTCAATGATATTAAACAGCCACGCCACCGCGAGCATCGGCCAAATCATCAAGCCTTGATACAAGGTAAATGCGGTAAGATCCCCAAGCGAAATCTCACCAGTGGCGACCATGTAGCCGCCGCCAGACACGGTCAGGAAAAACGAAGCACCAATGGTGCCTTGGATCACCGGCGAAAACAGCGCATCAACCCGCGCCACCGCGAGATTTTTCTCCCCAGTACGATCGGCAACTTGATTAAACTGATTCATCTGGTGCTGCTCTAAGCCGAATGCGCGCACCATACGCACTGCTGACAGTGAGGACTGACTCACTTCTGACAGCTCAGAAAATGCCGCTTGTGATTCGGTGAAGGTATGATGCAAACGACGGCCAAAGCGATTGACCAGCACCGCCATCACCGGCATCGGTAACAGCGCTAAAAGCGTCAGCTGCCAGCTAATTTGGCTCACCATTACAATAAGCACAGCAACGCCTGTGATAATGGAATCCCCGGCAGTCAGAACCCCTTCACCGGCTGTCATTACCACCGCTTTCACATCATTGGTAGAGCGCGCCATGATATCGCCACTCGGATAGCGACGGAAAAAATGCGGGGATTGGCGAGTAAAATGATCATAAAGCCTGTTGCGCAGCACAGTACCCAGCTCAGCCGCGGCACCAAATAGCCACACTCGCCACACAATGCGGAGCAGATATACCACTACCCAAATGGCCAGCATGCCTGCCAGTAGCCACATCAGTAGCTCAGTGGAAATCTCGCCCGCGACCACGCCATCAACCACATGGCCCACGGCCATCGGCGGGATCAGCTCGAAGACAGAGACAAATACTAAAATAATCATGGCGCCGAGATAACGACGCCATTCACGTTTAAAAAACCAGCCTAACTGCCAAAACACCTTCATGAGGTCTCCTTTTTATCCCCGCCTTTTTATCATCACAACGACCTATCGGATCGGTAAGGCGGTGGTGTACTTAAGCGCTTCCATGGCGAATGTTGATGTCACATTATTCAGACTCGGCACAGAATTGACCAGCTTTTTATAAAAATGATCAAATCGAGTCATATCAGCCACCTGCACCTTCATCATGTAATCATACTCGCCTGCCATGCGGTAGAATTCCATCACCTCAGGGAACTCGGTTACCACTTCCGTAAAGGTTTTGTACCACTGCTCACTGTGATCATTGGTTTTAATGTGAACGAAAGCGGTAAAGGCTAGGCCAACCGTTTCGGGGTCAAGCAATGCCACCCGCCCGCGGATCACCCCTTGTGATTCCAGCCGTTTCAGCCGCTTCCAACAGGGGGTGGTGGTTAAATTTACCCGTTCGGCCAGCGCGGACACAGACCAGTTGGCATCTTCCTGCAGCGCCGCGAGTAAAGTGCGATCTATCTCATCTAAAGTGATAGTCATGAAAAGTTATTTCCATTAATCATTACTTGGGAGTTTATTTTTCTCTTATGTAGGCATTATAGAGCAAAAATAGCAAGGTTTTTATCCCATGCTTTGCGTAAACTGGTGCTAATGACGCATTCGGAGACGCATGATGACAACCCCACAGCCTTGCCATACTTGGGTCGGTAACGCGATTCGCCTGATTGAAGCCGACTTTAAACGCTCTGCAGATACCCATTTAATTAAGCTCGATCTCCCTAGCTTTACGGACATTGATATCTATCTCAAAGACGAGAGCACCCACCCGACCGGCAGTTTGAAGCACCGCTTGGCGCGTTCTTTGTTTTTGTACGGCTTATGTAATGGCTGGATTGATGAGCACACTACCATCATTGAAAGCTCATCAGGCAGTACTGCCATTTCCGAAGCGTATTTTGCCCGTCTGCTTGGTTTGCGTTTTATTGCCGTAGTGCCCAAAAACACTGCGTGTAAGAAGATTGAGCAAATCCGTTTTTATGGCGGTGAAGCGCACTTTGTCGAGCGGTCAGATCAGATCTATGCCGAGTCTCGTCGCCTTGCTAAGGAGCTCAATGGCCATTACATGGACCAGTTTACCTATGCCGAGCGCGCGACGGACTGGCGTAGCAATAACAACATCGCCAACCGCATATTTGATCAAATGCAGTACGAGCGCTTCCCTATCCCTCGCTGGATTGTGATGAGCCCGGGCACCGGTGGCACCTCAGCGACCATTGGCCGCTACATTCGTTATCGCTGCCAACCGACTCAGCTGATGGTGGCCGATGCTGAGCACTCGGTGTTTCACGATTACTACCTCACCGGCGACAGCGCACTGACCACCGATAAAAGCAGCCGCATTGAAGGGATTGGACGGCCACGTGTCGAGCCCAGCTTTATTCCCGGCGTGATTGATAGAATGACCACAGTGCCGGACACTCACAGTATCGCCACCATTCACTGGCTAGAAAGCCAGCTTGGCCGCAAAGCCGGCGCGTCCACCGGTACCAACCTGTACGGCGTCTTGATGCTGGCCAATGAAATGCGCGCTAAAGGCGAGAAAGGCTCTATTGTCACCTTGCTGTGTGACAGCGGCGAGCGCTACCTAGACACCTATTACAACCCTGATTGGGTACGCGAGCACATTGGGGGTCTCGACCAAGCGACCCATGATTTGCAGACGGTGTTGGGGTAACGCGCCATCGTCTCTAACTGGGTTTCACGAAAAGGCGAGTGAATTATTCTCGCTCGCCTCGACGGACATCGGCCTGCAAGGCATCAAATTTGTCGTGCAGGCGCATTAGTTCAAGCTCGAGTTTTAGATTGATTTCGTAGGTAGCTTTTTGCTCCATCCTGTCTTTTGCCGCTTGGCGGTTTTGCGACATCATGATGATCGGCGCTTGGAAAGCCGCCAGACTGGATAACCCAAGGTTCAGCAAAATAAAGGGATAGGGATCGAATGACGCGTCTCCCACTAACCAAACCGTATTCACGACAATCCAGCCAATGATGAATGCGAAGAAAAGCCCGATAAATGACCAAGAGCCACCAAATGAGGCAATTTTGTCCGCCACCATTTGCCCAGTGGTCAAACTTTCGTGGAAGGACTTGTTGACGTTCTCAGACACTGCCGTGTTATTGGCAATGCTTTCAATAACTTTTTGTTCTCCCGAACTAAGGCTACCAAATGGCTGGCCGAGCAAAGCTTTGGCTAAGTTCTCAAAATATTTTTTCATCTGTGACTCCATGTCAACGTGCACATTACTAACAAGGTACTATGCAGCTCTAATCATTAAGCAATTGAAATAGAGTAGATTAACGTAGGGACTCCGCAAGTGATGCCCTTCTTATCGCGATTGCGATCCGTGCTTAGAAAGATTCAGACCATTGCCAACACGCCTCACCCAATTGGATCGCCATTCAGGTGCTGGCATGTCGTCAGGCCAAAACTCTTGTTGATACGTGATACGGCCAGCCTTCAGTGTATGAAAAGTAATGACTCGATCGTTTACGACACCATCAGTCACTCCAACATCTGTCACCACCCTATCGCCTTCAGCGATACAAGAGTAAACGGAGAATGTCCAAAGACCATTTGCAGGATAGGCCGTGTTTAGTGCGACAAAGTCATCGCGCCCAACGATCAATTCTCCTGACTGAGGCCAGAAGCATTGATAGTCATCACTGAAGTACTCACTCGCTTTTGAGAAGTCATTTCGTTGCATGGCTTCCCAAAACGCGAGAACAACATCCTTGTTCGTCATGCTTATTCCTTGGTTATGTCTTTGATGCGTTCTTACAAACTAAATCCGGCGGGCGCGGATGGTGCGGCCTTTCACTTTTCCATCATTGAGCTTACGCAATGCAGCTTTAACGCAAGATTGGGACACAGCAATAAACGCCACATTATCGAGCACATTGATTTTACCCACCTGCTTACCGTCAATGCCCGCTTGACCGGTCAGCGCGCCCAAAATATCACCCGCGCGTACTTTTTGTTTTTTACCTGAGTCAATCATCAAGGTTGCCATCTCAGGCTGATAGGGCACGGTGTCGAGCAAATGTTGCGACGGCAGGGCTTCAGGGAGAAAATCGCGGTCATACTGATCGCCAATCATCGCCAGCTTATAGTGCTCGGCATCGTTATATAGCGAACACGCTACTCCTTTTTTGCCAGCGCGACCGGTACGGCCGACGCGGTGCACGTGAGTTTGCGGATCGTGGGCGAGCTGATAGTTGATCACCATATCCATGTCATCAATATCTAAGCCTCGCGCGGCCACATCAGTGGCTACCAGCACGGACGCACTTTTGTTGGCAAATTTTACTAAGGTGCGCTCACGGCCACGCTGTTCAATATCACCATGCAAGGCAACAGCGCTAAAACCATCATCTTCTAGGTTATCGCAAACTTGTTGTGTTTGGGCTTTGGTCGTACAGAACACCACGCAGCTTTGCGGCTGAAAGTGCAATAAAAGTAGCTTTAACGCTTGATAACGCTGCTTATTGTCATCGACTTTATAGACGTGCTGCGAGATTGTACTTTGCGTTTGCACCTCATCCACTTTAACGGAGACAGGGTGGCTCAGCACTCGCTGAGCAATCGCATTGATCGAGCGCGGGAAGGTAGCGCTAAATAACAAGGTTTGACGATGAGCGGGAACTCGCGCAATGATGGCATCCAAGGTCTCTTGGAAGCCCATATCCAGCATCTGGTCGGCTTCATCCAACACCAAAGTCTCAACGTCATCGAGACGCAAGGTGCCCTTGCGTAAATGGTCATCCACACGCCCCGGAGTGCCGACAATAATGTGTGCACCATGCTCCAGTGAGCCAATTTGTGGGCCAATCGATACGCCGCCACATAGCGTCAGCACTTTGACATTGTGGCGACCACGCGCCAACTTACGCATCTCAACCGCCACTTGCTCGGCCAGCTCACGGGTTGGACACAGCACCAAAGATTGCACGCGAAAGCGTTTTACGTTCAGTTTGGCTAACACTCCCAGGCTAAACGCCGCCGTTTTCCCCGAGCCGGTTTTTGCTTGGGCAATAATATCTTTGCCATTGAGCACAGACGGTAAGCTCTGCGCCTGAATCGGTGTCATGTGCGTATAACCCAAGGTTGCTAAGTTATCGAGTAAATCAGCGGGTAACGCAAGCGAGGAAAAAGCGGTATCAGTCAAAGTCGTATCCACAGCAAAAGTAAATCATGCCGCGCCCAAGCACGGCCAAAGGGGGCGTATCATACCAGAGTCTGATTGCTGCCACATTAATCGATTAGCGCCACACACCCTGATAACCACTTTGTCGACTTATGTATTTTGTTACGTCATTGTTAGACAAAGCTCCGTATTTATACCTGCGCGGCTTGTCTTGTCATTGGGCTTGGTGTGCAATCAAGGCACACAATTAAGGAGGATTGTCTTGTGGCTAATATCCCAGTAGAAAACTACCCGCTCTCTCATACGCAGGCGATTGTCTGGAACGACATGGATGCCATGCAACACATCAATAACACCGTGTACTTTCGCTATTTTGAAGATGTACGCGTGGTGATGCTTGAAAAACTGGAAGTGTTCGAGCTAGCCAAACGGCTGCATGTTGGTCCCGTGGTCGCCTCAACCCGCTGCGATTATCGCGCTCCTTTGGTGTATCCAGATACCATCACCACCGTCGCTTGGGTCGAGGATATTCAAGAAAAGCGCTATGCGATGAAGTATGAAATCTACAGTCACAATCAAGAGCGCTGTGTGGCCGAGGGCGAGGCCTTGATTGTCTATTGCGATTTTAAAACCGGTAAAAGCTGCCCTATCCCAGTCGAAACGCTCGAAGGGTTAAAAGCTTTTGTCGCGAAATAGTAACTTTATTCCAAACTAATCTCTTCAGGCTCGCCCACTCTGGTTACGGACGGCGCGCCAGGGGCGTTCCAGCGAAACAAGGTGATATGCCAAGTGCTGGGATCTTTTCGCGATGGGTCAATTAAGCCGATTTCATTACCGCTTCTCAGTTTATCGGCCACCCACCAACTGGATGGTGATTGGCCTTTTGCTAAGGCGGCTTGCCAATCAACGCTGGATAAAGTTTTGTATTGCTGTAGTTCAGGATGACGCAAATCCACCAGCTCACAGGGGTCAACCTGATACCGCACAAGCACGCGTGGCGTTGTGATCTGGCTGGCGTACTTTTGCATAGCTACGCGCGCACTCTCTGCACTCTCGGTTAAATACAGCGCGCTTTCACCCTGACGATTATACCGACCGTTCGGTCTGTCTTTACTTGATCGCATCAAGGCGGCGTCGATGTGCTCAGGGTGACATACTCTGACAAAAATACCCGAGATAGGTGTACGGCACAGGCAAGGGATAGCTTGCGGTTCAAGTCCGTCCATGACTTGTGAATGTCCTTTATAAATCAACCATCAAGGCATAGCTTAGCAAACAAAGAGGGGACAAATTGCATACTGACTAACGGATTGCATCATCGCATCTGGCTTGCTGTCGATACCACACAGGGGTACCATCCGTGCTCTGTGTAACACTGGGTGAGTAGCACCGCCAAAGGACAAACCGATGAAAAAAGCCGTTGTGGTATTTAGCGGAGGACAGGATTCAACCACCTGTCTGATTCAAGCGCAGGCAGAGTACGACGAAGTGCATTGCCTCACTTTCGACTATAACCAGCGCCACAAGCAAGAAATTGATGTTGCCCGTGAAATTGCTGCAAGCCGCAAAGTCAGTGCGCACAAGGTATTGGATGTTGGTTTGCTCAATGAATTGGCAATTAGCTCGCTCACACGCGACAATATTCCTGTTTCCAACGCGCTGAACGAAAACGGCCTGCCCAATTCCTTTGTGCCGGGACGTAATATCTTGTTTTTGACTTTAGCGGGTATCTACGCCTATCAAATTGGCGCTGAGGCGGTGATCACCGGTGTCTGCGAAACCGATTTTTCTGGCTATCCAGATTGTCGTAACGATTTTATTCAATCAATGCAGCAAGCTCTTGAGCGCGGCATGGACAGACAACTCGCCTTAGTGACGCCGCTGATGTGGCTGGATAAAGCCGAGACCTGGGCACTGGCCGATCAGTATCACGCCCTCGATTTTGTGCGCGACCACACCCTAACCTGTTATAACGGGATTAAAGGCACTGGCTGTGGTGAGTGTCCAGCCTGCCACTTGCGTCAGCGTGGCTTAGATGATTACCTCGCCAATCAAACGGACGTACAAGCCGCACTGCAACGCAAACAAGCCGAAAACGCGTAACTGCGCGCATCTACTGGCAGCGACAAGCAATAAAAAACCGCCTCACTATGAAGAGGCGGTTTTTGTGTCGATAATACAACAGCGGTTATTTATGCGGCTCATCATGCGGATGGGTATCAAACTCACCATGACTAGCCCGATGCACAGTTTCCACCGCGAGCGCTTTGTCCAATTGCTGCGCCACATACTCAGGCGAATGAGTATGAATGGAGAGCAAGCGATACATCGCCGGGATCACTAATAAGGTCACGAACGTCGCAAAGGCCATACCGGTGAAGATCACCGTCCCAACCGCGATACGACTTTCCGCTCCCGCGCCAGTGGAGAGGATCAGTGGGATCATCCCAGCCAAGGTGGTAAACGCTGTCATCAGAATCGGTCGCAAACGACGGACTGACGCATCGATAATCGCTTTTTCAAATGCAATGCCACGGTCACGCAATTGGTTGGCAAACTCCACGATCAAAATACCGTTTTTGGTCACCATCCCAATCAGCATAATCAGACCAATTTGGCTATAAATATTGATCCCTTGGTTGGTCAGCCACAGACCTAAAAAGCCGCCCAGCATCCCCATAGGCACCGTCAACATCACCACCAAGGGGTTGATAAAGCTTTCAAATTGCGCCGCTAACACCAAGTACGACACCAAGAGCGCTAAACCAAACACCACCAGCACACTGGTTTGGTTGTCACGAAAATCTTTCGACTCCCCTGAATAGCCCACCGAGATATCGGCCGGTAGATTCTCAGCCGCGACCCTATCCAGATAATCCAGTGCTTGGCCCAGCGTCACTCCCTCGCCTAAATGCGCCGATAAGGTGATCGATTTTTGCTTGTTGGTATGGCTTAAACGCTGCGCGGACGCTGTTTCCTCCACCGTAGTCACTGCATCCAGCGAAACCAACTTGCCGCTGCGGCTGCGCATATAAATACGGCTGAGATCGCTTTTACTGCTAAAGGCATTTTCATCGCCGCGCACATACACATCGTACTCTTCACCGCGATCCACATAGCTAGTCTGGGCTCGGCCACCAAGCATCACTTCTAACGTATCGGAAACATCCCGCACCGAAATCCCAAGTTCAGAGGCGCGACGACGGTCAACTTTCACCACCAGCTCAGGGGTGTTTTGGTTGTAGTCGTAATCCGGGCTGTCAATCACACCCGCCTCGCGACCCGTTTCGCCCAATTTTTCTGCCCAGCGATGAAGTTCAGGATAATCCGGGCCGCTGAGTACAAACTGCACGGGCTCTGAACTCCCCCCACCAAAGCCAGGCGCAAACGGGAACACTTGCACATCTGGCACACCATTTAACACCTGACGGACTTCCGCCAAGATATCTTGAGCGGAGCGATCGCGCTCATCCCAGTCCGGCAATAGCATGATCACAAAGCCCGTTTGATCTCCCGCTCGACCGCCAAACGCTGGCGTCTGCAAGCTCACCGAACTCAAAGTGCCCGCTTCAACTAAGGGCATCAAGCGCTGCTCAATTTGCTCAATGTTGCCCACCATGCGGTTATAGGCGGTGCCTTCCGCACCACGGACAAACGCCAGCAACACCCCACGATCTTCTTGTGGCACTAATTGCGATGGTAAGTGCTGCATCAACACGCCACTGCCGCCAATACAGAGCAAGATCACTACAGGTGCCAACCAACGCCAGCGCAGTACATGCCCCAACGCCCGGCGGTAGTAGCCTTCAAGCACATCAAACCCACGAGTGATAGCACGGTTCACAGGACTGGATGTTACATTTAAGCGCAGCAATTTACTGCCAAGCACCGGCGTGAGGGTCAACGCTATTAAGGACGAACAGAGCACGGTGACGGCGAGCATCACGGCAAACTCGGTGAACAACTTACCAATCATGCCATCCATGTAGGTAATGGGGAGGAACACCATCACCAACACCGCGGTGGTGGCGATCACCGCAAAGCCCACCTCCCGTGCGCCACGGTAAGCGGCCACCAAGGGTGGATCGCCTTGTTGTAAGTGGTGGAAGATATTTTCGACCACCACAATGGCATCATCCACCACCAGGCCAATCGCTAAGATCAACGCCATTAAGGTCAGCAGGTTGATGGAAAAGCCCATCGCCGAAGCAACAATAAAGGCAGATATCAAGGACACCGGCACAGTTACGGCTGGGATCAAGGTGGCGCGCGCTTGGCCGATAAAGATATACAGCACTAATACCACCAACGCCCCTGTGATAAAGAGGGTGCTATACACCTCTTCAATCGAGCGCTCAATAAACACCGTAGTATCGTAATCGACCCAAAGGCGCGTGCCTTCGGGCAGGAAGGCCTGCATTTCATCGACAAGCTTGTGAGCGCGGTCGGAAATATCAAGCGGATTGGCATCGGATTGTGGGATCAGCGCCAAGCTTAAATTATTGATGCCGTTGTTTTTATAGGTGGCATCTTCATTGCGTGAGCCAATTGCTACCTCCGCGACATCCGACAAGTAAATCGCCGTGCCATCAGCCGTGGTGCGCACCACCAGTTGTTTAAAGTCTTCTGCATCATGATATAGCCGGTCGCTACGCACCGGCATGGTCATCACGTCGTTACGAATCTGTCCACCGGGACTCTCTAGATTCTCACTACGCAATGCATCGAGAATATCTTGGGTAGTGACACCGTGCCCCGCCATTTGGGTGGGATCCAGCTTGACATACATCACTTTATACAGCGCACCGTATAGATCGACCGAACTCACCCCAGAGATCAGACTAAATCTGTCTTCCAAGGTGCGTTGGGCGTATTCGGTGAGCTGGTTACGATCCATCTCTGACGAGGCCAAATTGATATAGACCGCCGCTTCACCGGTGCCGTTGTCTTTGTACACAATCGGATCATTGGCATCATCAGGCAGTCCGCCTTGTGCGCGCGCCACGGCATCGCGCACGTCACTCACGCCTTCGGTCAGCGGATGATCGAGGTTAAATTCTACCGTGATCCGTGATGAGCCGTTGCGACTGACTGACGTAATTTCATCAATGCCGCTTATCCCGGACAGCTCATCTTCAATCAACTGTGTAACTTGGCTTTCCATAATACTGGCCGAGGCGCCGGAATAGCCGGTGTAGATACTCACCACTGGGCTATCAATATCCGGCATCTCACGCACTGATAAGGTCGAGAAAGAAACCGCCCCGAAAACACATAACAGCAAACTCAACACAATCGCCATCACTGGCCGTTTTACCGAGACATCAGACAACCACATTAGCTTGCCTCCGTCTCTGACGCGGACTCACTGACACGGCTTTGGTCATCAGCTTGGTTTTTGGGCGCTTCCGCATTCAATACCGACACTTGTGCGCCATCGCGCATATTTACCAGGCCTTGTACGACGATGTTTTGACCCGATTCGAGCCCTTGACTCACCACCACTTGGTTATCAATGCGCGCACCGAGGGTAATTTCAGTGCGATGAGCAATGCCTTCGTCATCAATACGGAATACATAGCGACGTGTACCGGAATATTGCAGGGCTTGCACCGGGACAATCACCGCTTGCTGCTCAGGCAAGGTCAGTTTCGCCTCCATCAGCATACCAGGCTGTAATTGGCGTTCCGGGTTATCCAGCGCAACGCGAACACCGACAGATAACGCGTCTTGGTTGATGCGCGAGTCCACGACCTGAATTTCACCGTCAAACGTTTTGTCCGGCCAAGCTTGAGAGGTCACTGCCACGGGCATATCAGGATATAAGCGGCTAAAATACTGCTCTGGGACTTGAATATCCAAATTCATTCGCGACAGATTATCGAGGCTAAAGAGGGTTTCACCCACATCCACGCGCTGACCGACACTTAAATCAAACAAACCAATGCGACCCGAAAAGGGCGCGATTAAACGGTGATCATCTAAATCAGATTGCGCCGATTGCAGACGCGCCTTGGCGATATTGACACTGGCTTGCTGTGCATCCAACTCGGTTTGCGTTAAGGCACCACGCTGCGCCAGCTTGGTGTACTCTTTTAGCTTGCGCTGCTCATCATTGAGATAAGCTGACGCTTCCAGTACCGCTGCTTGGGCTTTGGCACGATTAAATGTCACCAAAGGCGCCCCTTTTTCAACCGTTTCTCCCGGTTTTACGTGCACCGTTTCAATGCGCGCCGACACTTCCGATTCGATATTAATCTGTTGGTGGGCTTTAACGTTACCCACCAACGACAGCGACGGCGCAATCGATTTGGTCTCCACTTGTGCAGTCATCACATCCACAGATCGCGCACCCGGTGGTGGCGCAGAGGCTTCCTCGTTCGAGGGCTGTATACCTCCCCACTGCCAGAACGCAACGCCGGCCAACATCACGGCGCCCAGTAGCATCCCTTTTTTCATTACATCACACCTTATTATTTGAATAGCACCAGTGTACTGATCTACTTTTTTTTGTCCTTAAAGAATTGTAAAGACGTTGTTTTTTCTCGTTATTACATCCAAATTCGAGATTTTGCCACATAGCACTCAGACTATGTAAACGAAGGCAGGTTTCAAAAAGCGATAAAAACAACGCTTACTGCTGATTTTGGACGCAAGACGTTGAAAAAAGCACCAACCGCAACCTGAGGTTAAGAAAACCCTTTACAGCTCCAATCGGTTTGGTAAGATTCGCCCCAATCGCGTGGTGGAGTTCCCGAGCG
>NZ_MEBQ01000006.1:0-95372 GCF_001722105.1 Salinivibrio sp. SS3 | reverse complement strand
TCTTCGTCGTTGAGCGGAGTTTTTGCACGAATAAGGCAAATGGTTTTGAATTTATTAAAGCAAGAGAAGAGTTTCAAAGCCGGGATTCAACGCAAGCGAATGATGTGCGCGATGGACCAAGAGTACCTCGCGACCGTGCTAGGAAGCCTTTCGTGACGCGGATGTTCATGCGTTTTCCGTGCTTCACCAATGCACCTTTGCCGCCTTTGCGATATTTAAACAGTGGCGCATTACAACGTTTGCAGAAAATATCGATGGTTTTGGTGGGGCCTTTTTTATTCGGTTTTGCCATTTTGATTGCCCGAGCGTCACTACATGCCGAAAGCTTGATAGTGACGAGTCGGGCGTAGGCTGTCAATCAGCTATCGTTTGATGACGCTTTACGTTATTAACGTACTACGTTACTACTGCGTTTATGATTCGAACGTTTAAGTGCAAAGATGTCGAAATCGTTGACTATCACTAGGAGGTCGCTCATGCGTACTGTAGAAGCTGTCACACCTGGCGAGTTGCTAAAAGAGGAATTCCTGACTCCCATGGGGATTTCGCAATATCGTTTGGCTAAAGAAATCGGAGTGCCCGCACAGCGTATTGGTCAAATTATTGCTGGTAAACGGGCTATAACGGCTGATACAGACCTGCGTTTATGCCGTTTTTTTGGATTATCGAAGGGCTATTGGCTGCGAGCTCAAGTCGTCTATGATACTGAAATTACTGAACATGAGCTCGAAGACCAGCTGAATAGTATTCGCCCATGGACAGAAGTCTCGACCATAAATAAAAGCCAGCACGTATGATCGTGTTGGCTATCGTTCCCGCCTCATAGCCAACGTAAGAGCAAAGGGCTTTTTGCTTAGTTCGCGATTTTCACGCGGATTTTGCTTTTTGCAACGCTGGAGAGGTTTAAAGCGGCCATTGCAGCGTTGGCCTGGGCATCGTCAGGCATGGTCACAAAAGCAAAACCTTTGGATTCGCCAGTCTCTTGGTCTAGTACCAGATTACATTCGGTGACATCACCATACTCAGAAAATAGCTGACGGAGTTGGTGTTCGGTGGTGGTGCGTGCAAGGTTGCGAGCTAATAGTTTCATTGTTGTCCGTTCATATCGAGGTAACAACGCCGATTGTGTCAGTAAAGGGTGCCACGACCAAGTAATAGTTTGGCTTTCTTATCGATAAGCAACCATTCAAGCCGACGTTTATGCGTCACTCTCTCCCAAGTCATGATTGATCTTATCCAGTAGCTCGATGAGTTGCTGGGCTTGCTGGTCATCAATGCTGGGAAACTTGCAGCGGATTTTCTCCGGAATAGCAGCGGCTTGGTGCTGCAGCTCAATGCCTTTGCCCGTCAATGTTACCCACCGCTTTCGTTTATCGTCTTCGTCTTTGACGATGGTGAGCAAGCCTTTATCGCTCATCTTTTTCAAAATCTGCGTCATCGCGCCACCATCAATGCCGGTTTTCTCAACCAGATTTGCGATCGCGAGTCGGTTAGTTTCCCACAGCGCCATCATCACTACATATTGCGGATAGGTGAGATCAAGCTCGGTCAGCCAGGTTCGGTAGGCGCGCGAAATACCGTTGGAGGCCTTGTATAAGCGGTGACAGATTTGGCTATTGAGCTTCAATTGGGGATAGGTCATGGCTTGTCATTATCAGTGTGTCTGGTTTGTATTTTATTTTGTGCGCAAAGTATTTGCAATGTTGCGTGATGTGATTTAATGTTTTGCATGCAAAATAAATAACACAAGACGTCTTCACCGGGTTTGCTCAGTGCGATAGAGCAAGCCGCAAGTGGACTGGAACACAGGAGAGTGAAATGAAAGAGCTACAAAGTGTTGCCTATACAGCAAAAGCCACCGCTACTGGAGGCCGCGAAGGGTCTGCAAAATCCGATGATGGACGTTTAGATGTGGCGCTTTCCACGCCTAAAGGTTTGGGTGGAAACGATGGCGAAGGCACTAACCCTGAGCAGCTTTTTGCTGCCGGCTATGCGGCGTGTTTTATTGGTGCGCTGCGTTTGGTGGCCGGTAAAGCAGGCGTGACCTTGCCGGAAGACACTCACATTAACTCAGAAGTGTCGATTGGCCCTATTGATGGTGGTTTTGGTATTGCCGTGAAGCTGGCAGTGTCTGTTGGCGATCTGGATAAAGAGACCGCGCAGTCATTGGTCGAGCAAGCGCACCAGGTCTGCCCGTATTCCAATGCGACACGTGGCAATATTAAGGTCGAGCTGTCAGTGATTTAACATCGCTAGCACGCTATGATAGGGAGCGCTGTCAATCAGGGCTCCCTTTTTTATGTCCGCTCTTTAAGGGAGCAGCGCGTTGTTGGGTGCTCCCTGACTAGAAGTGCTCAGCATTGACCACTAAAACTAGCGCACAGCCCTATACCAAACCAATAACAAGGATGATGAGAACTGGTATGTCAGAAACCACCACTAGTCAGCTCACCAAGATAAGCGTCGTTCCACTGACTGATGAGGACATCGACGATGTTCGCCAGGTATCGTTACCTGACCAACAAGTAAAGTTTGCGGGGACCGCTGACGAATTTCTTGCTGAGACCTGCGAGACTATTCACCGCCATGTGATCAAGCGAGCGGGCAAGACGGTAGGCTTTTTTAAACTCGATACTGACTATGCGTCTCAGTATGACTTTTGCCCGCCAAAGGCGTTGGGTCTGCGCATGTTTGTAGTGGATGCGCGGTATCAAGGGCAAGGTCTAGGCACCGGTGCGGTTAAAGCCTTGCTTGAGTATTTGCCCGTTGCTTATCGTGATTTCAATTGGGTGTATCTAACGGTGAACTGTCAAAACCCGGCCGCTAAAGCCTGTTACCAAAAAGGCGGCTTTACTGATACAGGCGAGCTGTACTGGGGCGGCGCGGCAGGGCCTCAGCATATTATGTATGCTGCGATTGACGCCGATAATAAGGGCAAAGCGCAATGAGAAAGGGCAGAACCACAACGTTTGGTCATACGCGACAATGGCTTAGGGCAGGCTTAGACTTGCACACGATGTGCCAACAGACAGCTCGAATCATGAGTGTGTTGTTTGTCGGGGGGCTATCAACGGGGGCTTATGCGCAAGGGTTGGATTTTCGTGTTGAAACCGGCGGAGTGACGTTTAGCAAAAATGATGTCAGCATCCCCGGAGATACTGGCACTCGCTTTGATATGACCGATTTAACCGGCCGATCCGCAACGCCTTACTTGCGTTTGTATGGCACGTATCAGTTCAATCCCCAGCACGCGGTGCGCCTAACCTTTGCGCCTCTATCTGTCGATGGTCGTGGCACGCTGTCAAAAAGCATCCAGTTTCAGGATCAGCGCTTTGCCGATGGGCAAGCGATTGACGCGGATTATCAATTCAATACCTATCGTGCGACATACCGCTGGACGTTTTACGATCATGGCCCTTGGCAGTGGGGCGTTGGTGCCGCCGCCTTGGTGAGAGATGCTGAAATCACTCTCGCGCAAGGTGAAACAAAAGCAACGAAATCCAACGTTGGTGTAGTGCCCTTGCTTCATGGCTATGGGCAATATCGCCTGTCCGATCGCGCGGCGTTGATCTTGGATGTGGAAGGCGCGTGGTCACCCATGGGACGTGCGGTTGATGCGGCGCTGATGTTGGAGTATCACCTTGGTGATGGCTGGTATGGCGCTCTGGGATATCGCACCCTAGAAGGTGGGGCGGACAACGATGAAGTCTATAACTTTTCTTGGCTCCACTATGGCCTAGCCAGCCTCCGGTACCGGTTTTAGTGGGCGCAATTATCAGTTGCAACAATCTCAGCTGCCAGTCTCATGAGGCGTGTATGAAATCTGTTTATGATTATGTAGTTGTCGGTGGTGGTATTGTTGGCGCGTCCACGGCTTGGCAGTTAAAACAGCGTTACCCTGACTGCTCTGTGCTGCTGGTGGAAAAAGAGGCGAGCGTTGCCCAGCACCAAACCGGGCATAACAGTGGCGTGATCCACGCGGGTGTCTATTATCCACCAGGCAGTTTAAAAGCCGATTTCTGTAAACGAGGAGCGGCGCTGACCGTTGAATTTTGTGCCAAGCACGATATTGCAGTCGAAAACTGTGGCAAGCTATTGGTCGCCACCAACGAGCAAGAGATGGCTCGGATGCAGGCGCTCTATGAGCGTTGCTTAACCAATGATATCGACGTGCGCTGGCTGGATGCGGCGGAGCTTCATGCTGAAGAGCCCAATGTTAAAGGCTTAGGTGCCATTGCGGTGCGCGCGACCAGCATTGTTGACTATCGGCGGGTGACTGAGCAAATGGTGTGTGAGTTTGAAGCGCTCGGTGGTATTACCCAGCTTAATACAGAAGTCGTTGGAGCCAGCGAAGCGGCTGAACAAGTCACTCTCCATTGCCAAGCAAGCGGGGAGCCGCTAACGATTCATTGTCAGTTTGTGGTGACATGCAGTGGGTTGATGGCAGATAGAATGACCAACATGATGGGGATCCCAACCGCGTTTCAAATTATCCCTTACCGCGGGGAATACTATCAACTTGCGAGCCAGTACCAAGGCTTTGTTAATCACCTTATCTATCCGATTCCCGATCCCGATTTACCTTTTTTAGGCGTTCATCTCACGCGGATGATAGACGGCTCTATTACGGTGGGACCTAACGCTGTGCAAGGCTGGAAGCGTGAAGGCTATGGCAAGGTGAATGTCAGTCTAAAAGACACCTGGCAAATGTTAACGTTTGCCGGCTTTTGGAAAGTCACCATCAATAACTTAAAAACTGGCTTGGTCGAGCTGAAAAATTCCTGGTGGAAGCCGGGCTACCTCAAACAAGTAAATAAATACTGCCCGACAATCAAAGCTAAGGATTTAAAGCCTTATCCAGCGGGGATCCGTGCTCAAGCCGTGCTAAATGACGGTACCTTGGTACACGACTTTTTGTTTGCCGAGAGTGCGCGGAGTTTACACGTGTGTAATGCGCCATCGCCAGCAGCGACCTCTGCGATGCCGATTGGTGAATACATTTGTGACAAGGTGACGCAAAAACAACACTGGCTCAGCGATGATGCTGATTAGCGCTACATATCGGCAAATGAAAGCCAGCGCCTATACTCGGCCGCTGGCTTTTGCTTTGATTACTGATAACCGACTGTAAATGCTTGCTGCAGATGCTTAGGGGTTTCGGCTTCATCAAGCATGGCGACCGCGAAGTCTTCCATTGAAATGCGAGATTGTCCGTCACTATCTGTCACCAAGGTGTCTGTCCCCAATGTGTACTGACCGGTGCGAGTACCAGGTGCGATCATGGCGGCAGGTGAGAGGTAGCTCCAAATCACACCTTGGCTGGCGAGGCACTGCTCATATTGCACTTGGCACGCGCGTGCAATCTCAACCGCAGAGTCGGGAAGAAAGCCCTCTGCGTTTAACACGGTTTCACCGTCAGTGCCTGGAATCATCAGTCGAGCGGCACCGCCGACAATCAGAACGCGCATTTGATGATGGGCTGCGCCTTGGACGACGGCTTGGGTTAACACCGGTAATTGTGCTTCTTCGCCTGTCGGTGGGCGTAACGCCGTAATGGCAAGATCATGACCAGCCATTACCGACGCCACCTTATCCGCATCGTTCAAATTGACGGCGACAGGCGTTACGGCGTCGGGTAGCTTGCTGAATGCTGCCTCGTTACGTGTCACTGCCGTGACCTTATGGCCGCGTTGCAACGCTTCCGACACAATTCGACTGCCAATATCGCCCGTGGCACCAAATACGATTATATTCATTACTTTAGTCTCCATGTTATGACTCTTGTGTGTCCTTATGCCGCGCAATAGCCAGTAAAAAGGGTGGCTGTCATACGCTTGTGGTTAAACCATGCTTAACTGATTAAGTTATGATTAATTATTTATCTTGATGTAAAGATAGTTATTAAAAATCTTTACGTCAAGATAAATGTGTGGGTGTTTTTTATTGAAGAAGACTGAGGGGAGCCAATGGAGATAGCGATCCAGCAAGGATGGCCGCTTGAGCAAGCACAAAACGTCGCTGAGTTATATGAGCAGGCGTTTGGGATGAAGTTCGCACGGGCAATCCCTAATCAGGCAGCGCGCGTGGCGATACTATCCCGATGTTTCGTCCCAGACTTTTCGTTTGCTGCTATGCAAAACGGCAAGGTGGTGGGGTTGGCCGGGTTTCAAACCCAAGCTGGCGCGTTGACACAGGGTATGGGTGCCAAACCGTTAATCGATAGTTTGGGGCCCATTAAAGGCATTTGGGCCTGTGCAGTATTGGCCCTGTTTGAGCGTAAAGCGGCGCACAATGAATTGGTGATGGATGGCATTGCTGTTGATAGCGCAGTGCGCGGGCAGGGGATTGGCTCCCAATTGTTGGTTGCCATTATGGATTATGCCCAAGCGCATGGCTTTGAAAGCGTTCGATTAGATGTCATTGATAGCAACCCCAGAGCCCGTAAGCTTTATCAAGCCAAGGGCTTCGTCGCCACTAAAGAAGAGGGCTTTCCACTCCTAAAATGGCTAGTCGGCTTTTCAGGCGCCACCACCATGGTCAAGGCGCTGAGCTAAAACAACAAGAGAGACAAGGATGTTTATGATTGAAACACGTCGACTAGTGCTGCGTGACATGCAGCCAAGCGATGAAGAGGCGTTTGTTCACTTAACGCAACACCAGAAGTACCAGCGTTTTTATAGCGAAACGGACTGCCAGCCAGAGACATACCGAGACTTACACGCGCGCTTTATCGAACAAGCCAACACAAATCCACGCGTGGCTTATCAGTTAGCGGTTATCTGCAAGCAATCAGAAAAATGTATAGGCACCGTCGGTTTAAGGCTTGAGGACAACCATCAAGCTTCCATCGGATGCGGCCTAGCTGTAGAGGCGCAAGGCGCGGGGCTAATGAGAGAGGCTGCTGTCGCGCTGGCCGACTTTGGTTTTGAGTCTCTGGGTGTGCATCGGTTATACGCTGAGACCATTTACGATAATCTTGCCGCAACCAAGCTTTGTCGTTCACTTGGCATGCGACAAGAGGCCCATTTTCATCAGCATCGTTTCTTTAAAGAAAGGTGGTGGGATACGGTGGTTTACGCCATATTACGACACGAATGGGAGCAAGGATGATGAGAAAAGCACTGCTTGGGGCACTGATGGTGACACTGCAAGCGTGTACCAGTGCGCCCGTTGATAATGAAACGACCGACGCTGCAGAATGTGTCGGTAGTTCGGCGTTGCCAAGCGCATGGGCAGACAAGTTTGTCGCTGTGGACGATCCAGCGTTACTGGCGTCGTCGTTGGGTCAGCCATTGGAAGGGAAGCTTTGCCAAGGCAAGGTATATCAGGCGACTGAAGGGGTGACAGTATATCGCGCGTGGAATAGCACCAACCCGCATAGTCAGTTTGGTCACTGGTGGGCGTTATCACAACCGTCTGGCTTGGTGGCAGATTATCGCCAAGATTATGAGATTTGTTATCAATGGTCGCCGCTCGATAAATTGGTACAGTGCACCTTGCAACCGGGCGCCAAGATTGTGGTGGGTAATGGTCAAAGTGCGAAATGTTCCGAGTATTTAACCTATCCAACCTCAAGTGCCCAACAAGTTTATCTGCAAGAGGCGGAGCAAGCGGTTCAACATTGTCAAACGTTTGATGCGGTGATGCGTTGGCAGTGATGCGCGGCAATCAATAACTCAATCACATCTAGGTGGCGAGCGCTAAGGCGGTGGGATGACAGGCGGTCAATAAGTGTTTATTTTTCAATATCAATGAGATAGCCTTATTCTATGACAGGAATTGGAACAAGTACATGGAATTAGTCGTCCCCGCACTCGATCACCAAGCAGCCTTTACGCGCTTTTATGATGATTTTGCTCAGTTTGACCCCGAGAATGCCGATTATTATTGGCCGGGGAAAGACGATTTCCCCACTTACGTGACTCGGTTAACGGATGAGTCATTGGGTAAAAACCTTCGTAAAGGTTATGTGCCGTGTAGTCATTTTTGGCTGCTTGATGCTGAGCAACAAATCATTGGCGCGATTTGGATCCGCCATCACATTAATACGCCATTTCTATCTCAAGAAGCCGGACACATTGGTTACGATATTGCGCCGTCATACCGTGGACGCGGATGCGGCAAGCAAATGTTAGCCTTAGCACTGCCCAAGGCGAGAGAGCTAGGGATCACTCGCGCTCTAATTACCGCGAATGAAGACAATATGGCATCGCGCAAAGTAATTGAAGCTAATGGCGGCACGTTGGAAAACATCGTCAATGGTGAAGTGTTCAATGAATCATTGGCGCGGTACTGGGTGGACATTAATGGATGATTCCCCGCGCGTGGACCAACTGGACAGTGACCGTCTGTTGCTGGTGGCGCCTAATATGGCCCATCAGCCTTTCATTTTAGAAGCCGTGTTGGAAAGCCAGCACACCCTTGCTCCTTTTATGGATTGGCTTCCGCACGCGTTGACCGAATCGAGCTCGATTGAAAACACCCAACAAGCGATTGACGACTTCGACATGTTTATTAATGAGCTACGCTACTCGATTTTTGAAAAATCGACGGGGCAACTGGTGGGTGTGATCAGTCTAATGATCCGTAATATCGCGATTCCTTATTTTGAAATAGGCTATTGGCTGCGGAGCTCCAAAGAAGGCCTTGGCTATATGAGTGAAGCGGTGCGAACGCTAGAGCAGTACGCGTTTAATGACCTTAATGCCAAGCGTGTCGAAATCAAAACCGCCTACGAAAACACCCGCAGCCGCGCGGTAGCCGAGCGTTGTGGGTATCATCAAGAAGCGATGCTTACCAACGACCGTATCCTGCCGAGCGGTGCGATTTCTAGCACTGTGGTGTACGCCAAAGTGGCGGCATTTGAAACAGAGGAGAAATAATGATCCCTGTGAATACTTCCGTGGTCTCGGGCGTAGCGCTCTCTCGTATTGACGGGGAGACAAAAATGCTACTGATGAAGCGAGTGAAAGGTGGCTTCTGGTGCCATGTTGCGGGCTCGATTGAAGTGGGCGAGACCGGAGTTGACGCCATCGTCCGGGAGTTTAGCGAAGAAACCCAAATTGCGGTGGCTGAGTTGTATAACGCGCAATTTTTGGAGCAATTTTATGAGGCGTCGGTGAATGTGATCGAGCTTATCCCTGTATTTGTGGTGATGTGTGGTGATAACCAAGCCATCACGCTTAATGAGGAACACACCGATTATCGCTGGTGCTCACTTGATGAGGCAAAAGCCTTGGCGCCGTATCCAAATCAGCATGCCGTCTATGACCATGTATGGGCTTACTTTGTTGATCAGCCCGTTAACCCGTTATATCACGTCAACTTACCTAACCATAAGGAATGAACTATTAGCATGGAACGCTTTTTTACTCAAGATGACATCATATTGCACGGTGACTCGGTTTTCTTGATACCAGCTAAACCTTGATTATAAGCTGGCGCGCTACCGTGGTTAAATTCGCGTTTTGCAATATCGTCACGTAGAGTAGCGCTTTTATTGACGAGCGCGTGCTCGAGTTGCTGAGAACTCTATGGATACACAACCTAATAACCCGCTGCACGGGTTAACCCTACAAGCCATTTTGACCCGTTTGGTTGAACACTATGGTTGGTCAGGCCTCTACCAACATATCAATGTGAACTGTTTTTCTAACGATCCTTCGATCAAATCATCATTGAAATTTTTGCGTAGAACGCAGTGGGCGCGAGATAAGGTCGAAGCCTTGTATATTGATACCTTTTGTTAAGGGTGAAATACGTGGATTGTTCGCCGGGCGGGATGTCTTTGTAAATGTTTGATTTTAAATAACTGTCGTTAAGGTGTCGGGGCGCTGTCGTGGTAATGTCGCCCCCATTTTGCATAGTGTCGATAGGGAAGAGCACAAAGGAGCAAGGATGAACGTGAAAGCACTCAGAGTTCAAAAAGGGTGGTCGCAAGACCAATTAGCACAATTTAGTGGGCTCAGTGTTCGGACGATTCAACGTATCGAACGCGGCCACAAACCCGGATTAGAGTCGCTGAAATCGTTGGCTGCTGTGTTTGATATCGACATTAGTGATTTGCAAAAGGAGACAGACATGCAGGCAGATACTTCAATGAGTCCAGAGGAAAGAGCGATTACCAAGCGCGTCCGCGCCCTCGGCGGGTTTTATTCTCATTTGACGCGCTATGTGGTCGTGCTAGCGATTTTGTTTATTATCAACTGGTTAACCACTCCAGACTATTACTGGGCTTGGTGGGTCGCATTGGGATGGGGGATTGCCGTGGTCAGCCACGGTGTCAGTGCTCTGGGCATTGTCGATCTCTTTGGTGATAAGTGGGAAAAACGTCAGATAGAGAAGCGACTGAACGCGCGGTCAAAGCGTTAACCTCTGCCCGATAACGCCGAGCGAATGTGCCTCGGCGTTTTTGTTTCTCACCAACTAACAGACATGTTTACTGAGAGGCCGCTTGTCGCTGCTGGAAGCGCGTTGCATGCTCGACTAAGCCCTTAAACAACGCACGCTGACAGCCAAGATAAAGCAAGAACTCTGGATGCCACTGAACCCCCAGTGTATAGGGGCGGTTGGGTGATTCAATGGCTTGTACAATACCATCTAAATCACGTGCGCTTACCGTTAAATCCTCGCCTAACGCGTTAATTGCTTGGTTGTGCAGGCTGTTTATTTTGCGTCTGCCTTGCCCCAACCGTTGCTGGATATGGCCGTTGACTTCACGCGATATACACAAGGTTTTCATCGGGAACACTGTCCAGCGATGAGAGGTTTTTTTGCGTTGTTCGCGCAAGCTTTGGTGCAAGGTGCCACCTAAACAAATGTTGAGAAGTTGCGCGCCACGGCAAATCCCCAGCAAGGGCTTTTGGCTTGCCAGCGCGCTTTTGATAACTGCGCTCTCTAGGGCATCGCGTTCAGAATCGTAGTTGGGTTTCACTTCGGGCTCGGCGGCGTACAGCACAGGCTCGACATCGTGCCCGCCAGTAATCACTACGCCATGATAGGCGTCTGGATCCAGCGCGGTACCGGGGTGTAGTTGTAACGGTTTGCCACCATAGAGTTTGACTGCCGCGGCAACGAAAAAACGTGGCAGCCGTGCGCCTTTGCTCGGGCCGGTTATTGCGATGACGGGTTTATCCATACATTGTGCACCTTTTCCGCCCAGTTATTAACGATACGTGCCAATGGGTCATTGATATACCCCAAATAGGCCTTGCAACACGCCTTGAGTCGCGCAGGGTCGGCGGCGAGTTTTTCCACTTCCACCCAATCGTTCCATGCTTCGTGAATGCCCCAATCAGTCCGACTGACTTTGCTGTCCGGCAACCGATAATGAAATGTGGGCCGCGCCTGTGTGAGCCCATCATTGATGACTTTATTCACTTTCTCGGCATCAAGGTGAGTGAATAAGGGCAACATGTCTAATGCACGGTTTCGTGTGGGATTGTCGGCAAGGTAGTCATCGATCAAGGTATTCAGATCCGGCCAGTAATCATCAGCCAGTACGCGCTCGACATACGCTTTCGGGAAAGGGTCGACATAGTTGGTCAAGCGCCGCGAGAGATCAATATCGGCGCGTTTTAAAAGCCAGTCATACAAACATAAAAATGCTTTTAAGTGCGCACAAATCGTCTTAGCGGTTAAATCAGGCAGCTCTGGATTGAGCTGCATGCCAAACGCATAAACCGGGCTGTCTTCGGTCCCTTCGGCGCCTTGCTGGCGTAGATGCGCAATGAGTTGGTCTACCTCTTGTAGGCGGTCAAGAGGGAGAGGCGGGCCGACGATTTCTACGGGAACAAAGGCTTTTGCCGCCCATGCCAATAAGTCTTCAGCCGATTGATCCAGTCGATTGGTGACTGTGTTTTCGCTACGATCGCTTTGCCCTAACCGTTTGAGCTTGGCATAGTCGAGCTCGATGACCCAATCCCCGGCTTTGTCCCCGTTTAAGCGGCGGTCATATCGACCACCACGTTTAACGCTCAGAGAGAAAAAATCAGCCACTAGTTGGGTGATGGTATCCAGCTCTAGGCCACTGAGCTCTATCTCAACGCCTACGCGGCGCGTATTTCCCTCAGCGTTGGTGATCTGAGGCGGTGTTTTCAGTGGTGAATGTGGCGCATCCATGGTTTTTTAGCCTCATTTTTTATCGATTATAGGGAATAGGTGGGGATAAACCTGTAACACTTAAAGGCCTAAGAGGATAAATAATCAACACCTGTTCAGGAACGCTGAGGACACGGAACAGGTTGATGCTTAGTCATTCATAACGGCATTTGGGCTTTATCTATTCGATCTTTGGCCCAACTCTCAACTGCCATACGCTTGATTTCATTGAGAGCGTCGCTGGGCAGTGGGCGCTTTATACCGACCTGAATTGTGTCATCATGGTACAAATATAGTCGAGATAAAAACTGCTCAAAGGGTAGAGAAGCTTCCCCGTATTGCTCTCCTCTCCCTTGCGTTGATACCACCACGTTGTGTCCCCAGTCCTGGCCGCTATCATTATTGGGATTGTAGAAATATACCCGCATCACGCTGTCTTGATCGAGAGCGATACGTATCAAGGTAATGGCATGCCAACCGACAAATTGCCCCTGGCTGCTGGTGACCGCAATACCGACCGGCTGGGGATGTATAACAGGAATATTTCCATTATATAGTGGATGATAACTGCGGTAGAAGCGTTCAATAAAGCTGTCGAAATCTTTGAGCTGTCCGGTTTTAACGTCAACGGCAATCATGAACTCTCGTCCCACGTACCAACCATGAAACTCGGGATTGATCCATTCATGCGGGTCTTGCTCACGGTTAACACAAAGGCGACCCATTTCAATATAAAGTTTGTCTAAATGAGGGACGAGGACAACGGAAACGGGATCGGTGTCGAAAGGGAGTGCGGTACTAAGGCCTTGAAGCAGCGTGTGAGAGTCTAGCGACTGTCCTTCAAAATGCATGCGTAGGCTCTGATTACACGCCACTTGCACAATACAGTTAAGGAGGTAGTCAGGGTCGTTATACGCCCACATGGATATCGCACGTGCCGATTGGCAAGTCGGGTTGTTACCTTGGGCTACACCCAGCGGTTGGCCAAGCACTGACATAACACCGGCTAACAGATGAACGCGCGCAGGGAGCAGCTCACCAAACGCGAGGGTGAGTGTATTGGCGACGTCTGGGTGGAGGTTGAGATGAATCTGACGCCACAAACTAGGAGCGACGGGCGCATCGAACAGTACCCCCCGTTCAAGCATCATGGCCAAACCATATACGGCTTGGGCGGTTTGCGGATAAATGGCTTCTTGGATCAGTGTATGCACCAGTTGACGATAGGTTACTAGGCAGTCTAAGCCAGTATTACTTAAACCCAGCGCGGTAGGGAGTATGTCGTTGCCGTCATTGTCCAACAACCACCGTAAAAACATAGCGTGGTAATCAGACGCTAACCCGACATCATGCATCGCACGCGCAAACCCCAGCGCCTCTTGTTGTAAAGCATTACTGTCCATTGCATTGAGACGTTCACAGTACGCATCTAACCCCGGATCGTCATAGCAACCTTGGGTTGGCCCGTATAACGCACTCACTAGGCGATCGATGCCGAGTTTGGCTTCACCAAGGTTAATCTGCTCCTGCGACACCAAGATAGAGATTTGATTGATCATCGCCTTAATCGGGTTGACCTGAATGGGGCGCTGCGCGAGTACACGCCAGACTTCATCAACTAGCTCACTAAGAATGGTTTCATAGCCCAAGTGGCTGAGAATAAAACGATATAAAGTACTAATAGCGGGGGCTGTTGCACCGAGTCGAATACGGCTCGATTCATCGGTAAGACCCATCACCAGCGATAAATTGAGGCTTAATACCTTGGCAAGAAATTGGTGCGCTTCTTGGTGGGAAAAAAGCGGGGAAGAGAGCTTCCCCTCGACGATAGCCAGCATCCTTAGCTGGCTGAGACAATCTAGCACCACGGTGGCTTTGTCGGCATGCGCGAGCGTGTCCGGCACCAGGTTCGGTACGAGGTACTCAGGCTGGCCCCAATCTGTGCCCTCAAAAAGTCCTGCTTCGGTGAGGGTCACAATGCGAGAGTACAGCTGGTTAATGTCATCATCCTGCGCCAATACACGGCCGCAAATATCAATCACGTGAAATTGGTGGCGCGCTTTGGCGATGGAACTCACTTGACCAAGTTGTTCAACCGCATGATCAAGCTTATTGAGTAAGCTAGACATAGAAATCAAGATCTTCCTGTGCTTTTAATAAGTCACGCATAACGTGTGGGTCTTCACCATAAAAGTGTAGCAAGCCCCAGTGTGTACCAAATGCACTGCGTTTAGGCACTTTCCCTTCCATAGGCGACTGTAGCTCATGAAACTCAAAGTATTCGTGACTCTCGGTCTCTTCAGGTATGGCCAGCTGGCTTACCACTCGGCGTCTTGGATATACCCCAAAGGTCCCCGCGACGCCTTTAGCATCTTTGATAGGCGTTGGGAAGAAGGCTTCTAACTCTTCGTCAGTCGTGTGTGGATCGAAGGCGACGACCATGCCTTGATAGCAGTTAAAGTCATAAACACGTTCAATAATTTCAAAGCCTTGGAAACCGGGTGGGCGGTAAGCCACTTCACCAAAGTACATTTGCCCATCGTTGGTCACAAAGTATTCAGGGTGGATAAAGCCAAAATCAATATCAAACGCTTCGATCAGCTTCTCGATTTCCTGAGTCACTTTTTCGCGATATTTTTCTAACTCGGGAGAGGCAGGAACAAATACCGAGTAGCCGAGGGTGACGTATTCGGAGATGTTCAAAAACTGGATTTTGCGGTTTTTAATAAATGCTTCGACGGCGAATTCCCAACCATCAAGGTGACTTTCCATCAATAGTGGAAACTCTTCATCGGAGACACGATCGAGATCATCAGGCTCACGCACCATCCAATGGCCTTCGCAGCCCGCTTTGTCAAAGGCTTTGAGATGGATTGGATCGTTGGGGTCGCCATCAAGTTTTAGCAATGCTTGGTTAACTCGGCGCAGAAAACGCACCACGTCGGATTTATCTTGCGCTTCTTCGAAGATCCCAACCCGAATACCGCCGATTTGTGCACGACGCTTCATCAAGGATTTATCACGGAAGAGGAGTGACTGTCCCATCAGTTTAGGGTTTTTAAGCAGCACGGCGTTAATGGCGCCGGCCCACTCTACGGTTTCCTCGAACAGTGGAATGGCGACATCGACACCCATTTCTTGCAAGGTGGTGGCAATTTCAAATGAGCGATCATTGAGGCGCTCAAAATCCCAAGGAAGGTAGGGGATATCATGCTCTTTGGCGTACTCTTCTGCCCATGTCGGGGCAACAACGACATATTTACGATCGAAACGGCTAATCGCATCAATTGCATTGAGGCTCCATCCCAAGATGGCGACGAAGCCTTTGTTTGGATCATAGTCAGCCATATTGCTTCCTTTAACGTCGAATGTGCCTCATCACTCTCACACAGCTAGGTGTAAATAGTAACCACTTGGTCCTGTTTCTCTGCTGGAAGTGTGCGCTAGCTAGCTGGAATCGGTAACAACGATGAATTGTTTCATTGACAAAGACTTACTTGCATCAGCCGGCCTGATAAGAGTGGGGAATGGGCGAAAAAGTGTGAGATTGATTGTTAAATACCTCTACCCGCATTGGTTAAAAGCTTGTAACTTATGAGCAAAAAGTAAACTACGGCATAATGACAAGCACAGGGCAATAAAACATTATTTCAAGCTATTCAGGGAGTGAAGCATGACAAAACGGGTGGTGGTATTAGGTGCAGGCATGGTGGGCGTGTCTGTAGCGTGGCACCTTTTAAAGCGCGGGTACGAGGTCACCGTCATTGATAGGGTTGCGCCAGGGCAAGAGACCTCATTTGGCAATGCTGGGATTATTCAGCGCGAGGCGGTGAGACCTTATGCCTTTCCCCGCGATCTTGCCACCTTGTTGCGCGTGTTACCCAATCGTTCGGTCGATATTCGCTACCGTCCCACCAGTGTGATCCGCGCTGCGCATCCACTGTTGCAATACTGGCACTACTCCAGTGAGAGTAAATATAAAAAACTGGTGCCAGAGTACGCAGCGTTAATTATGCAATCTTTAAAGACTCACGAGGAGATGATTACGTCTGCTCAAGCAGGGTCATTGATCCGCAAAGAGGGTTACCTAAAATTATTCCGCACCCAAAAAGCTTTAGACGAAGAGTGTACGCGAGCTGCGTCAGATAAGGCGCTTTACGGCGTGGAATACCAGGTGCTGGACGGTGAGCAAGTGGCGCGAATGGAGCCCGGTTTAACCGCTTCGGTTGCAGGTGCGATCCACTGGAAGCAACCATGGACAGTGACCGACCCAGGCGCCTTGGTCAAGGCCTATGTCGACGATGTCATCGCCAAGGGCGGTGAGGTAAAGCTCGCGAGCTTGCAATCATTGCAACAAACTGTCGAACAATGGGTGATTGAAACCGATCAAGAGCGTCTGCAAGCTGATCACGTGGTGATGGCAATGGGTCCTTGGTCTGCGTATTGGCTGAGGCAACAAGGTTTGGAGGTGCCTCTGTTCACCAAGCGTGGCTATCATATGCATTACCAATGCGATGATAAAAAGCCACTTAATCATTGGATCATGGATGCCGAAATCGGGTACTTGCTCGCACCGATGCGCGCAGGCATCCGTTTAACTACGGGCGCAGAGTTAACCGCCTTAGATGCGCCCATGGATGAGAGTCAGCTTCTAGCAGCAGAACAAGAGGCGCGTGCTTTATATCCGATCGGTGAACGTATTGATGGAACGCCATGGAAAGGGGGACGTCCATGCATGCCCGACATGAAGCCGGTGATTGGTGAGGCCCCCGGGCGTAAAGGGCTGTGGCTATCCTTTGGCCACGGACATCAAGGGTTCACGCTAGGCCCAGCCACAGGCAAATTGTTAGGGCAAATGATGGATAGGGAGGCCACGGATGTGGATATGCAACCCTATTGTGTCACCCGATTCGGCGGATAACCCTATGATGAGGCATGAATCGCACGCGATGAAAACGAGTCACCGCGTGCGACGCTTAATGCGCTCAGAGGCATAATAGCGACACCGCTATGCAGAGCGTGCAACGCGCCACTGTCGCGGGTGAGGGAGGCGTGGCAGCAACAGTCCTGCGATCACAATGACAATGCCTACCACCTGAAGCTGGCTCACGGCTTGTCCCATCAAAAACGCGGTGAGTACCGCGAACACAGGCACAAAGTTAAAAAAGAGTGCCGCATTGGCTGAACCTAGATGGCGCACGCCGTTGAGCCAGAGTAAGTAACCGGCGACAGTACCCAGCACACCGATATAAAGGAGTTCAGAGACGGCCAGCGGACTTGCAGCCCAGACTTCGCCAAATGGATGCACGTTTGGTGTCAGTGCACACATGATACCAATCACAGTCGCGCCACTAAGCATGCCCAAAAACGTGTAGGGGATCACCGGCATCCAGCGGCCAATGCCTTGGCTGAAGAAGGTGTACGCACTCCATGCAAACATGCCAGTGAAAATCATCTGATCGCCTTGGTTAAAGTTTAATTGGCTGAGCATCTGCCATTGACCATTGGTAATCACCATAAGCACGCCCGATAAGCTCACCACCAAGCTGAAAACTTGGCCTTTCCGCGGCAATGCGCGAATCGCTATGCAGGCGATAAGTGAAGTCACCAGCGGGCTGAGCGCCATGATTAATGACCCATTGGTCGCTTGGGTGTACTCGAGCCCAGTGAACAAACAGAGGTTAAGACCGCCAATCCCCACGGCGCTGACGGTAGTCGCCCACAGCCACTGCTTGGCGCTGAGTGTGGGAACGCGGGTACGGGTGAGCTTGAGATAAAAGCCTAGACACATTGCGGCGACGGCAAAGCGCCAAAAGACCAAGGTGAGCGCATTCACTTCATTCAGCGCATCTTTACCAATTGGGAAAGTGCTGCCCCAAAAAAAGGCACATAAAATGAGAAGGGCAACGGCTTTCCACAGTGAAGTAGTAGTTGTCATAGCAAGACCTGACTTGTTGAGTGATGGGCGCTAGTGTATAAGTTTCAAAATATGAATAAACCGACAATATCAGAACGGTAGATTCCAAATATGAAACCTAACTATTCGTTAGACGATTTGCGCTGTTTTTGTACCGTGGCGCAGCTAGGGAGCTTTAAAGCCGCGGCGCAGCAGCTTGCCATGCCGCAATCCACCCTCAGCCGTCGTATTCGCCAGCTTGAGCAGGATCTTGCTCTGCGTTTACTCAATCGCGATGCACATCGTATTTCTCTGACCCAAATTGGTCATCGCTACTTTGATCGTGCCGCAGGACTGTTCGATGAGTTGCAGGCACTCAATGATGATTTAGTGGGCGAGAAATATCACCCCCAAGGCAAAATTCGTATTAGCGCACCGATCAATGCCGGGAAGCAGTTTTTACGCCGCGTCTTTTTCGACTTTATGCGTGAGTATCCGGAGATTCAACTGGATCTTAACTTTTCCAATAGCTTGATAGATATTGAAGCGGAAGGCATGGATGTGGTGTTTCGAGTCGGGAATCCAGTGGTAGAAAATTGGATTGCGCGGCCGCTCACCGATATTCATTTCATTTTGTGTGCCAGTCCTGACAGTGACTATCACAATGTGCGCTCACCCAATGATCTGAGTGGTCAGCCGGTGGTGATTTGTCATCCGATGACGGTTTGGGAACTTACACATCATCAAACGGGGGAGGCGTTTGATTATCAAGCCACCACCGGCATACGTGCAGAAGTGGATGAAATTCAAATGCTCACCCATGCGGTGCAGGCTGGATTTGGTATCGGCTATATTCCTGATTATTCCGCGTTACCTTTGATAGAGCAGGGCGAATTACAGCGCGTGTTGCCGCAATGGTGCAGTCGGGCGCGTACGCTATTTTTGCTCTATAGAGACCGCGAACAAGTGCCTTTGCGCGTCCGATTGCTGGTGGAATTTGTCCTCGCGCGTTTTATGTCCTCTTAGCGCGTAACGGGACCGAAAAGGGCGATTGCCCGATGCAAAAGGGGCCACGTTTCAGTGGCCCCAATGGGTACGATTTTCCGGCTAATCACTATGATGCGTGTGCGCTGGCGATAACTCGGTGGATGCTGGTGTGATGGTTTTGGCTAAGAACAGATACATGGCAGGCACCACGAACAGGGTAAACAAGGTGCCCAATGTCATCCCACTGGCAATCACCAGCCCCATAGCAAAACGAGCGCCTGCACCGGCTCCAGAGGCAATCAAGAGCGGGATCATGGCGAGCACCGTCGCCGCCGTTGTCATCAAGATAGGGCGTAAACGGATGGCGGTCGCTTCTTCAATCGCCTCACGTTTGCTCCGTCCTTCTTGTTGGAGCTGATTGGCGAACTCGACGATCAGTATCCCGTGTTTGGCAATCAGGCCAACGAGGGTAAGCAAGCCGACTTGGGTGTAAATGTTCAAGGTGGTAAACCCGAGGCTGATAAATATCAGCGCGCCACAGACACTCATTGGCACGGTGACCAAAATAATGATCGCGTTTTTAAACGACTCAAACTGCGCCGCCAAGATCAAGAAAATCACAATCAAAGCAAAGAAGAAGGTCACGACCAGTTGCTGGCCTTCGCTCATAAACTGGCGTGACTGTCCGGCATAATCGACACTAAAGCCTGCTGGCAATTCTGTCGCTGCAATCTCTTCGAGTACACCCAGCGCTTCTCCCAAAGGCACACCAGGGCGCGGTACACCGGAAATTTTCACCGCATTCAGCTGCTGAAAACCGCGTAATGCTTGAGGCTGCACGCTTTCTTCTAAGGTCACTAGCGTTGATAGCTGAACCAATTCACCGTCTTGGTTGCGGGTATAAAACTGGCGCAACTGTTCTGGCGTGAGACGTTCATTACGTGCAACTTGGGGGATCACTCGGTAAGAGCGGTTTTCCAGTGAAAAGCGTCCCGCATCCGCCCCAGATAACAGTGAGCCCATATCTGCCGCAAGCTGTTGCATGCTCACGCCCATCAAAGCCGCCTTTTCACGGTCGATGTTGACCGTTTGTTTGGGGCGGTCAATGCTCAGATCGGTATCGACAAAGATAAACCGCCCCGTTTGCATTGCTTTGCCCACGATATTGTTCGCCACTTCATTAATGGCTTCAAAGGGTTGTGTTGAACCGATAATAAATTCAACCGGCGTGCCGCCGCCCGGAGACGGCAGTGAAGGGGGCACCAAGGCAAAGCTGCTTAAGCTCGGTTGGCTGTCCATAAAGGGTTGGATTTCGGTTTCCAAGATCGCTTGGGTACTGCGCTCTCGCTCATCCCATGGCGCAAGTACAATACCCGCGATTGCGTTATTGGTGCCGCCAGAGCCATTGATAATAAAGACGTTGTCGATTTCTGGTACATCGTCAATCAGTCGGTTTAATTCGTCAGTACTGGCAGACAACGCATCCAGCGTGGTTTGGCTGTCGGCTTCGAGTATGGAGAACACAAACCCTTGGTCCTCGGCGGGCTCAAGCTCAGAAGGACTGGTGATAAACAGGAAATAGCAAGACACTAAAACAATCGCGCCAAACGTGAGGATCACCGCATTGGTATTCAACAAGCTATGGAGTGTGCGTTGGTAGCGATGATGCAGTCGGTCAAACTGCTTATCCAGCCAATGCTCAAGGGAGCGCTCTTGGGTCGCTTTGTCCGCCTGATAGGGCTTGAGCACATAGGCACACATCATGGGCGAGAGCGTAAGCGCCACCACACCGGATAAGATCACCGACGCGGCGAGGGTAAAGGCAAATTCAACAAACAGTACCCCGGTTAACCCACCAACAAAGCCGATGGGCAGGAATACCGCGACCAAGGTGGTCGACATGGTGATAATCGGCCACGCCAGTTCTCGCGCGCCCTCAAGCGCGGCTTGTGTTCGGCTTTTGCCTTCTTCGATATGGCGGTGCACGTTTTCAAGCATGATAATCGCATCATCGACCACCACACCGATTGCAAGCACCATGGCAAGCAGTGTCAGTAGGTTGATGGAAAACCCTAGCAGCCACATTAAAAAGAAGGTGCCGATGAGCGATACGGGGATCGCGATCGCAGGAATAATCACCGAGCGCAACGACCCCAAAAAGCCATAAATCACAAACACCACGATGGCTAAGGCGAGAATAATCGATATCACCACTTCATCAATGGCGTTATCAATATACTCGGTTGAGTCATAGGCGATATACGCCGACAGCCCTTGAGGTAACTGGGTGATGATATCGGCATCCCATACCTGATTCACCGCTTCAATCACATCCAGCGCGTTGGCATCGGGTGAGACTTCGATACCGATAAAGGTGGCGTCGAGCCCGTTAAAGTTCACCGACGTTTGGTAACTTTCGGCGCCGAGCTCAACGGTCGCAATGTCACTCAAACGCACAACAGATTGGCCATCACTGCTGATCACCAGATCTTCAAATTGTTGAACGTCATGAATGTCGGTGGCGGCGTTTAAATCAATCGCTACGTCTTGCCCTTTGGTTCGCCCCAACGTAGCCAGCACATTATTGCTGCGCAGGGCGGCAATCACATCCGTACCGGTGAGATCGTACGCGGCCATTTCGACCGAGTCGAGCCAGATTCGCATGGCAAAACTACTGGCACCCAACACATCAGCACGCTGCACACCGGGAATCGTCGACAGCTGTGGCTCGACCACCCGGACCAAGTAATCGGTAATTTGATTGTCAGTGAGGACGTCAGAGTAGAAGGCGAGGTACATTGCCGCGACTGTTTCCCCTACCTGCAGGGTGACGACGGGCTCACGGGCATCATCAGGGAGCTCTGAGCGCACCTTATTCACCTGTGCGGCAATCTGCGTGAGTGCTTCATTCGGATCGTAATCAAGGCGTAAATAGGCTTCGATGGTGCTCACACCGGCGGTTGATGTGGAGACTAAGTAATCAATCCCTTCAGAGGCAGCAATTTCACGCTCCAGCGGCGTGGTGATAAAGCCTTGAATCAGGTCGGCATCTGCACCGATATAAGTGGTAGAGACACTGACCACTGCATTTTTGATCTCGGGGAATTGGCGCACATTCATGTCGGTGATAGCGCGTAACCCGAGCAAGATAATGAATAGGCTCACCACGGAGGCCAAGACGGGTTTCTTGATAAAGACGTCGGTAAATCGCATCGAATCGCTCCTATTGATTCACAACGTTGGGATCAAGATCTTCGCTCGGCTGAACACGCTCATTGTCACTTATCTTGATGTTGCTGCCGTTACGGAGCTTGAGGAGGCCGGAGGTAACGATACGGTCACCGGGTTGAAGGCCGTCTTTAATCACAATCATGTCACCGCGGCGCGCGCCCGTTTGCACAAAGCGCTGTTGGACCGTCAATACATCGTCTTGCTCTTGGATCACGAAGACTGCGTTGCCATACGGATTAAATTGAATCGCGCTTTGTGGTGCCAGCAAGACATTTTGCGTTTCTTCACCTTGATCAAGGCTCACGCGTGCGAACATACCTGACCGTAAAACAGCATCTGGATTATCAAAGGTGGCTTGAATGTCGACACTGCGACTCGAGGGCGTGACAACCGGCGAAATCGCAGTCACTGTGCCGGTAAAGACCTCGTCGGGCCGTGCGCTAATCGTGGCAGAAACGGTTTGGCCATTTTTCAGCGTGCTGAGTTGCTGTTCCGGTAAGGTGAAGTTGAGGTGGATGGGGTTGACTGACGTGAGTGTTGCAACGGCTGTCCCCGGCGCGATGAGTTGGCCAAGACTGACGTCACGGATCCCAATGATGCCGTCGAAAGGCGCGGTTAATGCCTTTTGCTCGATGCGCGCTTTTTGGCTGTCGACAGCGGCCATCGCTTGTTTGGCTTCGCTTTCTTTGCGCTTTAGCTCGGATTCAGAAATGTTTTTGTCTTTAAACAGCCGTTGATAGCGTCTTAACTCAAGTTGGGCTAGCTCTGCCACGGACTCGAGCCGACGTAATTCTGCTTCATCAACGCTGGCATCTAGCGTGAGGAGCATTTGTCCCTTTTTCACCGACGTCGCGTTATCGAACAAGATATTGTTGACGATGCCGCTTGCCTCGGTAGTGAGCTGGGTTTCATTAATGGCCGCAAAACTACCAATGGTGGTTTGTTGTTCTCGCCAAGGATGGGTTGAGACTGTAGTGGCCGTCACGGTGACCGTAGGGGCAGGCATGTTGTCAAAGAATTGGTTCATAAAATGATTGCCTACTGCTTTGTAGGCAAAAATTCCCCCAAAAACGAGCCCACATGCGACTAACATAATAATCAAACGTTTTATCATAAAAATCCCTGAACAGAGTTGCTATCACCACCCTTGGCTAACAAGTACAGACGAAGGCGCAAAAGGTCGATTAAACCAATAACAAATATCGAACTGACCAATACAAACCTTATCACTGTTTGGTTCATTAATTGCGAGTAAATTGATGATCTTGTGGTATGACGCAGCTTAACGTTATCTGTCAGATAGAATAAGGAGAAAGCGAATGCTATTAAATGCAAACAGTACGGTGGACGAAGCCGCGCTGCGTGCCATGGCGCATATGCCAACGCGCAGTTTGCCGGTGCTGGTGGATAACAGCTTCAGCCAAAAACTGACCGATGCCGATTTGATGCGCATTGCGGTGTTGTTAGCCCAAAAAAGCGCGGATGAAGGAGGGTGCCCCATCGGCGCGGTGATTATTGACAATGAGACACGCCAAATTGTGGGCAAAGGACATAACACCTTGGTGCAAGACAATCACCCCTACAACCATGGTGAAACGGCCGCGATACGTGATGCTGGGCGAATTGATTTTAGCCAAACAACCTTGTTTACCAGTTTAAGCCCATGCGATGTGTGCGCGACATTGATTACCATGCGCGGTTTCTCTCGAGTGGTGGTAGGGGATGTCACCAGTGCGAGCGGTAACGAGACGATGCTGCAAGAAAAAGGGGTGACAGTTGATGTGCTGGAAGATCCCCAGGGCATTGCGTTGTATCAGCAATTTCGATCCGAGTACCCCGAACAAGAGCTAGAAGATTGGCAAGGTGTAAGTGCCGTCAAGGCACGTTTAGCAAAGCGTGAATGAGAGGAAAACGACATGGATGTTGCGATTTGTCCGACAACGGATGCGAAGTACAGTCAAAAGCTGACCCAAGAAAATATGGCCCCTTATTATGAAGCGAGGAAAATCGCTTGGAACTCTCAGCGGTTTATAGAGAGTTGGCGAGTTTTCGATAATTATGAAATTCGCCATGAGCGAAAGCGTTGTGGCGTGATTCGCTTGAAGTCAGACGGTGAAACGCTTTTTATCCGCGATTTACAGATTGAGCCGAGTAAACAGCGGCAAGGGATCGGCCGCGAGGCCATCACTTGGGCGGTCGCTTATGCTCAAACGTCTGGCTATGCGCAGTTAGCGTTGCGTGTCTTTGCAGAAAACCCAGCCGTTTCATTGTACCAAGCGCTGGGTTTTGTGGAGACAGGGCGCAGCCGAGATGCGGTTCTCACGCTTTCGTTGTCTTTAAGCGCAACGTCCGAATGAACAACAAGGCGCTTGAGTATGTCGATAGAGAGGGCATGCTAGTCTTATAGACAGCTTAGCGAGTCAACAAAGTGAGTGGCTGGATGACCCATTGGATACAAGCTTGTATTGCGATTTGGCTAACCCTATTTTCATTTCGAGTATGGGCAGGGCCATCCATCTCAGATCCGCTCAATGTTTGTGTAGGGGACGGGAGCCCTTGGCCTCCTTACACTTATTGGCAGGGAGAAACGCGGCAGAAAAAAGCGGATACCTTGACTGGGTACGCCACAGATTTGGTGCTCACCGCATTAGATCGTAATGACATTGCCTATCAGCTGGTCTTTATGCCTTGGGCGCGCGTGCAACATGAACTGGCGCGTGAGTCCGGCCGTTGTGATCTTACTTGGGATGCGAGTTACAAACCCAAGCGAGCACAATATAGTCGCTTCACGCAGCCACTCTATTCGATATCCTTGGGTTACTTATACGTGGGAGCCCCTGACACACAAGCACAGCCGAATTTATCGGCGACACAATCGGTTTGTGGTGTGAATGGCTACAATTATGCCGCGTTTGGCGATAACCCCCGACCGAGGTTTGAAGCCAATACCTTGCAGCAAGCGTTGCGGATGTTAGAAGCGGGTCGGTGTCGCTTTCTTGCCAGTGAAATCGAGCCCGCTTTAGGTGGAATACGGCTCGGGCTCTATCAGTTTTCAAGCGATATCGCTTACATCACACTGCCCAACCCGAAAGCATTTCATGCTCAAGTGAGCCGCTATGCGCCACAAGCGAATGATTTGGTCACGTTAATAAACAATTATCTAATGTCCGCTAAGCAACGTGGTGAGATAGAAAAACTTCGTCAACGTTATTTTAAATAGGATCGTTATGACGGGTAATCTACCGCTTTCTAGTCAACAGACTGCACTGTTTCAAAGCCTCAATGCGCGCGGTATTTCGGTCGCCATATACCGACATCAACCTGTCTATACGTGTGAAGAAGCGGATGCGCTCGGTTTGCATACGAATGCGAATCCGACCAAGAATTTATTGTTGAAAGACAGAAAAGGAAAGCAGTTTTTCTTGGTCGTGTTACCGGGCAAAGCTACCGTCAATTTAGCGGGATTGAGTGAAGCCTTGGGGACGTCTCGCTTATCGTTTGCCTCGTCGCAGCAACTTGAAACTTATTTGAAGGCACAATCAGGCGCCGTGTCGGTATTTGATGTGATGAACGATCCTGAGCATCGCGTCAGTTTGGTGATCGCGAATGCAATATGGCAGGTTCAAGAGGTGGAATGCCAGCCTTTTTGTCATGATCAAACGTGGGTCATTGCCACTCAAGATCTCGCCCGTTGGTTGCAAGGCATAGGCCGAAGGTATCAAACGGTGGATCATCAATGAGCCGATATTTCTAACTCAACGTAATACCAATACTATTACCAGTCGCACTAGCTCAGCACCGCTGGGCCTTTTTGCATCATCGCCGCCATATCGACTTAAGTTGAATAGCGCAAGCTTGATGACATGCTAGGTTGATCTAGTTATCTAGACAAAGTCAGCAAGGAGCGCGTTATGTCAGTCAGCAACATCTATGAGCTTGGTTTGGACAAAAGTCCAGCCAACTATCAAACACTGAGTCCACTTTCTTTCCTCGAGCGAGCCGCTAGCGTTTATCCAGATTATCCGGCTAGCGTTCATGGTCATCTATGTTGGAGTTGGCAGCAAGTGGATCAGCGATGCCGTCAGTTTGCCTCGGCATTACGTCAAGCCGGCATCGGACTGGGTGATACGGTATCGGTGATGGCCCCCAATCTGCCCGAAGTCTTTGAGTTGCATTTTAGCGTGCCGATGACAGGCGCCGTGCTCAATACCATTAATACCCGGCTAGAAGCGGAAACCGTCGCTTTTATTCTCGAACATGCAGAAAGCAAAGTCTTTATCGTCGACAAGGAAATGACGGAAGTGGCTAAGCGGGCGTTAAAAATGATCAAACACCGCCCACTGGTGATTGCGATTGATGATCCGCTCTATCCACATGGCGAATGTATCAGTGAGATTACGTACGAAACCTTTTTAGCCCAAGGCGATAGTGATTATCAGTACACATTGCCAGACGATGAATGGCAGGCCATTTCACTCAACTACACCTCAGGCACCACGGGCAACCCCAAAGGGGTAGTGTATCACCATCGCGGTGCCCATCTGAATGCGGTGAGTAATGTGTTGTCTTGGAATATGGATGCGCATCCTGTTTATCTTTGGACGCTACCCATGTTCCACTGTAATGGTTGGTGCTTCCCATGGACGGTGGCCGCGACGGCGGGGGTGAGTGTCAGTCTACGGCATGTCAGGGCAGAGCCTATCTTTGATGCAATAAAAACCCACAAAGTGACCCATTTTTGTGGTGCGCCGATTGTGCTGAACATGATGAATAATGCAGATCCGGCGCTAAAAGCTGAGATTCACCATACGGTTAAAGCGATGACCGCAGGGGCGGCACCACCGGCTTCTGTGATTGAAGGGATGGAAGCGATGGGGATTGAAGTGACCCACGTTTATGGCCTCACTGAAACTTACGGCCCTTGTGTGGTGTGTGACTGGCAACACCACTGGGATCAACTCTCGCAACGAGAAAAAGCACGCATGAAAGCACGCCAAGGTGTACGGGCGCCGATGCAAGGGGAGCTAATGGTTGCTGATCCAGTGACGTTTAAACCAGTGGCAAAAGATGGTGGCACGCTGGGTGAGATTTTTGTTCGCGGTAATATCGTGATGAAAGGCTACCTAAAGAACCCGAGTGCGACGGAAGATGCCATGAGTAACGGCTGGTTTCGTACTGGTGACCTAGCGGTATGGCATGCCGATAACTACATCGAAATCAAGGACAGACTCAAAGACATTATCATCAGTGGCGGGGAGAATATTTCCAGTATCGAAGTGGAAGACGTCCTGTACCGTCACCCTGATATTGAAGAAGTGGCGGTGATTGCGATGCCCGATGAAAAATGGGGTGAGGTCCCCTGTGCGTTTGTCAAAACGACCGAAACATCCGCCGTGACCGAAGCAGACATTATTGCTTTTTGCCGAGAGCAAATGGCGCACTTCAAGGCGCCGAAAAAAGTGATCTTTACCGCGCTCCCGAAAACCTCGACAGGCAAAGTGCAAAAGTATGTACTTCGTCGTAAAGTCACTGAAAAGTCAGTGTAAATCACGAAGCGGTGGCCAAAAAGTGCCACCGCTAGCTTACCGCTACAGCAGGGCGAGAATCGCCTCGGCACTGGAGACTTCAAAGCTTTTTGGCGCTTCAACGTTCAAATGCGTGACGATGCCATTGTCAATTACCATCGCATAACGCTGCGAGCGAATACCACCAAACTTCCCTGAATCCATCTCTAGTCCGAGCGCTTGGGTAAAGCTGCCATCGCCGTCGGCCAGCATATGGATCTGATTGGCGTTTTGTGCTTCGCCCCACGCCTGCATCACAAAGGCATCGTTGACGGAGACGCAAGCAATCATATCGATGCCTTTTGCTTTAATCTCATCCGCTTTCACCACAAAGCCCGGTAAGTGCGACTCTGAACAGGTTGGGGTAAAGGCACCTGGCACTGCGAACAGCACTACCTTCTTGTTGGCGAAAAGGGCAGGGATGTCGTGGGTTTGCATGCCCTCAGCGGTGAGTTCACTGAGCGTCGCGCTCGGTAGAGATTGTCCTTGCTGAATCATGATGACTCCTTGGTTATTGTATTATCGAACGTTGTGCTTCTGCCTCTGAGTCTACGCCTATTCACGCCTTAAAAATACCGAAGCTTGATGGGGTTTTAGGCGATATGTGCGTCGATAATGCCCAATTTAAGCATGCTGGTCTTACCAACGAATAACAACTTTTACTTTGTGACCTGCGCCCTATAATCCTCAGCCTTGTCATTGTTCGAGATAATTCAATCATTTGACAATCTATTTACATGAAAATAACATCCAACATTCATACTAAACAAGAGACCTCGGAGGTCCGACTAGTGAACAAGAAGCAGCTCTCAACAATTGCAGTTGGCATCATCGCCGCGACTCAAGCCCAAGGGGCAGGGTTCCAGGTGGCTGAACATTCAGCAACTGGCCTAGGACGTGCTTATTCTGGCGAAGCCGCCATTGCTGATAACGCGTCTACTTTAGCCCGAAACCCGGCCAATATGATGTTATTAGAAAAGCGCCAAGTGTCGGGTGCGATTCATATCGTCGATCCGCACATTCGTATCAAAGATAAAACCAACAATGAGGAAGCCAAAGACGTTGCACCAGTTAAAGCGGTGCCTGCTTTTTATTTCGTGTCGCCGCAAACTGATAAATGGTCATGGGGTATAGGCCTATATACCACCTATGGTGTCGCAACGGATTATCCAGATGATCTCCAAATAGGCGATATTGCAGGTCATACTGATCTTCTTACCACCAATTTGAATCCAGCTTTGGCCTATCAAGTGAACGATAAATGGAGTGTCGGAGTTGGGTTAAGTTTGGTATACGCCAAAGCGGAACTCACCCGGTATAAAGGCGCATTAGCCGCTGGGTTGGGTGGAGATAAGCGAGATAACTTACTGTCGTTAAAAGGCGATGCAGTTGGCTATGGCTTTAATGTGGGCACTACCTATCACTTTAATGATGATCATCGCATTGGATTTGGCTATCGCTCTGAGGTGGCACTCGAATTTGAAGACGGCGATCTCAATAGCTATGACACAGGGATTTCTACACCACCGAAAGTCGATGGTGATTTAGAGCTCGACTTACCGGAAATTTATGAAGTATCAGGGTTTCATCAGTTAACTGATGACTTTGCTATGCATTACAGCTGGAAACGCACGGGCTGGCGTTCATTTAAAGAGCTAAAAGCAACGTCTAGTCAGTGTAACAACGGTACACCGAATCAGTGCTTTTATAAAGATGAGCAATATAAAGATAACGTACGCCTTTCACTCGGTGGTACCTATCAGTTTAATGATGCGTGGACAGGTCGCGCAGGGATCGCCTTTGATGAAAAAGCGGGCAAAGCGACCTTGAGTATTCCCGACTCGGACCGTTATTGGTATTCAACCGGCTTTACCTACCAATACAATGCCGATTTAACCATTGATGCGGCGATTACCTGGATTAGAAGCCGTGATGGGAACTTTAAAGAGACCAATGGCTTGGGTCAGGATATTGAAATTTCATCGAAAGGCGATGCGTATTTAAGCGCAGTGCAACTTAATTATACCTTTTAAAATGGGAGCCCATTCATGTTAAAGCATTCTTTTTCGTTATCGATAGTGGCTGCTGCGCTTTTATTGGCAGGTTGTGGGGATGATAAAACCAGCTCGACCAATCCTGACTTTAATGATGAGATCCAAGCCCTACTTGATCGTGACACCAAAATCGACTTTACCTTACAGGGGAAAAATCAATCTGTCCCGGTTCCCACCTTTTTATTGATGAACCCTAGCGACGGCACCTTAAATTTACCTACTGGCAGTGACAGCACATTAAGTAATCCGCGTGCGGCGATGAATACCATGGATGGTTGGTCGACCACCATGCCGCTGGTGTTTGACTTTAAAGGCGCAGGGTTGGCCGATGGCCCTGTCTCTGGCGGTGTTTATCTGGTGAAGCTAACTGAATCGCTGACTGGGGAAAATCCGCTGCCAGAAAAGGTGCTAACGCTCGGTAGCGATTTCAATGCTATCACCAGTGCGGCGACAGACACACTGACGATATTACCCTCTAGCGACTTAGCGCCGAGCAGTGAATACATTGTGGTGATTACCGATGAAATGACGGATATCAATGGCGATCCCGTTGGCACGTCAACGAGCTATGCATCGTTAAAGTCGACCAATAAAGATTTTACCGGGACAGCGTTAGAAAAACCGGCAACGGTTATTAAAGGTGTTGAAAAGCTGGCGAAGAACGATCAGTTTAATCCACCTATCGTCGATTCTGATTCGGCGATTGTCTACTCCACCTGGTTCTCCACCCAGTCGGTGGGTGACAGCTTAAACTACACCAAGCTAGCGACGGCGGCTGGGTTTGATGCTGGAAACCTAGCGGCAGTATGGAAAGCGGGCGCCAACCCCAATAATGCTGATTTATCGGATGCCTACACCATCGATATCACCGGCACTCAGGACTATCAAACGGCGTTGAATGGGGATGCCCAGTTTACCCAGTACTTTGATCCAAATGATGAAAACATCAAAACCAAAGTCATCGGCGCATTCAATTCAAACGGTGTTAACTTAGCCGATGTTCAGGTGTCAACAGGCACCATTAAGCTACCTTACTATTTGGAAACGGATAGCAACTGGAATAGCCAACCGTTTGAGTCTGCCACCCCTAGCTTGGCGAAGGTGTTGAATGCCCTGCAAGACCCTGAGCAAAAAGCGACCATTGCCGCGCAGCTTGCTGAGGCGGGTGTTAATATAGAAACGTTAACCAACGGTGAACAATCAGACATCGTCAACGAGCTTTTCAAGCTGGCCGGCGAGACGCTGACCAAAGCTGATGGCAGTCAATTAGACCCTGAGCGCATTATTACTCGTTATAGTCCTGTACCGCAGATTAAATCAGTGCAAGAGGTGCCCTTCTTGCTGTTTACCCCAGCAACGGTTGATAGTAATACCAAACTAACGGTTTATCAGCACGGGATTACCTCGGCAAAAGAGAATGCGTATTTCTTTGCGCCTAACTTTACCAGCGCCAATCAAGCCGTTATGGCAATTGACTTACCGCTTCATGGTGAGCGTAGCTTAGATACGAAGCGTTCTGCCAACGTGGATGTGACAGCGTACCTGAACCTCAGTAACCTAGCCGTGGCGCGTGACAATGTGCGCCAAAGCGAGTTGGATGTGATGGGCTTGCGCGCAGCTTTGACCCGCACCAAGTCGGCGGGTGGATTCGAGGGGACGCCATTAGAGACGATAACGTCTTTCGTGAGCTCGGCGCCACGTTTATTAGGCCATTCGCTGGGCGGTATTGTTGGTACCACTGCGTTTGCGGCGTCTAACCGTGCAAACAGCAACGAAGTCGATGCACTTTATAAATTCTCTGCATTGAGCGTGGCGAACTCTGGGGGGCAAATTGCTAACTTGCTGCTCGGGTCGGACTCGTTTGGCCCTTTGATTAAGCACAGTGTTGCTTTTAAAGGCAGTACCGCTTATCAGACCTTTGCCGGTAACAATTGTACGCTCGATAATAGCGCAGAAAATAATGTTATCTGCTACAAAACTTTTGAGGCAAACGGCTCAGCGAGTGCACAAGCGGAAGTGAATGGTGTGGTACAGCAATTTAATTATGCCGCACAGACGCTACTCGATACCGTCGATCCCTATACGAATGCAACCTATATTGATGGAAGCACCACGCCGATTTATATGCAACAAGTCGATGGGGATGACACGGTACCGAACGACGTCGCCTATACGGTTCCGGGCATTGTTGATAATTTCGCTGGCTCTGAGCCATTGGCCGCGAAGCTTGGCCTACCAACCATCAATGCCAGCTCGCCCGCTGCACAAGGTCAGCAGAACTTTGTTGACTTTGCCGGTGATAACGCTAGCCATAGCACCTTTATCTTCCCACAAACGACGGAGCTTGCAGAGCAAGCTGTGCACGCTGAAATGATCCGTCAAGCGGTTGATTTTGGTGGAGACGCCAGCTTGGATCGTGTCAAAAACGATAACAATGTGTTGAATTAACCGGCGCGTTATCGTAAAGGTTGTTACCAAACTAAAGCGGCTTCGGCCGCTTTTTTATTACCTGATGCTGTGTTAGCTAACGCTATGATTGAATAGCCACACCTTTGGTCACTATTTCTTTGCCTTGGTTTCACGTAAACTATTCTCAATTCCATCTTGTTGAATCGAATGATGCTTATGTCTTTTTTACACGCTTTTCCCAATGTTCATCAGGCTTACCACGCCCATGTCTACTATGAGGCCGACACCGAAGCGCAGGCGGATATTATCTATCAAGCAGCCGCTGCATCGTCACTGCCCATCGATCTTGGCCGCTTTCATCGCAAATGTGTTGGCCCACATCCGAAGTGGAGCTTTCAGATCGCCTTTGACAACGCTGCGTTCGATGAGGTGATGGCATGGCTTGAGGCGCATCGGGGCGATTTAACCGTGTTTTTGCATGGCGTGACGGGCGATGATTACATTGATCATACCGATCATGTGGGTTGGTTAGGGAAGTCAGTGGCACTCAAACTTGATATATTTAAGCCCAAGTCATGACCACCTATATCAACTATCCTGCGCTACTGATTTGGCAAGGGGATGATGAACTCTCGTTTGCCTCCGATCCTGCGTCGCTTAAGGCGCTGCGCGAAAACGTGATCACAGAAGATGATCGGCTGGTGGATAGCCAAGGCGTTTGCTGGTTGAGTCAAGACGGTGGTCAGCACTGGCAGCCGAGTGGGCAAATCATGCCGCTTGTTCAGCTCGTGTCACATATCCAAGCGCATTATGCGCAGCAAGGGCAGTGTTGTGTGGGAAAAATCCAGTTTAAAGATAGGGCCGCCGCCATCAACAGTGTGGCGACGGCCCCTGAGAATTAACGGCTGTCAGCAATCCGACGTGACACTTTTAACGAAAAGTGCGGACGAATACGCTTGATGTTCAAGCGCTGCTTGTTACGCAATCGAATGTGGCAGAGCTCAAGGATCAAACCAAATGCCATCGCAACATACACGTAGCCTTTGTTGATATGAATGCCGGCACCTTCGGCCATCAGTAGCAAGCCTAGTAGCACCAAGAACAGTAAAGCTAAGGTTTTAAATCCAGGGTAACGGCTGACCAGATTGTTCACGGGTTCGGCCGCGATCATCATAATGATGGCGGCGGTAACAATGGCGGCGACCATCACGGGCACATCTTGGATGAGACCCACCGCGGTGATTACCGAGTCCATCGAAAACACCGCATCTACCGCAACGATTTGCAGCAAAATAATTGCCATCCCGGTTAGGACTTGTGTCGAGTGGCTTACGGGCTCGCTATAACCTAACCACGCCCACAGCTCTTTGGCACTTTTTAGCAGCAAAAAGCCACCACCAAACAGCATGATAAGATCTTTACCGGTAACCGGTTCCGTCCCAATCGTAAACAGGGGCACAGTCAACGACATGACCCAAGCGATGGAAAGCAATAAGCCAATCCGGCTAATCACGGCCAGACCAATACCCAAGGTGCGCGCAAAGCGGCGTTTCTCTTTAGGGAGACGTTCACACAGTACGGAGATAAAGACTAAGTTATCAACACCCAATACCACTTCAAGGGTTAGAAGGGTAAAGAAGACCACCCAGGTTTCGGGTTCCAAAAAGAGTGTTAACATACGATGGCCTCCTGGTTAAAGGAAGCGGGGAAGGGCATAACACGACATCGGTCGCTGTCCATGGATTGTGATTACCTCTGTAACTAAAGAGCGCTTATATAAGCACCAGTTTGGCGCCTTGGCAAGCAGAAAAACAGCGAGTTGACCAAAAATTGACAAAGCATGTAAACGATCAAACCTGTTGCTGAGTATGACTTATCATGTTGGGTTTAAAGAGGGAACAAGGATGCAAAGAGGCTGGGTGATTGGGTTATTATCCTTAATGTTAACTGGGTGTTTAGGCATGCCAGAACAGGTTACACCCGTAACAAACTTTGAGATTAACCGCTATTTAGGTACTTGGTATGAAGTAGCGCGACTGGATCACTCGTTTGAACGAGGATTGTCGGATGTGACCGCAACCTATTCGTTGCGTGAAGACGGTGGCGTTAAAGTGATAAACCGAGGCTATAGCCGTGAAGAAGAAAAATGGCAAGAAGCAGAGGGTAAGGCGTACTTCGTTGAAACTGATAAAACGGGGTACCTGAAGGTTTCATTCTTTGGGCCTTTCTATGGGTCGTATGTGGTGTTTGAGTTGGATGATAACTACCAATATGCCTTTATCTCGGGGCCTGACCACGATTACCTGTGGTTGTTATCGCGCACACCGAGCGTGTCGGAGTCAGTAAAAAATAAATTTATTGCAGAAGCGAAACAGCGAGGTTTTGCCACTGAAGCGCTGATTTTTGTCGATCACACCCGCACGGACCCCAAAAACAAAAAAATCGAGCAGTAGAAGAGACGCATCATGCGAAAGACAGATAAGAAATATGACAAGGCGATTCGAGAAGCGCTGACAGATGTCTGTGAATTGACAATGGAAAAAGTGGAGGGATTTGAATGGCTGACGCATGAGGTGAATTATCAGCGTTTTCCACAAAGCTTAATCGTGCGGCTGATGTTTAAAGACCGACAGACGCTAGCCAGCTTTGAACGAAGTGATGACTACCAAGTCGCTCTAAATGATATACAAAGTCGCCTTGCTGCTGTTGGTATCACACTGAAAAACATCAATCGACATGTTGAGTTAGCGACACTGTAAGGCTGTGATTACTCGCACACTTACCTTATGGCTGACACGCTACAGTGTGATATCAAAGCGACTCAATGCCCCTACCGATTAAGCGAAGGAGCAATGGTATGGAAGCAAGAATTAGTATCATCACATTGGGGGTTGCGGATCTTTCTCACTCTTATGAATTTTATCGCCAATTGGGCTTTCCAACGCACAGCCACCCTGAAGAAGGCATCGTGTTTTTTAGTACCGCAGGTACACGATTAGCGTTATATCCCGCAGACTCGTTAGCCGATGATATCAAACCCGGACTCACCGTTAACGAGACAGGGTTTGGTGGTATCACATTGGCGCATAACACGCGATCCAAAGAAGAGGTCGACGAGGTACTGGCGCTGGCAGAGCGGTGTGGCGGTCGTATTGTTAAACCTGCACAAGACGTATTTTGGGGAGGCTACAGCGGCTACTTTGCTGATCCGGATAACTATCTTTGGGAAGTCGCTTATGGCGATTGTTGGCAATTTGATGATGACGGCAGCCTTGTATTGGACTAATGGCTATGGACGACTTACTGGAAAAGCTGCAAATGCAGGGGACAGAGAATGATGCCCTGCAACAGGATAAAAGTAAAAAATGGCTGAATATTACGCCTGGAACCGGAGAATTCTTAGCGCTGTTAGTGGATGAAATTCAGCCTACCCGCATTTTAGAAATTGGCACATCCATGGGCTATTCAACGTTATGGCTTGCGCACGCGGGCGGCAATAGCGTGCAAGTGGTAACGATTGAGTGCGATGAAGCAAAACACCAACAAGCGCAGCAGCACTTTAGGCAAGCCGGCATGGATAACCGGATAGATGCGAAATTGGGCGACGCGAGTGACTGGATTACTCGCCTTGAGGGACAGTTCGAGCTCATTTTTCTTGATGCCGACCGAAGTCAGTACCTGTCCCTAGCGCCACGTTTATTCCAACTCCTCAAGCCTCAGGGCATGCTGGTGGTCGATAATGCGTTATCCCACGCTGATGATGTGGCTCCTTTTAAGCGATGGCTTGAGCAGCAGCATGAACTTGATGTGGGCGTACTTCCCATTGGTAAAGGTGAACTCGTCGTCTACTTACATGATGACTATCGATAAAGACATGGAGAGCGCAACAAGCTATGGAAAGCAAAAACCATCAATCGGATACACATGTTGTTTTTAATCAACCCAAACCGCTGGAAAATTATAATGCCTTCACTGCCGATCGTATTTTACAGTATTGGGTCGCGCAATTTGGCGGGCAATGGGGTGAAGATCGTTTAACCTCGTTTGGTGGCCGTATTGGCGGCGACTTATTAGAGGCGGGTATGAATGCAAATCAGTTTCTCCCCACTTTCCGACCTGTTGACCGCTTTGGCTATCGAATTGATCAGGTTGATTATCACCCTGCGTATCATCAACTCATGGCACATGCTATCGAGCACGGCCATTGCGCCATGCCTTGGCGTGAAAAAACCTCGGGACGTCATGTGGTCCGCGCTGCCATGGCATTTCTTCACACCCATGCCGATCCGGGCTCTGGCTGTCCGCTCACCATGACATTTGCCAGCGTACCCGCATTACAAGCTCAAGCAGATATCGCAGAAAAATGGCTGCCTAAAATCGTGAGTGGTCGCTACGATGGACGTAACATTCCTTGGTTTGAGAAAGAGGGTGTCACTCTCGGAATGGCGATGACTGAAAAGCAAGGAGGATCGGATGTGCGGGCTAATACAACCTATGCAACGCCTTGTGAAGCGCCCGGAGGAGGTAAACGTTATTCACTGGTGGGGCATAAATGGTTTTGTTCAGCACCCATGAGTGATGCCTTTCTTGTGCTCGCACAAACTGACCACGGTTTGTCCTGCTTCCTGGTTCCACGTTGGCGAGAAGACGGGAGTAAAAACCCGATTCACATTCAGCGTTTAAAAGACAAGCTAGGAAACCAATCTAATGCCAGCTCGGAAATTGAGTTTCGCGATGCGCAAGGATGGTTGTTAGGTGAGCCGGGAAAGGGGATTAAGACCATTATTCAAATGGTGGCATTAACGCGGTATGACTGCATGATAGGCTCTAGTGCTCTTATGGCACAAGCCACCAAAGAGGCCATTTGGCATACTGCAGGCCGTGAGGTATTTGGTAAACCTTTGCATCATCAGCCACTAATGCAAAATGTATTGGCTGATTTGGCCTTAGAATCAGAAGCCGCGCTCGCGATTTCGATGCGATTGGCTCGGGCGCTTGAGCAACTGGATAACCCACATGAAGCCGCCTTGGTTAGGATTGGCACGGCTATTGGTAAATATTGGATTTGCAAGCGCGCGGTACAGCACACCTACGAAGCGATGGAGTGCCTGGGTGGGGTGGGTTATGTAAACGAAAATGTCGCCAGTCGGCTTTATCGTGAGGCCCCTGTTAACGCCATTTGGGAAGGATCGGGCAATGTGCAATGTTTGGATTTGCTCAGAGTGCTGACTCGAGAGCCGGATACCGTATCGGTCTTCATTGCAGAATTACGCTATGCGACAGGGGCAAATGACGCTTTTGATCGTGCGGTGGATGGGCTTGAGGAGCAGCTAGGTAATGCTGAGATGTTATCTTATTGCGCGCGCCAAGTGATAGAGAAAATGGCAATACTATGGCAAGCTGCGACATTGTTGCGTTATGGAGAACCAGACATTGCCGAGGCCTTCGTGCAAGCGCGTGTCGAAACGTCAGAATATCATCAATATGGTACGCTCCCTTCGCATATTGATATGACTGCGATCATCTCACGCGCAATGCCGCAGTCCAGCGGATGAGCAAGGGGTAACATGAAGGCGTCTGGAAAGACGCCTTTTTAGTCTCTAAACCCCGTTTCCTTACGCGGCTGCTAGCGTTTGTGCTTGACGGTTTGCATGCCAGACCAAGCCAAAGCCAATTATCACCACCGCACAGGTGGACAGCATGACGGTGGTGACGGCGATCAAGCCCGAGGCCGCAAACGCAGACACCACGGCGCTCGCCAAGAAGCAGATCATCATTTGCAAGAAGTTCAGCAGCCCCGCAGCGGTCGCGCTACAGGATTTAAAATCTTCCAAGGCGCGATTGACGACCAGTGGGTAAATGGCGCCATTGGCCGCTGCCAAAAAGCAGAATGGCCCCAAAATTGCCCAGATATTAGTCACATCGGTGCGCCAGCTGATCAAAAAGATAACCACTACGCTGGCAACAAACAGCTTAAGCAGCCAAGGCAAGATACTATGATCTTTGAGTTTGTTGAGGGCATGGCGACACGTGTATCCGCCGACAACAAACGCGATCGTTTGTGGGATGTAGCTCAGGCCAATGTCTGCTTCGGTATAGCCCATCGCTGACATAATAAACGGCGATCCAGTGAGATAGGCAAAGAAAGCGGCCGAGCAACCGGCAAAGATAAGCATATTTCCGATGAACTTTTTTGATTTAAAAACTTGCTGGTAGTCACCCTTAAGTTTATCAATAATTTTAGTATCTTGTGCTGGTCTGGTTAAGCTTTCTTCCTCACGAAGGGTCAGTGCGACAAAAATAACACCTAGTGCGAATAAAACCACAAAAATACTGCGCCAATCAAAATGCTGGAGTAAATAGGCACCTAATAATGGTGCGAGAGCTGGAGACAAGGCAACTAAAGGCATGATAGTGGCGAACACTTTCTGCCCCAGTTTTCCCTCATAGCGATCAATGACCACGGCTTGCCAAATCACAATTGCGCTGCACGCACCCAACGCTTGAACAAGGCGCGCACCGAGTAACAGATAAATATTATCTGCAAACAGACATACCACGGTCGCAACGCTATAGAGACTTAAGCCAATCAACAGCGCAGGCTTACGGCCAATGCGGTCGGAGAGGGGGCCATATACTAGCTGACCACAGGCCATGCCAAGCAAAAAGATGCTTAAGGTTAAACCGATATTGGCCGACGAGGTCGCAAAATCGATTTGCATGGCTTCAAAGGCGGGAAGATACATGTCGGTGGCTAAGAAGCCGAGCATACTGAGCCCTGCTAGCCAAAACAGCGTGATAAATGGCACGTTTTTGTTCATTTTTTATCTCTTGATACAAAGATTAATGTAAAGAGCAGTTTATGCCTAACAATTGATACTGTGAAACGCTATGATTTGAATACTGCTTTCAAAATATTTGATGTGAATGTTTTCTTACCAAGATTTTCAAGTGATTGACGTGGTTGCACGGCGAGGAAGTTTCTCCGCGGCGGCTGACGAATTGCACAAGGTACCGAGTGCGGTGAGCTACACGGTACGACAGATTGAAGACAAGCTGGCCGTCACCCTGTTTGAGCGGCTTCATCGTCAGGTTCGGTTGACCGCCGCGGGCGAGTATTTTGTCTCCCAGTCACGTGAGATGATTAAGAATATGGAAGCCATTCGCCAGCAAACCCAACGTGTTGCTAATGGTTGGACGCAAAGTGTCGCATTGGCACTGGATAACGTCGTAAGAGAGGATAGCGTCAATACCTTGGTACGTGACTTTTATGATGCGTTTCCTGATGTCGAGCTGTTACTGACCATGGAAGTATTCAATGGTGTGTGGGATGCGCTGGCGGATGATAGAGCCGATATTGCCATTGGTGCCACGGCTGCTGTGCCAGTGAGCGGCGCGTTTCGCTACCGAGAAATGGGCACCCTGCGTTGGCGGTTTGTGGTGAGCCCATCGCATCCACTTGTACAGTGTGCCCAGCCACTGGCTAATGATCAGCTCGCGCCGTATCCGGCGATATGTTTGGAAGATACTTCGCGCCGTTTGCCGCGTCGTACTACCTGGCTATTGGATAATCAGCGCCGTCTTACCGTTCCTAATTGGCACAGTGCCATGCAATGCTTTAAGGCCGGGCTGGGCATTGGTGTGATGCCTTCACACATGGCAGAGGACGCGATTGCGCGAGGAGAGTTGGTGGAGCTTGCCCTGGAAGAGCCGTTGTTAAGCAGTCCGTGCTGCATTGCGTGGCGCTCGGATAAAGAATCGCCACCGATAAGCTGGCTGCTCGATTATTTGGGTGATAAAGAGCAATTACAGCAGCAGTGGCTATAACGTGAGCGCGCATGAGATAGCGTTTCTAGCGTCCTTCAATGTCGCGTAGCGTATGGTACCCAGCCCAGACGCGACTGGAAGCGGTGATCAAGCACGCGATGCCAAATACCCAAGCAATCCACGCCATGTAAGATGGGAAAAGACACATCAACACAAAGCTGGTAATGGTCTCGGTGCCTTCGGTGATCCCACCGATGTAATACATCGACTTGTTGGCGTACACCGGGTTATCAATCTGGTGTTTGCTCGCCATAATCGCAAACGCTAAAAAGCTTGCGCCTGTGCCCATAAAGCAAAACAGCAGAAAACTAGCGGCGATGGCGTTACTAGCGGGATCAGCCAGCGCAAAACCAAAGGGAATGGCTGCGTAGAAGATAAAATCGAGGGTGATATCTAAAAAGCCCCCGGCGTCCGTGAGTCCTTGCTCGCGGGCGAGCGCGCCATCAAGGCCATCGAACAGTCGGTTAATGATAATGAACACAAGCGCGAGCCAATACACTTGTAGCGCGAGAGCGGGTACCGCCAGTAAGCCAATCAAAAAGCCCGATAGCGTGACGGTATCAGGTTTGACCCCCCACTTTGTGAGCTGCACCGCTGCCTGCTTCAATGGCCAGCGGATCACGGCGATGGCATAGCGATCAAGCATTTTGCATCTCCTCTGGCAGTACTGAGTTAGCTGGGCGTTTAGGCCAATTTAAACAGCGGCTCTGGTGCGCAATATCCTCGGCATCATGCGTCACAATCAGCGCGGGGATGTTTCGCTGCGCGATTTGCTCAAACACAAAAGCACGAAAATCCCGTCGTAGCGGCTTATCCAGCTTACTAAAGGGCTCATCAAGCAAGATAGCATCGGGTGCGGCGAGTAATGCACGCAAAACACTGATCCGCGCGCGCTGCCCGCCGGAGAGCTGGCTGGGGGCATAATCGGCAAACTCCGCTAAATTGACAGACCCTAATGTTGCGATGGCCTGATCACGTTTTTGCGCTTTGCTCATCGATGAAGGCAGGGCAAAGGCCAAGTTTTGCCAGACGTTGAGATGCGGAAAGAGCAAATCATCTTGAAACAAAATCCCGATACGGCGCTGCTCCGGCGGCAAGTGATCAAAGGGTTCACCATTTAAGGTTAGTTGGCCGCTGTAATGCATGGGCGGTTGAATGTGTCCTGCCAATATACTCAGCAGGCTCGATTTTCCGCAGCCACTGGGACCCATTACGGTGAGTATTTCTCCCGGGGCGACCGAGAATGATAAATCACGCACCAAGCATTGCTCAGGCGCGTTTATGGTGAGTTGGTTGACACACAGTGTCATGGTGTTTCGCTCCTGAATAAGTCGGTGTTGATGTGGGTAAAAGACGGCGCTCCGCAATACGGCTAAGCACGGTGGCTAAGGCGAAAACAATAAGGGGAAGCATCGCTTGCATCAGTCCATAAAGGCCACTGATACGGCGATCGAGGCCGCTCGATAAGCTAACTGCCTCGGTAGTGAGCGTATTAATGCGTCCCGCGCCCAACAACTGTGTAGGCAGGTATTGCGCCAAACTGACACTCGCGCCGACCGCCCACGCCAAGATGATCGCAGGCAAAAGCAGCGGGAGTTTAACACGCCACCATGCGAGTGTTGCACTGATACCGAGGCTCCTGGCGGTTTGCATGAGCCGCATATCAAATTGCTGCCACGGCCCATCGAGCGCGAGATACACATAAGGAAACGCGAAAAAGATATGCGACCAGATAGTAGCTGGCACGTGCCATTGGCCGGGGAGGCTGTACACCGCCACCTGAATACCGAACAAGATAGAGAGTTGCGGAACCAATAATGGAATGGCGATGACGGCTCTTGGCACCGAGCGTCGCTGATTGGTCGAACGCTCCAAACACCCGATGGCAAATAACAAGGCGACACTGGCGCTGATCACCGCCAGAACAATGCTGTTTCCCACCAATGACCATACATAGCTCAGTTCTTGTTCCCAAAACTGTAAGCTATATCGACTGGGCAGCCAATCGGGAAATGACCAACGCAGCGCGAATGACCACACCAGCAACACAGGCATAATCGCAAGGGGAGTGATAAACACTGGCCACCAGAGTAACTTGCCAGGCAGCCATGCGTGGCGGCGGCCCGTGTATTGCCAGCGATTGAGACATTGGCAGCCAAGCCACTCCAAAAAGCGGAATAGCAATAACGCTAAGCCACATAGGGCAAATAACAGCAATGCCCCAGCTGAGGCTCTGGGCAATAACGCCAAATCAGGGTCATTGAACCATTGCCATACCAATACGGCATAAGTGGGCGGCGTATTGGGCCCGAGGATCATCGCCACATCAATCACCGACAGACTGTAGGCGATGACGGCAAAAATCGGGAAACGCATTTTGGCCAGCCAAAGCGGAAGAATGACTTTTAGCCAGGTTGCGGTGAGGTTATACCCGAGACTGGTTGATACCATGGTCAGTCGAGAGACATCAATTTGACGCAGCACCGACAGGCTCATCAACAATAAAAAGGGGGTTTCTTTTAGCGTCAGCGCCAAGGTGAGTCCAATAACATAAGGATCTTGTACTAACGCCCAAGTTACAGGTTTCTCACCGAGAAGGGGACTTAACAGGCGAAACAGCCAACCCGAGGGGGAAAGCAGTAAAACCAGGCCAATCGCAAAGGCGACGTGTGGCAATGCCAGTAGCGCAGGCAAGCGCGCACTGATCTTTTGCCAAATGGGCGTGTGCCAAGCGGCTTGTAAAATCATAAAGCTAAATGCCACCGCGAGCAAGCTACTGCCCAACCCCGAGATGAGCGTCAGCTGAATCGATTGCCAAAGTCCCGGCCATGCCATGACTTGGTGCCAGCCGCTAAAATTGGCCTCTGTCAGCCCTAGTGTGGGCAAGAACGCAAAGGCACTCGCGAGCAAGCCGCCGACCCCTGGCAACAAGGGTAGGCAGCATACCGTTAGGGTGATGGCAAACAGCAAACGTGCCATATCAGCCTCGTTTTATTGGCCGTAGCGTTTCAGCCACGCAGTCTCAAGCGCGGTTTGCCAGCTTGGATGTGGCTCGGGCTGGGTATTAAAGCGACTGACCTCGGCGGTGTCGGATAATTTAACGACCGGTGGATCGCCCCATACTTGGGTGTCGGCTTTACGCAGCTGTGCCTTTTCGCTCATCAAGAAGTTGATAGCGACCATGGCGCCGGCTTTGGCATTGGCGTTGTATGGGATCGCCATAAAGTGAATGTTAGATAGCGCACCTTGGTCAAAGGCAAACGCACGTGCTGATGGGGCGAGCTTTCCAGATGCGACTGCCGCTTTTGCCGCATTGGGGTTAAACGCTATCGCCACGAGAAGCTCGCCGTCGTCTAGCAGTTGTAGGGTTTCAGCACTGCTTGAAGGAAATTGTGAGCCTTCGCGCCAGGCCACTTGATGTAATTGGTCCAGATAGCGCCATAATGGCGCGGTCACGGCGTCAAAGTCCACCTCATCAACGGGCAGGTAAAGGGCTTCGGGCGAATCTGTCAGCTCAAGCAGCGCCGCTTTCAAAAAGCTGGTGCCATGGAACTGCGGCGGTTTTGGGTAACTCACTCGACCTGGGTTCGCTTGCGCGAGACTCAGTAATTCAGCAAACGAGCGAGGCGGGTTGGCAAGTGTGCGCTTATCGTGGATAAATACCAGCTGTCCCACCCCCCAAGGTGCTTCGAGGCCCTCTGTTGGTTCCGTGAAGTCTTCTTCAACCGGTAAGCTTTTATCGACAATTTGCCAGTTGGGCAGCCTGCTAACAAAAGGGCCGTACAGCAAATCATTTTCTTTCATTGATTTGAAGTTTTCGCCGTTAATCCAAACCATATCGACGCTGCCGCCGCTATCCTTACCCGCCGTCTTTTCAGCAAGCAGGCGATTGACGGTTTCAGCGATATCCGCCACTTTGACATGTTTAAGCGTGACACCGTAATCGCGTTGCAACTCCCGATTTGCCCAACGTAAGTAAGCATTGATCTCTTGATTGCCACCCCATGCGTTAAAGTAAACGGTTTGGCCTTTGGCTTGTTGCTCAATACTTTCCCAACGGTCGTTCTCGGTGCTGGCGGAGGCGGTTAAACTGACGACACTTGCGATCGACAGTGTCATCGCCGCTATCCAATGTTTCATTTTAATCTTCCTTTTCAATTAGTGACGCATCCAACGGTGATATTTTTCGACCCATTTCAGCAGCTTCTCGGGGGCATGAGCTTGCTTCCACACCCCGGCAGTATACTTCACCGCTTCACTCATGGTGGGATAAGGGTGGACGGTGCCAAGGATCTTATTCAGCCCAAGCCCGTGCCGCATGGCGAGAGTAAATTCTGCGAGCAAGTCGCCCGCATGTTCGCCAACAATAGTCACGCCTAGAATGGTATCTTTTCCTTTCGGTGTCAGCACCTTAATAAAACCATGATCATTGCCATCAGCAATCGCGCGATCCAGATCATCAATGCCGTAATAGGTTACTTCCACCTCTTGCTGATTGGCCTTGGCTTCTTTTTCATTGATACCCACGCGCGCGACTTCTGGCGAGGTGTAGGTGGCGGCAGGCATCACTGAATAATCAGCACGAAAGCGCTTAAATTGACCAAATAGCGCATTCACGGCGGCATACCATGCTTGATGGGCACTAGCGTGGGTGAGCTGAAACGGCCCCGCGACGTCGCCCACCGCGTAAATATTGGGATAGGCGGTTTGCAGATACTCATTGATTTGAATTGTGCCACGCTCGGTCACTGGAATATCGAGCTTTTCGAGACCAAAGCCTTTGGTGTTGGCGCTGCGCCCTAACGCGACCAGCACTGCATCAAACGCGACGGATTTCTCCCCATCAGGGCCGTCTAGTAACGCGACTTGTTGATCATCACTGTGCTCAAATGCTTTCACCTTGTGTTGTGTTAAAACAGTGACGCCGTCACGCTCTAACGCCTGCTCAACCAACTGGGCGGCATCTTTATCTTCACGGCTGAGAAGTTGGTCGGCCATTTCTGCGAGCGTCACTTGGCTGCCTAAACACGCAAAACTTTGTGCCAATTCCGCGCCAATGGGACCACCGCCTAACACCAATAACCGTGGCGGCAGTTCATTCAGAGACCAAATTGTATCTGAGGTGTAATGCGTGACCTCAGCCAAACCGGGAATCGGGGGCAACATAGGGCGTGCGCCTGTGGCAATCACGATGTTGCGGGTAGTGAGGCGTTCGCCATTCACCTCGACTTCCCATGGCGAGACAATGTGTGCTTCGCCTTGCACGCAATCTACGCCGAGCTTGGTGTAACGCTCGACCGAATCGTGAGGCTCAATGTGGGTAATCACTTGCTTAACCCGCGCCATGACTGCCGGAAAATCAACAGATGGCGCTTGGGTATGAATGCCAAACGCCTTAGCCTTGCTAATTTCTCGCATGGTTTTCGCCGCGCGGATCAGCGCTTTAGAAGGCACACAGCCCGTGTTTAGGCAATCACCTCCCATCGAACCTTTTTCGACCAGCGTGACTTTTGCTTTCACCACGGCTGCGATATAACTTGATACCAAGCCGCCTGCGCCGGCACCAATGACCACCATATTGCGGTCGAACTGACCAGGCTTGCTCCAACCTTGATAGCGTTTACGACGCGTGATCCACGCGATGACCCACTTTGCCAGCAGTGGGAAGACACCCAGTAATGCGAGAGAGCCAAGCACCGAGGGTGACACCACGTCGCCAAGTGCGTCGATTTGGGCCAGTTGGGTCCCCGCATTCACGTAGACTGCGGTTCCTGGCAGCATACCGAGTTGACTGACCCAATAGAAGGTGCGGGTTTTGAATGAGGTTAGCCCCATCACTAGGTTAATCAGAAAAAACGGGAAAATCGGGATCAGGCGCAGGGTCAACAGATACAAGCTGCCGTCTTTCTCGATACCACGATTAATGGTATCGAGCTTATTGCCAAATTTGGCTTGGACCCAGTCGCGCAACATAAAGCGACTCACCAAGAAGGCAAGGGTGGCGCCAATCGAGCTGGCAAAGGAGACCAACACCAATGCCCACCAAAAGCCAAACAGTGCAGCGCCCAATAAGCTCGCCACCGCCGCTCCCGGTAGCGACAATGCTGTCATCACCACATAGCCGACAAAAAACACCAGACTTGCGGTAGTCGCGTTTTCGATAATGTAATCGTTTAATGCCGCTTGTTGTGCTTTGGCGTTTTCAAGCGTCAACCATTGGCTGAGATCAAAACTAAACCACAGGGTAATAAGCGCAACAATCACTAAACCAAGCAGGATTTTTTTTACTGGCATACTATGTCTCGTCAGGTAGCAAATAGGGCCCAGATATAACATTAGGTGCTTTAGACTAATTAACTGGCTGATTTTTTAGTTGCGTTAAGAAACTGTGCTCTTAATCGTACCTAGGATCAGACCTGTCCGATCGCGAGAGACTTTCAAATAGAGTGTGAAAAACGTGTGGTTGATGTTTTTTTGAGCGAAAAGCGAGGCGACACCGCCGAGAGGCGGTGTTGAACGCGAACATTGCTCACAGAAAAGATTAGAGCGTTATACAAGGGAGACTGTGAGAGGTTATTTTTCTAGATGTTGTAATAATTCTTGGCGGCGTTGAGGTGGGACAACTGACCAGTGTTTGCCAGTAATTGCGCCTTCTAGTGACCATAATAGCTCCAAGCTCAGGTCTTTATCGTGCGCCGATACCAAGGCTTTGTATGCGTTGACTGCGCCATGTTTTTGCAGCGTTTCGGGGGTGTCAATCCCTGCCTTTTTCAGCATTCTTTCTGTTGCTAACCGGAGGTTAGGGAGGTCTTTTAATCGCGACGGACTGGTTTCGGTTTTCAGCGAACGATCGCGAATAGCGACATCGAGTGCACTTTTAGCTTCATTGATGAGTTTTTGGTGATCGTCCCACCAAGCATCAGGAATAGCAAAGTACTTGGTCACCACCGGGAAACCACGCTTTTTGTAAACGTAAGGGGTAAGTCCCTGCTTCTTAAGTAAGGTTTCGTTTTCTTTGCCGGCGCGTAGATGAAGGGTGTTGTTGACGACAAGGGCGAACATGGTGTCTTCGCAAAATAAGCCAAATCCGCCGAACATGGATCGGGATTTGATATTGCCAAAATCGGCAAATAAACGCATCGCGTCTTTTAAAGCTGGTTTATCCATTAATAACAATCTCGATGAATGCAAATGCCTAAAAATAATGTGTCAGTGTAACAAGGCAAACAGGCAGGATTGTCAATAAGTTATAAAAATATCAATAATGATACTTCATATTGCATTGACGCCATCTTCAGCTTTATAACAACGATGCTGGCAACCCCGCTACCGTGACTGACTGAAACGATTGATCAGTGTCCGTAGGCCGGTGGCTTTGCGTCCCATGCTTTCGCCATGGTTTGCCTTGTTCAAACAGGGATAAGCATATAATACTTAGACAGTGATGTCGCCCTCACTAACCATACAAAATGTGATTTTGGTTCAAAAAGGTTGTAATTGACAAGTTAGAGTAAAGGCTCTTTTTGGCTCGAAAGACTAAAAAAAGCCACCATACCTAAAGGCATTGGCGGCTTAAAAAACTTTTATAAAACACTAATTTATCGTTTTCACTGATTCACGACTAATGAGCTCGAGATCCATTTCAAATACTTGCTGTTGCGTATCATTATCGTTAATGCGTGCGAGCAAGAGTTTAACGGCGGTTTTACCGAGTCGCCGTTTAGGTTGGTGCACGGTAGTGAGTGGTGGTGAGTAATACTCGGTGAGATCAATATTGTCATAACCAATCACGGACATATCCTCAGGTACCTGCAACCCAGCTTGGTTAAAGGTGCTAATTGCCGCAAGCGCCATGATATCGTTGAAGCAAAACACGCCCGTGGGGCGGTGGGTCATATCAATGAACTGTTGTGCAGCGACTTTGGCCTGGTCTGCCTCGAAATCAGCTTCCACAATCCAGTCAGGGTTCGCGGTTATATTGGCTTCATTCAGTGCGCGGTAAAACCCTGCTAGTCGTTGTTTACAGGTATTTTTATCCATTTGACCGGAAATACAGCCAATTTGGGTATGGCCATTGTCAATAAAGTGTTTGGTGGCCAGATAGCCGCCTAATTCAGCGTTATCTTCGATGCGGTCGGTGTTGATATGATGACTCCCCCAGTCCATAACCACCATGGGCAGGTCACGCTTTTTTTCCAATAGCAGCATGAGGTCTTCATTGAGATCCGAGCACACCACAATCAAGCCGTCGACGCGTTTTTCTGACAACATGCGCAAATAGTCACGCTGTTTTTCTAAGTTACCCTCGGTATTACATAAGATCAGGGTATAACCTTGCTCATAGCAGTAGTCTTCTACACCGTGAACCAGTTCAGCGAAAAAGGGGTTAGTCGATTTGGTTACCAACATGCCAAGCGTGCGCGTCGTATTGCATTTTAAGCTGCGCGCCACCGCACTTGGCGCATAGTTTAGGTCATCAACCGCTTGCCACACCTTTTCGGTGGTCTTTTCGGCGACAAAGCGGGTTTTATTGATAACGTGTGAAACCGTCGTGGTCGAAACGCCCGCGAGACGCGCGACATCTTTAATCGTTGCCATCTTAATTCTTCTATATTGTGAAGCCTTGGGATCGTTACTCGCGACCTTACAGAAAAACGCCGCTGTAACGCAGCGGCGATGTCTTTCACAATCCCGGCTCATTAGACGGTTGCGAAGGTAACGAATCCGATTTCATCCATTCTCATAGTTAATCGGTTGCGGTCTCAGTTTACTTAGGTTGCTGCTCAGTCGCAATTGGTCTGATGAGCAAGCCATCATCAACAGGTGGTTTTGTGACCCAGCTATGCTCTTGGAGAGTGATATTATTCTCTTCACTGTCGACAACCTTGTTATTAGGTCACTATCAGTGGGCAAGTATGCGTTGGGTGTGTCATTACTGTCAGTGGGTGTTGATAAATCTCAGTCATCTGGTGGTGAGTAAAGCATTGCCAAGGCGTTCCCGAGAGAACCATTTCGCCTTGCTTCATAAAGTACAGATGATCCGCATAGCGACTGGCTAGGTTAAGGTCATGAAGAACAATGATCACCGTCATGCCTTGATCAACCAGTGCTCGGCACCGCATTAGTGTTTGGTGCTGGTGACTAATATCAAGAGCAGACGTCGGCTCATCAAGCATCATCATGGCGCGAGTCGGTTCCGTGTGCGCCAATTGCATGGAAATACGCGCCATATGTACTCGCTGCTTTTCACCGCCTGACAGTGTGGGGTAGGGACGATGGGCAAGATGAGATATATGCCACTGGCGTAACTGTGCTTCGGCTAACGCTTGGATTTGTTTACGGTTTGCTTTCAATGGTGTGCCGCCCATTTCAACAACTTCTCTAACCGTAAAAGCAAAGGTTAACCCACTGGTTTGCGGCAAAAAAGCAACCTGTCTCGCGAATGCGTCGCGAGGCCATGCCTCTCTGGACGCTGACCAAAATGATACGTCGCCTTGTTGGTGTTGCTCACTCATTAGCTGTTTGAGTAAGGTGCTTTTTCCTGCTCCGTTCGGACCGAGTAAGACATGTAACTGTCCACTTTGAAACGCGACATTGATGTCGCGAAGCAGTGGGCGTTGGCCAAGGGTGTAATGAAGGTGTTGAACATGAAGCGCAATACGAGCCATTAGTGTACCATTGTTTGTCGTTGCTGAATAAGCAGCCAAATAAAAAAGGGGGCGCCCATCAAAGCGGTAATGATGCCGACTGGCAACTCCGCTGGTGCGACAATCACTCGGGCAATAATATCGGCAAGCGTAAGCAGAAGTGCGCCTAATACCGCCGATAAAGGGATGAGCATACGATGATCGGGCCCAGCGAGCAGGCGGCCAATATGCGGTACCACTAAGCCAATAAACCCTATTAATCCCGCAGCACTGACGGATATTCCCATCCCGGCAGCGGTTGCAATGATCAGTAAGCGTTTTAGTCGGTGAATATCGATCCCTAAATACGCAGCTTCGTTTTCACCGAGCAATAAAGCATTCAGCTGATGAGCCCGACAATAAGCAAATACCGTGAGGGCGACAGCCGCTACGCCAGTTAAACCGATTTGCCCCCAACTGGCGCCGGTTAGGGAGCCCATCGACCACAGCGCGATATCGCGTAGGGTTTGGTTGTCGGCCACATAATTGATCATCCCCAACGCCGCGCCTGATAGCGCACTGATAGCGATACCGGCTAATAGCATGACGGTCACGGACGTACCCATCGCGGTGGTGCCGATTCGGTATACAAATAGCGTCGCTAAAAGCGCACCGAAAAAAGCGAATAAAGGCACGGATAGGTGAAAGGCCAAATTTATACTGCCAAATGACAATAACAACAGCCCCAATGCCCCGCCGAGAGATGCGCCCCCAGAGACACCGATAATCCCAGGATCAGCGAGAGGATTCCGAAATAGCCCTTGCATCAAAGCACCGCAAACAGCGAGCAAAGCGCCCACAAATAAGCAAAGCAGCGTACGAGGCAGCCTGACTTGCTGGACGATAGCGAGTACATGAGGCGCGAGCTGATCTTGCCAAGGCGTTAAACTTTGTAGACTGACCAGCCAACCTAGCTGCCATTGACCAACTGCAATCGAGGTCACTGATACGGCAAGCAACAGAATGAGCAACGCGGGAAAGAGTCGCTGATAAGGGTGCTGTATCTGCAATGACATCACTGATTACGCTCGATTAGCTGTGATTGCACACGAAGCGCCTCATCTAGCGTTTTCAGGCTCAAGCCGCCAACCAATACACTGCCATCAATCGCGAGGATCTTGTTTTGCTGAAATGCTTGGGTTTTTTCCAACAAGGGGACGGCATTGGCAAGTCCCGTTAGGCCGCCCAATTGGTCCAAAGAACGTTGCATCACCAGAATAAAGTCAGGGTTGAAACCGAGCAGCGCCTCGGGTGACAGGGGCTTATAACTGGTAACCGTATTGGCGGCCGGATTCGTCGCGCCGATAAGCTCAATAAGCGTATTGGGTGTTGTGTTCGCACCGGCAATACTTGCGGGACGACCTTGGTGGACGAGCAAGAAAATCCCCTGTTGGGTCGATGTCAAGGCATGACGTTTGAGTTGCGCACGTTTTTCATCGACGGCACGGAGCAGGGGGGCCGCTTCACTTTGTTTGTCTGTGAGGTTGGCGACTTGGGTTATGCGCTGTTTCAGTGCCGCGACCGTCGGTGCACTCGGCAGCGTAACCACCTCAACCCCGGCATTGTCGAGCTTTGTTAACACAGGTTTGGGGCCCATTTCGTCAGAGCCCAATAAAAGCGTGGGTGATAATGAGAGCACCCCCTCCACCGCTAGCTGACGGTGATAGCCGATATTGGGAACATCTTTACTATCGAGCTGGCTCGTGGCGTCAATCCCCACAACTTGTTTTTCTGCTCCAAGCTCAATCAGTAGATCAGTGACGCTTGCCCCTGCGCTCACTATACGTGGCGATGCAAAAATCGAAAATGAAGCGAGTGTCATCATCAGGGCAAGCAGTCGAACAGCAGCGGTTGCCATGTTTTATCCTTATTTTTCAGAGTCAGTCGTGTCTAGAGGTTTATGTGCTGGTTAGATCGTCACACCGTGTGACATCAACGGAGACAATATATTACTCAATACAAACAAGATCAATTATCGTTTGCATTCCTGTTCTCGATCAATAGAATTGCCTTCAAATGATGATAAGTCGCATTTGCAGTAAGGCATAGAGAACCGTTATGAAAACCAGAAAGGATATTTGGACAGTAAAGCATAACCACCGTGTCGCCCTGGCAGTCGGTGCCGTGTTGAGTACGATGAGTGTCGCGCCTCAGGCCGTCGCTGAGAGTGCCGCTAACCAGTCTAAAGAGGCGAACCCTGTAGAGACGCTCTCTGTCTACGGAAGCCGCATGAGCACACAAAAAGCGAACGCGGGTGTGGCCGTGAGTACCGTATCATTGGAGGAGATAGAGAAACGGCAGGGAAGTAACGTTACCGACTTAATCCGTCACTTACCTAATGTGTCTGTGCTGGGCGGTGGGCGTGATGTGGCTCAATCTGTGACTATTCGTGGACTAAGCAGTGAAAACGGCCGCGTCATCCAGTTAGTTGATGGCACCCGCCAGAATTTCTCGGTCGGCCATCGCTCTAGCCTATTCATCGATCCTGAGTTACTCCGTTCAGTCGAAGTGGTCCGTGGCCCTTCCAGTACCTTGTGGGGATCCGGTGCATTAGGCGGTGTATTCGCCCAAAACACCAAATCAGCCAGCGATTTTCTTTCTGGCAGTCAGACCTTAGGTGGTTACCTTAAGCAAGGTTTCCATAGCAACAATAATGCTTCACGCACCAGCGGCGCGGTATTTGGTCGCACGGAAACGGTTGATTGGCTGGTACAAAGTTACTACAACGATAGTGATGATAATCAATTAGGCAATGGCAAAACCTTGTCTTATTCAGCCGAGCGAGAAAAAGGCGGGTTTGCCAAACTGGTGTTTACGCCTTCTTTGGATCACCAGTGGACGTTCACTGCTCGTCAAGGCGAACTTGATGATATGTCTCCATCAAATCCCTCAGTCAAAGAGCCGTCAGGTTCTTATCCGTTAGTATACCGTGAAACAAGGGACCAGAGCCTTTCCGTTGCCTACGATTATAGCCCCGCCAGTCATTGGGTCGATATTAACTCTCAGTTGTATTTCAATAATACTGAGATGAAAGAGCACCGTGTTGCATCGCAAGAACGTGACAATAATGAGACCCAAACCGTAGGCTTCTCTATCACGAATACGTCCAACATAAAAAATATCGATTTAATTACAGGTCTGGATTTATATCGCGATAGTTATGAAACAAAACGTGATGACAGCAGTGCACCTGGAGAGCGTCCAGCAGGACAAGATGCAAATGCAGAAAGTATAGGGGCGTTTGGTCAAATAAATATTCCTGTATTCGACCAGCTTCGCTGGCAAGCGGGTGTTCGATTTGACTCATACCAAGGTGAAGATAATCGACCGACATCACTGGATAGTGAGAGCCGCGATCATGCATGGTCCCCATCGACGGCATTGACATGGAATGCAACCGAACAGCTAGCATTGACTGCCAGCTATCGCGAAGCTTTTCGCGCACCGAGCTTAGAAGAAATGTATGCCAGTGGTACTCATTTTACTACTCACATGGGGATTAACCAATTTGTCCCTAATCCGGACTTGAAACCCGAGCACAGTGCCAACAAAGAATTAGCCATCACGTACCGATTTACTCCGACGAGCTATGTCGATAAAGCCTATGTTGATGCGCGCCTGTTCCGTAACGATGTTGACGATTTTATTGATATGAACGTTGACTTCATGGGCGGCACAACAACGCGCGAAAACGTTCAAGATGCCAAACTTGAAGGCATCGAGCTAAGCCTTCATCACCAACTCGGTGGTTTTACCAATAATCTAAGCTACAGCCAAACTGAAGGGAAAGACAAAGAGACCGGCAGTTACCTCGATAACATCCCAGCCCACAAGTTTGTCGCAGAAACCGACTATGCGCTGGCGACGTTACCAGTGAGTATTGGCGGTCGAGTCTCTCATTATGCCGAACAAACCGACACTAACGATGCCAAAACTTATGACGGCTACACCTTGTGGGATGTGTATGCAAGCTATAGCCCTAATGGCGCGTGGGATGGTGTGAAGTTCGATCTCGCGATCGATAACTTGACCGACGAACAATATACCCGAGCCTGGGCGCAAGTAGCCTCTCCTGGGCGTGATATTAAACTCAATGTTCGTTACCAATTTTAATCAAACACGTACAAAGGGCAGGTAAACGCCTGCCCGCACTGATAGAACCTATCACAATACAAATAGGCTGGGAGTGAACAATGACAACCACCACGTTAACGGAACAGGTCAGCGCGTTACTGAACGATAATGCCTCGATGCTACCTGCCGATATGGCAACAACTCTGGGGGTGAGTGAGGGGGAAGTGGTACGCGCCATGCCCGCAGACTATCAAACTTGGGTTGAGGGGCAGCATGCTGAAACCGTGCTCATGCAGGTGGCCGAATGGGGAGGCCCGGTCACGGCGATTGTACATTCTGGCGGCTCAATCTTTGAAGTAAAAGCGCCGTTTCCCAAAGGAAAAATCGCTTACGGCTATTACAACTTAATGGGTAAGCCCGGCGAGATGCATGGCCACCTAAAGCTAGAGCGTATGGCGGGTATTGCATTCGTCAGCAAGCCCTTTCGCGGCAAGACAACCCATTACATCGGCTTTTTTACCGAACAAGGCGATTCGATTTTTAAGATTTACTTGGGGCGTGATGAAAAGCGTCAGCTTCTCGACCATCAGGTTGAAGCATTCCATCAACTAAAAACGCAGTTAGCAACCTCAACACCAACAGACCTGGAGCAATAATCATGGATCAAGCGACGAAACAACAACGCCTACAAAACCGCCTTGGCCCTGAAATTAAAGAATTTCGTGAAAACTGTTGTACTTTGCAGCTCGCAACCGTCGATGCGCAAGGAAAACCTAACGTGAGTTATGCGCCATTTGCACAGCTAGAGGACGGTTTTTATATTTTAATCAGTGAAATAGCTCGCCATGCCAGGAACTTACAACAAAACCCTCAGGTTTCGTTGATGATGATCGAAGACGAAAGCGGCGCGAAACAAATTTATGCGCGCCAGCGTCTCAGTTTCGATGCCAATGCTGAATTAGTGATGCGTGACACCACGGCGTGGCAAACGGGGATTTCGGCGCTGTCCCACCGCTTTGGCGATATTATCGACAGCTTAAGCGGGTTGGCTGACTTCCATTTATTCCGCCTCAAGCCGGAAAACGGCCTTTATGTCAAAGGGTTTGGTCAGGCCTTTCAGGTTGGCAGTGATGACTTTGTCGATATGGTACACCTTGATCAGGGCCATCGAAAACTTGGCGACAGCCAGGATGTTCGTTCGACGGATGAGATAGCGGTTAACGACTAACCGAGTACGCTTTCCTCAAACGGCAATGTGTGATGCATTGCCGTTCTTGTGTCGCTTCAATCGGGCTTTACTTGGTAACAACCCAGTGATGAATATGATAAAGTTGCCGGCATCATAGAGCGTATAACCTGATTAACATGAATTATCTCCCGTTGTCTGAATATAAAAGGAAGTGGATCTTTACCCACCAGTCTTTACCTATTCCCGAACAGGAGCTGGCTGATATTAAACCCATGACAGAAGCTCGCGCCGCGCAGTTATGGCAAGAATTTATCAGCAAAGACAGCCCGACACCGGATCATTTTGGCAAGCAAGATTGGCCTACCCATCAAAGTGTTTGGACCCAGCGGCTGGTTTGGCAACAAGCCTGGGATGATGACGGTGACCTTCCTGATGAGTTTCTCGCTCACTTTCCATGGGAAGACAACATCACGGTCTACTTTTGTTATGACAAACACAATATCGTCGAAACGCACTGGGGGGGGTTTAAACGGTATTGGAAAAACTTTCTGTTCTACGACGATAAGCCTATTTTACTGGGGCGTCGGCGTAAGGAAGTGGCGATGTTTGAGCAATCAGGGGAAGTGGTAATTGGCAAGCGTGACTGACCTCAAGTTATCAGTGATGGTGCCGTTATAAGTGATAGCAAGGCGTCATTGTGACAGTAGACATGGTTTTATGGCGCAAACCTCTGGGTAAGTAGCCTTAGAGAGAAGAGTGGTATTTGGTGCTGAGCGTAGGAAGAAGCGATGATTAGGATAATGGCAGCGGTGTGCTTGTCGATGTTGTTGGTCGGTTGCTCACTGCCAAAAATGTCGGACTTATGGCGCAATTACAGCACCATTGGCCTCAACGAAGCACTGCGTGGCGCGCAACAAGATCTTATCCATTGCCGCTATAATAAAACACTTGATACGGCGCAGCGTTATACCGTGATTGGTACGGCGCGAGAGAAAACACGTGCGTTTGAGCTAATGGGCATTGTCTACAGCGAACAAGAGAACAGCGCTGAGTTTGATCATACCTTGCAGCGCTTTTTGTTTTCAGAGCCGGGACGGGCAACGACGGCCTCTCAGGTGCAGATGCAATGGCGCCAAGCCCAAATTGATATTGAACATCAACGCGAGGCTGTATTGAGTCAAACTCATTGCCTGCAATCGACCGACTCACCCAAAACAGGACCGCTAAAATAGCGCGAATATGACATTGAATCGTAGTTAATCAAATTAAAAAGGCAGCCACCGTAATCTGGCTGCCTTTTTATTGTTCGAAACGCACTGACACTTAGGCTTTGAGAATACTCTCTGCCAGGGTCATCAGGCGTGGGTAGGCAAACTCGCTTTCTTGGGCGATTTCCCCCTGTTCCGCCAACACTTCTTGCAAAATATCCGTGGTGGTGAGCGGATTGGCCAACACGACACGGAAAACCGTGGTGGTGCGTCGTTGCCATTGTTCTGGGGTGAGGCGCGTGCGGGAGACAAAGGTTTTGCCTGATTCGCGCTGGCGCTTTTGAATGAACTTGGTTAAGTCGTTAAGCAAATTATGCATCAACTCAACTTGCTCTTCACTGGCCACAGCCAGTGCGGTTTGTACTTTGGCAGGAACAAAGCGGTAGGTGAGTAGGCACAACTCGGGTACCGAGATCAGCTCAAAATCAGAATGGGCCGTGATCATGTCTGCAAACGTCGCCGCTTTATCAATACTTTGATCAATCAATAACTCATAACCGCGGCGAGAGATAATGTTCATACAAGCAAACACCAACATTGCCATGCCACTGCGAGAGCCCTCGAGTGTGTGACTGCCCAGATCTTTTGCTCCTTTACGGAGAATATACTCGGCGTGGTGCTCGATGGATGCGACCACGGACGGATCTTTAAACAGCACCATCCCCGCGCCCATCGGGACATAAAGTTGTTTGTGCGCATCAATGGTGACAGAGTCGGCACGTTCAATCCCACTCAGTTTATGGCGCTGGTTATTCGACATTAACGTCGCGCCGCCCCACGCGGCGTCAACGTGGAAGTGAATGCCCTCACGCTCCGCAATATCCGCCAATGCGTTGAGTGGGTCGATACTGCCGGTTTCTGTGGTGCCCGCGACACCCACGATGGCGACCGGCTTAATATTGTCTCGATTCAGTTGCGAAATGGTGTCTTCAAGTGCATCAATACATATGCGATTTTGGCTATCCGCAGGCACCGAGATCAGTTGGTCGCGACCAATACCCAGCACATCAGCCGCCTTACCCAGTGAATAATGACCACGCTCTGACACCAAGATAGCGAGGTCGCGATAGCCGTAGTGGCGCATCGCGCCAAACAAGCCAGCCTTGTTGATGCCAGGAAACTCTCCGTCAGGCTTGAGGACGTTATTTCGCGCGACCCATAAAGCGGTGATATTCGCCACTGTGCCACCTGAGCAAAAAGCACCGAGTGAATGGTTGGCGCTGTGCATCCAACTCTGATAGAAGGCGTCGTCTTGCTGATAAATCAGGTTATGCAACATGCCAAGCACTTGCCGCTCAAGCGGTGTAAACGCTTTAGAGGTTTCAATTTTGACCGTATTTTGGTTGAGGCCAATCATGATTTTAGACAGTGGCATCAAAAAATAGGGCAGTGCAGAGGTCATGTGGCCGATAAATCGCGGTGAAGCGGTATGTACTGATTGAGCAACGAGTTTCTCGAGCAGAAACTGCGTATGATCAGAGACAAAACTGGGATCTTCAGGGATGGCCGGGTCGCTAAAATCGCGCTCAATATCAGCGAGCGATCGCTCGGTGGCAGTAATATGGTTTTGTAAAAACCGGTTTAGATTCTGAGAGATCGCTTGCTCAATTTGGCTGAGCGTTGAATCTGGGGCTTCGGGGACAGTAAAAATCCGGTGCAAGGTTTCCGGTGTGGCGTCCGCGGCTTTATTGTGTGTTGCCATGACGTTCTTCTTATATCTGCTTGGCTGTCCAAATAGTGACTCTCTCAAGCGCATTGAGACTAGGGTCACGATCACTGGCTGAAATTAGGCCTCAACATAGCAAAAAAAAGCCAGAGCATCAGGCTTTTTTTACTGAAGGATGACAGCTGAAACAGCGCACGCGATAGAGAGTAGAGTTGATAAGAGGAGCCAGCGATTGCTGGCTCTTACATGAGAGCGTGTTTACTGACACTGACGTTGGTTAATACTGTTCATTTGGTCATTATACTGATTGAGCGCCTTGTCAATCTCTTTTGGATGGCTTAGCAGATCAGCCAGTGCACTGCGAAGGGTATAGTTTCCGTCCATGGCTTCGCCTTGGCGAAAGTTAAACACTTTTTCAGCCAGCGTCGAGGGTGGCAATGAGCTTTGCGCGAGCGTTTTTACGTCTTCTTGGCTTAGTTTTAGCCAAGACTCCACCGGCGCTTCCAAATTGAGCTTGGCACTGTCATTTTCTAGATAATAATCAAAAGCTTGTGCATTGAGATTGAAGTGATTTTTTCGGCCTTTCAAGAACCACGCGGCGACCTCATCCAGTGTCGGATCTTTTTTTACTGTCATATCGACCAGCGCTTGGTACCAATTGATCGATGCATCCACATAATCATGATATTTGGCCGAATAACAGTCTGCATTTTTGATAGGGGCAGCGTTTGACATTATCGGCAATAGTGCCGCGACCAGTGCAAGGGCATAGCGTTTCATAACATTATCCTAATCGTTATCGTGTTTGCGCTTTATGATTATACGCACTAACCGTGTGCGGGGCGCAAACAATGAGGTTTGGGCATCTTTGTGAATGATAAAACGCGGATATTGTAGAACGAGCCAGTGACAAAGTTAAATAACACATTGATATAAAAAGCCCTGTAGCAGAAAACCTGTGACATCACACTCAGTTAGCGCGTGATATACCTTGCTGGTTCGACAATACCGACAGCCAGTGGCGGGTAAATTCGGCAAAACCAAACCCTCCCGGCGCATCCGTGATCCAAGTTGGCGCGGTGGTCAATGCTGGAAGGTGAGGAGCAATATTCGCAACGCCGACGCTCAGAGGAAAGTGGGCAAACATGTCACTGTCGTTCGGTGAATCGCCAATAAACGCCACGCGTTGCTGAACCTGCCCACCGGTGACATTGTAACGCTCTAACCATGCTTGCGCTGCGCGTCGCTTACTATGGGTACCGAACCAAGCATTAATGTGAATCGAGCTGGCTGTTGCATTAATACCCTGTCCATGAAACTCGGCGAGCAATGCATTGATCTCATCTGTGGATGCATGTGACGTATGCTGGCCAATATCAACCGCTACTTCACAAAGGCGATAAGGCTGATCCGCCGCAAGTGCGCGATCTGGATAGCGCTGAAGTAAGCGGTTTACCCAGTCCACGAGGGCGGCTTGTTGTTGGCGGGCGGCTTGATTGATTTTCGTGAAGCGCTGACCGTTTTCTTGCCATAGGATCACCCCACCGTTTTCGCTGATCACCGTATCAACGGGCCACGCGTTAATCATGTGATCGCCCCAGCCGGCGCACGCGCCAGTAACAGGGACAACGTGAATGCCGGCTTCACGGAGATCGGCCATCGCCTTCAGGGTTTGCCAGGGCAGCTCACCTTTCCATGTCAAGGTGTCATCCACGTCGGTAAATAGCCATTGCACGTCACGCCAGCGTGTGGCGTGATCATGCATTGACGAGATGGGCAAACACTGATTCGGCATAGGTGTCGCGATCCTCGTTAATTAAATAGCCGCCACATGGCGATGATTAACCTGACGCATATTAAGAGCCAGTCGTTTCCCTTGTTCATTGTCAAATACGTGGAGGTCGTCAGGGGAAATCGTCAAGGGAAGGTTATCGCCTTCAACCACCTTACTGTGCCCTTCTAAACGCAGTGTGATGAAGCTATCGGTATCGGTTATATGACCATAGACTAGCAAATCAGCCCCTAAAGACTCGGTCAAGGTGACTGCAAGCGTAAAACTGGCCTGATCGGCCGATACCACTTTTAAATGCTCGGGCCGCAACCCGACGGACACGGATTGTGTATCAACGTCCTGACACTCAGCCAAAACGTGTTTACCTATCGAGAGGACATCACCGTCGATTTGACCCTCGACAATATTCATCGCTGGAGAGCCAATAAACGTGGCGACAAACAAGCTAGCCGGTGCATCGTAAACGTCTAACGGTGTACCAATTTGCTCAACGTTACCACCATTCAATACCACTAAGCGGCCCGCGAGGGTCATCGCTTCAACTTGGTCGTGGGTAACATAAACGGCAGTGGTATTCAGCTTCCTTTGCAAGCTTTTGATTTCTAAACGCATTTGTACACGTAGTTTAGCATCAAGGTTGGATAACGGCTCATCAAAAAGAAAAACCTTGGGACGACGCACAATCGCACGGCCCATTGCCACCCGTTGTCGCTGTCCACCAGACAACTGATTAGGCCGTCTGTCGAGCAGGTGTTCTAGCTCGAGCATCGTCGCAACCTCGGTCACAAGCTGTTGAATGGTCGCTTTGGGTGTCCCGCGGTTTTTAAGGCCATAGGCCATATTGTCGAATACACTCATGTGTGGATAGAGCGCATAGTTTTGAAACACCATGGCAATATCGCGCTCGCCGGGCTCAAGATCATTCACTTTTTTATCGTCAATGACCAATTGGCCGCTGGAAATCGCCTCGAGGCCGGCAATCATGCGCAGTAAGGTTGATTTGCCACAGCCGCTGGGTCCCACCAACACAATCATTTCGCCATCTTTCACTGATAAGTCGACGCCGTGAATGGCTTTAAACCCATTAGGGTAGGTCTTTGCCATCTGTTCTAGGGTTACCGTTGCCATTTACTTCTCCGTTTCCACTAAGCCTTTCACAAAGAGTTTTTGCATGCCGAGCACCACGATCACGGGTGGTAGCATGGCCATCAGGGTTGTTGCCATTACGCGATTCCATTCCACTTCACCGTCGCCGACCGACAGCATACGCTGAATACTCATCACAATGGTGTAATACTCATCATCCGTGGTGATCAATATCGGCCAAAGGTACTGGTTCCAACCGTATATGAAGGTGATCACAAACAGCGCGGCGATATTGGTACGCGAGAGAGGGAGCAGGATGTCTTTGAAAAACTTGAACGGGCCCGCGCCATCAATCCGCGCGGCTTCAAGCATTTCGCCGGGGACCGTCATAAAAAACTGACGGAACAAAAAGGTCGCGGTAGCACTGGCGATGAGTGGAATGGTCAGTCCCGACATCGAGTTGAGCATGTTCAGGTCGGCAATGACCTGGAACGTAGGCATAATGCGCACCTCCACGGGCAGCATCAGGGTCATAAAAATCACCCAAAATGCCAACATCCGACCCGGAAAGCGAAAATACACCACCGCATAGGCCGATAAAATAGAAATAGCCAGTTTGCCGATCGATATACCCATCGCCATTAAAAATGAATTCCACAGCATGCCGGCCACGGAAATATTTAACTCACGGGATGTCCCTTCGGTTAATACCTCTTTGAACACAGATAAGCCTTTGTCACCAAACCATAACGGCGTGACACCACTGACAAAGGCGCTGCTGTCATGGGTCGCAGCGGTTAACGCTAGCCACACAGGGAGTGCAACCGAGGCTACCCCTAAAATCAACACCAAATGCGAGAACACAGTAAGCCAAGGGCGACGTTCAACCATTAGTAAGCCACCTTCTTTTCAACATATTTAAACTGAATCACGGTTAATGCACCCACGAGGATCATCAACACCACGGATTGCGCGGCGGATGAGCCCATATTGAGGCCGACAAAACCGTCTGCATACACTTTATACACCAGCGTCGTGGTGGATTGCCCAGGCCCACCTTGCGTCATGGCATGAATCACCCCAAAGGTTTCGAAAAAGGCGTACACCAAGTTCACGACCAATAGGAAAAAAGAGGTCGGAGAGAGCAATGGGAAAATGATGGTAAAAAAGCGTTTTACCGGGCCTGCGCCGTCAATAGCTGCCGCTTCAACCAATGAACGTGGGATAGATTGCAGCCCGGCGAGGAAGAACAGAAAGTTGTAGCTAATCTGCTTCCATGTGGCGGCAATGATCACCATGGTCATGGCATCGCCAGAATGGATAAACGGATTCCAGTCTAAACCCATGGCTTTTAGCGCATGGGCCAATACACCGACAGTGGGATTGAACATGAATAACCACAGCACCCCTGCGACAGCGGGAGCGACGGCGTAGGGCCATACCAATAGCGTTTTATAGCCTGCCGCCCCTTTAATGACTCGATCGGCCATCACCGCCAGCACAAGCGCCGATAGCAGTGCGATGCCTGCAACAGAAAAACTAAAGAATAAGGTGGTCAAAAAAGAGCGATAATAGCTGGCGTCTCCCAGCAACTCAGTGAAGTTTTCGCCACCGACAAACTCGGTACTGAGACCGAATGGATCTTCCAACAAGGTGGATTGCCATACTGCCTGCGCCGCTGGCCAGATAAAAAAGATAAACGTGATCAGCAATTGAGGCGCGAGTAGTAAAATGGGAAACGCACAATGATTAAATGTGGGTTTATTGGACATAGGCTTTCTCAAAAAGTGGAGCGGCAGTTTATACCGCTCCGTCATACAACAAGGTTTTTTATGGAAGGAACTAACTGTCTATTGATTGGCTTTCGCAAACTTTGAAAGCAAGCCATTGGCGCGCTCAACGGCTTCATCCAGCGCTTCTTGAGCCGATTGATCGCCGGACCATACAGTCTCAAGCTCTTCGTTAATCACGTCACGGATTTGCACGAAGTTACCTAAGCGGATCCCTTTCGAAGCAGGCGTTGGTTCGACCTCGGTCATCTGCTTAATCGCGATGTCCGTGCCTGGGTTTTTGGCATAAAAGCCTTGCTTCTTGCTTAGCTCATAGGCGTCGTGGGTGATGGGTAAGTAACCGGTGAACTGGTGCCAGTCGGCTTGGATTTCAGGTTGAGACAAGAAGGAGAAGAACTGGGCGACGCCTTTATACTCTTCTGACTCGTGGCCTTGTAGAACCCAAAGCGTTGCGCCACCGATGATGGTATTTCTTGGCTGCTCAACGGCTTTGTCCCAGTAAGGGAGTTTCGCCACACCAAACTCGAAATCTTTCACGCTTTCACGCACACCGGCATAAGACGCTGACGAGTTCATATACATGGCACATTCACCACTGTAGAACAGCGGAGCACTGTCAGAGCGGCGACCGCCATATTCAAAAATGCCAGCCTGTTGCCAATCCGCCATTTTGGCAATGTGATCCACAAACGGAGACTGGTTAATCAGCATCTTGTTATCGACACTGCTAAAGCCATTGTCATTGGTGGCAATGGGGGCATTGTGGCGAGCGCCGAGGTTTTCAATTTGTACCCAAGATTGCCAACCAGTCGTGAAGCCGCACTGAGCACCATTGGCAAGCAGTTTCTCAGATACTTGCTCAACCTCTTCCCAGGTTTTGGGAGGATTAACGCCAGCTTTAGCAAATAGGTCTTTGTTGTAATACAGCACGGGCGTTGAGCTATTAAACGGCATCGACAGCATATTGCCATCTTCATCTGAATAATAACCCGTGACAGAAGAGAGGTAGTCAGATTGGTCAAACGGGACGTTAGCATTTTCCATCAGCTCATAGACCGGGTACACCGCTCCTTTTGCTGACATCATGGTCGCGGTGCCGACTTCAAACACCTGGACGATATGAGGTTGCTTGTTGGCGCGGAATGCCGATACGGCGCCTGTCATGGTTTCGGTGTAGTTACCCTTGTAGACGGGTTTGATGGAATAGTCATCCTGACTGGCATTGAACTTCTCGGCTATTTCATTCACTTTTTCGCCAAGATTTCCGCCCATTGCGTGCCACCATTCGATTTCGGTTGTCGCGTTGGCAGAAAAAGAGGCCAGCAACAGGGCCGAAGAAAGCGCGGTTAAGCGTTGGGTTTTCATGCGTCACTCCTTTTGAGGATTGGGTAATGTTCATTCGGCAACTTAATGAACAAAAATGAACATAATATGAACCCAAACGAAAAGGGAGATGACAATTGTATGACTTTTGACCGCTGTCTCATACTGTGTGAAAAAAATGTTAAATAGAGCGTGTTTTGATGATGAAAATGCTGTAACCGCAACCACTTATTCGTAAAAACGCTGTCATAGTTACGCGAGACAATACGGTGAACGCTGTCCTACAATACCCGAATGACCGATTGAAATGAGACTGTTCAAATGAAAATCGCACCACAACAATTATGCGGGCATCGAGGTGTCGCCGCTCATGCACCAGAGAATACGTTAGCGTCTATTTCAAAGGTGCGAGAGATGGGATTAAGCTGGGTGGAGGTCGATGTGCAATTGACCCAAGACGGGGTGCCCGTGGTGTTTCATGACCACACTTTGTTACGTTGCACGAATGGGACAGGGGCGCTAAAAGATACCGCCTTGGCAGACTTGCAGCAGCTTGATGCAGGCGGACATTTTTCATCCGTGTTTGGGTATGAAAGGGTACCCACGCTCGCGGCCGTTTTAGCCCAAGCGCACCGTGATGCACTTCATATCAACCTTGAGATAAAAACCTACCCGGATAGCGATATTCCTGCCTTATGCCGCGCGATATTTGCTTGCTTGTCGGCAAGCCCTATCAGCACCGAGAAGGTATTAGTCTCGTCTTTTTCTCTTGAAGCACTCGCGATTGTTCGTGATGAAATGCCTGAGTTAGCGCGGGCGATTTTATGGGAAACCATCCCTGACAATTGGCATGAGTTTCGGGACTTAGCGACGTTTAGTATTCACTGCAACTATCGCCACCTCACGCAAGACAAAGCGAAATCCGTGAAAGAATCAGGTTTAGTATTGAAGTGTTATACCCCTAATGAGCCAGCTGAGGTTGACGCGTTATGGGCTTGGGGCGTAGATATGATGATCACCGACGACCCGGGCAAATACTTAACACACCCGTGCTAACACGGGGTTAAACGACTCGGTCGATGAGCGGTCGAGCATTTTCTGACAGCAAGGAGCATACGTGCCACAAGAGGCAGAGTTAAATTGGCGTCAGCGCGAAATATTAGCGCAATTAGCAAAAACAGAGCACCTAGAAACGGATGATTTAGCCACGCAGTTTTCGGTTACGACGCAGACGGTTCGTCGTGATATTAATCAGCTTTGTGCGCTGGGCTTAGCTCGACGTCACCATGGTGGCATTAATATGCCCTCTGCGCATGTCAATAGCGATTACCAGCGCCGTTTGCAACGGCACAGTGGTGTGAAAACGGCGATTGCACGGGCCGTGGCCGAGCACATTCCTGAGGGGGCGACAGTGATGCTCGGGATAGGGACCACGGTTTCTGCGATTGCTGAGCAGCTATTAACAAGACGCAACCTTCGCGTAATCACCAATAACGTCCAGATCGCGCACATTTTGGGGGCGAACCCCGACCTTGATATTTGGCTGGCAGGGGGGAAGTTGCGCGCCAATGACCAAGACATGGTTGGCCACTCAGTGCTTCAGTTCCTGTCCCGTTTCCAACCGGATATCGCCATTATCGGCTGTGCGGCGGTCAATGAAGAGGGATGGGTGTGTGAGTTTTCACCCGATGAAGCAGATGTCAGTGACACCATGCTTAGCGCGGCGAGTGCGCGTTGGTTGGTGGCAGATGGGTCAAAGTGGCAGCGCAGCGCACCGGTGAAAGTGACAACCTTAAGTCAGTTCGACTATGTGTTCACTAACGATGTACTGAGCAACTATTCGACGCTGCCGCCAGATATCGCTTTTATTCCTTGTGACTAGCGCGATCCCAGCCCTACGCAAGCGCCAATTACCGGTTGAGAAGGGCTGGCTATACCTGTGTGTCGACACACTACAGCGGGGATCACGCTTGCGCGGATAAAATCGCGCGATACAGTGCCTCGGTGGCTTCACGCGGCGTTTGCTCAGGGTTATAGAAGAACTCATTAATCACATCGAACACCGCGCTTTGTACATAACGTGTTGTAGAAAGACCGTGTGACATGCTGGGGCTTAAGGTGCCATTCTCTTGCGCATAAATAAACGCATCACGCGATTGCTGTGCACATCGGTCCTCCTGGGGGAGGGGCACATCAAACCGAATAGGCAACGAGCCTTTGTAACGGTTAAAGTCACGCTGGAACTGTGGTGTGAGTAGGTACGAGGCCATGTCTGTTTGGCTTTGTCGCTCACTTTCGTTATTGGGTTTGAAAAACACAAAGCTGTCGACGTTGTAACTAAAGGCTTTTTTTGTTCCCGGGAAGGCGACACAGGTAAAGGCGTTGCCTTCTTGTTGGTTGGCGGCAAAAAACTCGCCTTTAGCCCAATCACCCATCACTTGCATACCCGCCTGGTTATCAATGAGTAGGCGTGTGGTGTCGCTCCAGTTGCGCCCTTGGCCTGAGTCATCCACGTATTGGCGCATCTTCGCCAACAGGGTAAAGGCTTTAACCACATCGTCACTCAGCAGCGCTTTGCGGTCAAAGTCTAAAAAGGCTCGTTGATAATCTTGTGGTCCCAACACTGATAGCGCCAAACTGTCGAAAAGTGTCGCGACCTGCCATGGCTCGCCGCCTAAGGCGAGTGGGATATAGCCTGCTTGCTGCAGTTTATCGGCGGCAGCAAAAAAGCTATCAAAGTCGGTCGGGATGTCGGCATTGGCCGCTTCAAAGGCGCGTAAGTTGACCCACAGCCAATTCACGCGGTGAATATTGATGGGCGCCGCTACATAGTTACCTTGGTACTGCATGACATCACGTAGTGGGGCAGGGATTTTATCTTCCCAGTGTTCTGCTTCCGCAATCTCATTGAGGTTGCGTAAAAAGCCTAAACGGGCCCATTCGGTGATCTCTGGCCCTTTGATTTGTGCCGCAAGGGGCGGGTTACCACTGATGGCACGGATCCTCAGGGTGTTCATCGCGCTTATCCCTGCGCGACCACCGACCGCGAAGTCTTGCCATTGATGGCCTTGTTGCTCAATGCCTTCTCGCAAGACAGAGGCGGCTTTGGCTTCACCGGCAGATGTCCACCAGTGTAAAACTTCAACATCACTGGCGGACACTGCAAGGCTGTAGGTGGCAAGCATGCCACTGATGATCCAGTGAGAGAGGTATTTATTTAAGCGTGCCATCATTCTTCTACCCGCGGAAAACTGATATCAACTTGCAGGCCGCCTTCACTGCGGTTACTAAGCACCATATCCCCGCCATGCGCGTGGATGATATCGCGTGCAATCCCCAAACCAAGCCCGGAACCGTCGTTATCATCGTGTAAGCGTACATAAGGGTCAAACACTGAGTCGAGCGCTTGCTCAGGAATACCTGGCCCTTCGTCAATCAGGGTAATATCTAACGTGTGTTTGGCGTCCATGACGTAAATCGTCACTTTATCGCCGTATTTCACACCATTATCAATTAAATTGGATAAGCAGCGTTTAAAGGCGAGTGGCTTGCAAGTAAACGGAGGCACCGCGTCACTTTCAATACTGACTCGGATACGGTTTTGATTGTGTGGTTCGACAATCATCGCCAAGAAATCAATGACATCAATAGCCGCCATGTTCTCATGGATATCGGTGTCTCTGACGGTTTGTACCGCGCCTTTAACCATGATTTCAAGATCATCTAAATCTTTATTGAGCTTCGCTGCTTGTAGGTCGTCATCGATTAATTCTGCCCGTAAACGTAAGCGGGTGATGGGCGTTTTTAAATCATGCGACATGGAGCGGAATAAGGTCTCACGCTCACGCAGGTGGCGTTGTAAGCGACGCTGCATACGGTTAAATGCCCGCGTCACAATCGCGATTTCAGCCGCACCTTCTTCCTTAAGCGGTGGCTGCTCGATATCGGTGCTAAATAAGTTCGCTGCTTTAGCGAGTCGTTTCAATGGTCGAGCTTGCTGGCGAATCAAGATGTAAGTAAAAAACAGTAATAGCGCAGTGATCACCACAATAAAGACCACTTGATCGGCGGTAATCAGGGTGTCGTCGAGCGTCACATAGGGCGCTGGTAACAACGCGGCGATATAGATCCACTCATCTTGTTTCAGCTCCATTTGTACCACCAAAATGGGTGGGTTTAATGGCTCTAAACTTAACGTGTGATGTGCCCAGGACTTGGGCAAGTCTTGCAATAAAATATCGTTATTCAGCACGCGTAAGGTTTCAGGGCGCGAAAAATCAACATCAATCGTATTCAATGACGGGAGCTGCTCATGGAGAATGCCCGATACGGTGCGGGTCGCGACTTTTTTCGCCTGCGTCTCTTCAATGGGCGTGATTTCGATTTTTTCTTTGTTGAAGGAGACAAAAAACCGTGTCCCGCCCATATTCCTTAACTGGTTAAGTGCAACATGCCGGTAAGCAACGGGCAAGGATTGGAAAAAGGTGGTGGTTGAGGCAAACATGTTAGCCAAGCTCGCCGATGCGGACTCTAATCCCTCTAGCTGAGTTCGCTTTGACTGGGTATACCAGATTGACGTCGCGATCCCTTGTGCTAAGACCACGGATAGCAGCGTCAATAGCAGGGTTCTGGAAAGCAAAGAGCGGGGGATTAGCTTTTCTAGCCAGTCATGATTCATATTGGATCTCAGCCACAAACATATAACCCGCACCACGCACGGTTTTAATCAAGTTCGCTTTGCCAGTATCACGTAAGCGCTGGCGTAAGCGGCTAACTTGTACATCGATGCCACGCTCTTGCGCCTGAGCATCGCGGCCTCGTGTCGCTTGGCTAATCGCATTACGATCGAGCAATTGGTGTGGGTGGTCGATAAACAACATCAGCAGGGCATAATCAGACGCCGACAACTCTATTTCCATACCAGTGACAACGTGATGCAATTGCTGGGTGGCAGGCTCAAGACGCCACTGGCCGAACCGAATCGCTTTGGGTCGGGACAAAGTCGTTTCCTGTAATTGCTGGGTGCGACGTAGTAATGCACGAATACGGGCGATCAATTGGCGCGGACTAAAGGGCTTGGCGATATAGTCATCGGCGCCTAACTCTAACCCGACAATTTGATCGGTTTCGTCTGACACGGCGGTGAGCATGATGATAGGCACACTCGAATCTTTACGAATACTTTTGCACAGGGTAAAGCCATCATCCCCTGGAAGCATCACGTCGAGTAAAATTAAATCCGGGTATTGGACAGCCAGTTTAGTTTGCATCTCATGACCGTTTTGCGCGGTCATGACTTCGTAACCCGCTTTGGTGAGGTAAGCTTGGAGAAGCTCACGAATTTCGACATCGTCGTCGACCACTAAGATGCGTTTGGCTGAAGCCATATCGCCATTGTCCTCGTTGTTATAGTCAGTGTCCCCATTATCGGTGCTTTATCGTTGAGATGCTACAAACAAAGCCGCACTTTGTGTAAATAATCAGCGACTTGTTGATAGCCGTATTGGTGATGATGTCAGAGCAGACACCCAGGAGGGGTAAAGGTATAAAAAGGCAGATAGTGCATCGCATGACGACGCGAGAGCGTGAAAAAGACAAAGCCCTCGATTAAGAGGGCTTTGGTTGACATCACAGTGTGTTATGAACCGTGACGCGCTATTCGCTATTGCTGTGCATGGCTTTACGAATACATAAAGCCGCGCCACCCCAAGTGACGGCAAAGCCGATAAGCATCATGATAATTGCGCCTGTTGTCATGCGTCTGTCTCCATATCGCGAGCAGGGGGCGTGGTGCTATTAACGATAATCCCTACCACAAGCATGGCAGCGACCAAGCCCCAACCTAGGGTCAGTAATTCGAATTGTGCGTAACCACCGTAGCCTTCGTTGAAGGTGTCAATCAGGTTTTTCACCAAGATCACCGCCAGCATAATGGGGCTGATAAAGCGGATACAAATTTCCATCCACTGTCCCACGCTGAACTCAGAGATACGGTTAGCATATTGACGGATGTCTGACAGTTTAACCAGCCAGCCGACCAACAGTAGCTCAAGCAAGCAGCTTGTGAGCAGTGCAACGTTGTTAACAAAGTAATCGACCAAATCTAGCAGCAACAAACCGCCGTTGGTGGCGAACGCCATTGAGACGACAAAACCCACACCACAGACGGCTGTCGCCGCTTTTTGGCGAGTCACATTGAGTTTGTCCATGATGGATGATGTGACGGCTTCGATGATGGAAATGTGCGAACTCAAGCCAGCAACAACCAACGCCAGGAAGAACAGTGGGCCAAGAATATAAGGGATAGGGAGCAGATTAATCGCCGCGGGTAAGGTGACGAACGCTAGACCAACCCCACCACTGACCACGTCGGTGATCCCTTTACTTTGCTCCGCGGCCATATAACCAAGAATGGAGAAGATCAGCACGCCGGCGACAATCGAGAAACCACAGTTGATCAACACCGTCATCAAGGCGTTATTGTTGACGTCAGACTTTTCTGGCAAATAGCTAGAGTAGGCAAGCATGATGGCAAAGCCCACTGACAGTGTGAAGAAGATCTGCCCGTAGGCGGCGGACCACACACTGGCATCGGCCAATTTGCTAAAGTCAGGCGAGAACAGATAGTTTAAACCATCTAGCGCACCAGGCAGCATTACCACGCGGCCAATGAGCAACAACACCATGACAAAAAGCAAAGGCATCATGATTTTGCTGGCTTTCTCTATGCCGCCTTTCACGCCACGGAAAACCGCTGCATAGGTGATAGCCCAAGCGATGATCATTGGAATCGCGATGTGCCACTGCCAATCACCCAAGCTGGTGGGAGAGTTTTCTCCGAGTTTTAGGTAATCGGAGAAGAAGAACGCGTTGGTATCCGTGCCCCAATCTTGGCCAAACGAAAAGCCAAAGTAGGAAATGGCCCAGCCAATCACGGCCACGTAGTAAATCCCGATGGTGGCCGCGATTAAAACTTGAAACCATCCCAGCCACTCAAATTTGGTATTGAGCTTGGAAAAGACCACGGGCGATGAGCCGCGCAGTTTTTTCCCTAGCCCAAATTCCATAATCATAAATGGAATACCCGCGGTGAGCATGGCGAAAAGGTATGGAATAAAAAAGGCCCCGCCACCGTTCTCATAGGCCATGTAAGGGAACCGCCAAATATTCCCTAAGCCGACTGCTGACCCCACGGCAGCCAAGATAAACCCAGCGCGTGAGCCCCATTGTTCTCTTTTCATATCTACTTACTCCTTTGCGAATCGCCTTTCTTTACGTCCATCCAAATATGCAGTGTTGTGAGGCTGCGTTTTTTGGGTCGATATGAAAGAAATAGCACATTCCCGCAATATTGATTTTTAACTTCCTGTTGCCCGAATGTTGAATTTTTTATCTAAAGCGGGCAGTCATTGCACATTAAGCACAGCGTGAGGCTAAATCAATAGCCTTAAAACCAACAAGTTAGCAAGAAAATGGGGGTTAACCTGCTATCTGTGCATATAGGCAGAGATAAATCATGTCTTTTTGCGATAAAGTAGTTAAATGAGCTGTCTAGATTGTCAATAACTGGTGATTAATGGTTATTTTTTGTCGGTCGCCAATTGATGAAAAAAACAACGGGAATACGTATCGAGCCCGTGCCACAGCGCCAAAAAACATGATCTCATTAGCAGAATTTTAGGCAACAAAGACGCACACTAAACATGGTTTATACTTGTTATAGCAGCGTGATCATCTAGGAGAACATCATGAATACGACCCTCACTTATGCATTGCTGACGACAGCCTGCGCACTCGGCCTTATTTTTACATTTGCCGCCGTAGCGGTGCTGGCATAAACATCACCGAGGTGGCCGCTAGCTCGATGACGATGCCACGGCGCGCTAAGCGCTAGCACAGTATCACACGACGCGTTAGACTATGAGCTATAGCTAACTAAAAATATTCAATAAAACATAAGCATAACGCTAAGTGTGATGGTAAGGGGCGAACGTGGTAGAAACTAATCAAGCCGTGCAGCCCACGGTATTGACCGACAACGCGTTGACCGCTAGTGCACAGAGCGGGACGCGCGCGCGGCCGCAGCGCATCGCCCTAGTGCTTCAAGGGGGCGGACAACGAGGCATTTTTACAGCCGGTGTGCTAGATGCTTTTTTAACCCACCGATTTGATCCTTTTGAGCTTTATTTTGGCACCTCGGCGGGGGCGCTTAATATGAGCGCGTATGTGTGTCAGCAATATCAATATGGCTACCGCTTTATTACGCAGCTCACCACGCAAGAGCGCTTCTTCCATTTGATGAAGTATGTGCGTCGCCAGCATTACATGGACTTGGATTGGGCGCTCGATACGGCCTTGCCGGGCAAAGAAACCGCGTTAGATATGGAAGCCGCGCGGCGCCATCTGCAAAGCCGCTATGCCTACGCGTGTGCGACAGACGTCGATACATTGCAACCGGCCTTTTTCTCACTGACAGAAGACAGCTGGCCAGATGCTCTGAAAGCGACCTGTGCGATACCGCTTCTTTACCCGCATCCGGTGACTATCGGGTCGCACCGCTATGTCGATGGCGGGGTCACTGCGGCGATCCCGGTAAAGGAGGCGTTCGCGCGCGGGGCAGATATTATTGTGGTTGTACGTACCGAGCCTGTGATAGAGCAAGAAAAGCGCGATGACGAAAACCGCCGCTTTCTTGAGACACTGCGCGAACGCTTTGAGACGAAAAGACCGCAATTTAAGCTCTCCGACTATCTATCAAATTTTGAGTCGAAATATCGACTCGCCCGCTTTGAAACCTTCCAGAAAGAGCTGAGTAAGCAGCTAGGGGAACTATCAGAGCGCTATAAGTCTAGCCGCGAGCAACTGGTTAATCGTGTGCGCGACAGCATGAAAGAAAAAGCGATGCAAAATGGTGGTCGTTGGCTGTTTGGTGGTGACACGATTTATCGGTTGCAGTCTTTATCGGGCAAACCATTGAATACGGAAATGCTCAAGATGCTGACCACGCATTACCAAAGCTACCAAAGTGAACTGCAGTTTTTGGCGTCACCGCCAGCGCGTGCTCAGATAGTGCAAATTGCGCCGAGCGCGCCGCTGCAAAGCAGTGCCTTGCTGAGTAAGCCGGCGGCATTAGAAGCCGACTATCAGCTGGGGGCCTCGCTGGGAAACCAATTCTTGCGTGAATACGGTGACTCGCTGGTCTCTTTGTCGACAGTGGATAACCCCGGCTTTGAGTCAACGTCGTTACAAATGCCGCATCAAGGGTAGCGCCGATGACAGAGTTTGAAAAAATGCAACGCGGCCTGCCTTATTGTCCCGCGGATGAAGAGCTGACTTTGTTTCGATATGCCGCGCGTCGACTTTGCCAACAGTTTAATCGGCTTGATCCTGAAGATGCCGCCAGTTTAGCGGTGGTAACCACCAAGCTATTCGCCCGAATTGGCGATAACGTTGAAATCGATGCGCCTTTCTTTTGTCATTATGGGATGAATATTCATCTTGGCAGTAATGTAAGCGTCGGTCCCAATTGCACCATTTTAGACGGCGCGCACGTCAGTATTGGCGATAATGTGAGTATTGGCCCTAACGTAGGGATCTATACCACGCGTCATCGCGTATTACCGCTAGACATTGCCCGAGGTGAATGCGAGTCCTCTCAAGATGTCATCATCGGTAATAACGTCATCATCGAGGGAAATACCGTGATAAAAGCGGGTGCGGCGATCGGTGAAGGGGTAGTGATTGAAGCCGGATCAGTGGTTGATGCGGACATCGAACCCTTTTCTATTGTGGCTGGTAATCCGGCTGCGGTGGTGCGGCGTTTGCAGTGATGAGGGTAGAGACAACGCGACAGGTGCCTCCCAACACGATGTTATCGCATCCTCCCTATAAATGTTATAATATAACATTTTTGAATTGGCATACTGATTTGGGTGTAGTAATGTTAGCGCCCTCAATCGGGTATCAGCAGTAAGAGATAGACGCAGAATGGTTAAAGTTAGGGCCCGAGTGCCGTTGAAAGTCGGGGTGGGAAGTCAGATCCCAGCAGAGATCCTTTCCTTCCATGGTTTAGAATCTGAGCAAGAGCACGTCGCGCTAATTTTCCAACAAGCCGATAAGAAAGCTGATCCGCCTTTAGTTCGTATGCATTCCGAGTGTTTAACCGGTGATGTCTTCCATTCCTCTCGATGCGATTGTGGTGAGCAACTTGAAGAAACCATCCAAAAGATGGGTGAAGATGGCGGTATTATTCTTTATTTGCGCCAAGAAGGGCGCGGGATAGGGCTGTATAACAAGCTGGATGCCTACAAGCTACAAAGCGAAGGGATGACGACGTATGAAGCGAACAACCACTTGGGGTTTGCCGATGACTTGCGTGATTTTTCCGAAGCGGCGCAGATGCTAAAAGCGTTAGACGCTCACCGTATTCGCTTGATTACCAATAACCCCAAAAAGATCGAAGAGCTACAAGCGGCAGGGATTACTCTCAAAGAAGTGATTGGCACCAAAGCCCACCTTAAAGACGGTAATCGTAACTATCTTAAGGCAAAGATTGAGCACGGCAAGCATCGTCTCAATATTGAGCAAGATTAAACATTCGTCGATAAAAATGGGCTAAATTGCTCGCAGGGCAGTGACAATCACTGCCCATATTCGCTACATTACTGCCATTATATCAGTCATTACTCAAGGACGAGTCATGCGTGTGCAAACATGGCATTACCTCTTTCCCCCATTGCCCCCTGTGGCGATGCTCATTGCGGTTGCGATTGGTTTATTACTGAGCCATTTCTTTCCTTTTTCGCTGGTGCTGGGTGCTCCGGTGTGGGCTGCCTTGCCTCTGGGGTTAGCTGTGGGGTTATTAGCCGCAGCTAAATGGGCGTTCCATCGCCATCACACCACACTTGATCCGCTACAAATGCCTTCAGCGTTGGTGACCACTGGGATCTATCGTTATACCCGCAACCCCATGTATCTGGCGTTGGTACTGATTATCGCTGCGGCTGGGCTGTATTTTAATGCGCTATGGTGCTGGGGGATGATTCCCGCTTTTATGGCCTACCTATCCGCCACATTTATTCCTGCTGAAGAAGCCCGTTTATCACGCCAATGGCCTGATGATTTTGACGCTTATGCAGCTCGTGTCCGACGCTGGCTTTAGGATTAGATAAACTAATCTTTAATATAATAAAGAATCGGGATCGTTATTATCGACTCTGATTGCGACATGCTCTCTTAAAGCCTATCATTCGCCTGTCTATCATTAGGTGGCAGAGTGGGTTAGGCCTTTATCCTCAATCTCGCCACCTATTCCTTACTTATTTTCGCATAATTATTTTTAGGAGTGCTGGTATGTCCTCGGCAATGCCTATGGGCAAGCTATTGCTATTGATCGTTCTATTAGCGGCGGTTGGGCAAATGACCCAAACCATGTATGTACCATCCATCGGTGCAATGGCGGACGACTTCGCCGTATCGCCCGCTTGGTTGCAAGCGGTGATGGCTTGTTATCTTATTCCCTATGGGTTATCACAGTTTGTTTATGGCCCTGTCTCCGATCGTATCGGCCGCAAGCCGGTTATCTTGTTTGGGTTAGCATTGTTTTTAGTCGGGACTGCTATCACCTTATTGGCGACCTCCTTTGCGATATTTTTACTGGGCAGTATTGTTCAAGGCGCGGGGATTGGCTGCGGCGGTGCCATGGCGCGCACCTTAACCCGAGATTGTTTTGCAGGAGCCAAACTGCACCGCGCCAACAGCCTAGTCAGTATGGGACTGATCTTTTCTCCCTTAGTTGCCCCGCTTCTGGGAGGGTTTTTAACCGAGGCTTTACATTGGCGTGCCAGTTACTTCTTCTTATTGTTACTCGCGGTATTGGTTTATACCATTATGGCTTGGCGCTTTAGCGAGACCTTGCCCGCTGATTTACGGCAACCTGGGCATTTTGGCGCGCGCTATCGTCATGTGATGCGATCGCGTCAGTTCAAAGGCTATTTGCTATGCTTGATTACCGTTTTTTCCGGTGTGTCTTTGTTCGAGGCAGCGGCGGGCGTGATCATGTCAGATGCGTTGGCATTATCTCCGAGTGTGATTAGTTTGCTATTTGTCGTCCCCCTGCCGGCTTACTTAGTCGGGTCAGGCCTGTCGAGTCGGCTTTCCGAGAGCATGGGGTATTATCCTACCCTGACATTGGGTGGTGTCTTAGCCTTGTTAGGGGCAGGGGTTATAGGTTTACCCGGTATGCTCGGTGACGTCTCACTCTATGCGTTGGTCGGTGGCGGCTGTGTGTATTTTGCTGGCGCAGGTATTCTCTTTCCGGCTGCCAGTACGGGGGCGATTAATCCTTTCCCTCACCATGCGGGTACCGCAGGGGCCATTCTTGGCGGCGCGCAAAATCTATTGGCAGGCCTAGTAACACTAGCGGCCAGTAGCCTCGGTGTGGCGAGCCAATTGTCGTTAGGGATAATCATGCTGACATTGGCGACCCTGGCAAGCTTAGGACTGGTGATCAGTTATCGCGCTCAAGCCCATAATGACGCGGATTCTGTGACCGTACTGTAATCATTCAAACGGGGATTATTCCATGAAGTCAGCACCAGTCCGCACCGATAACCCTTAGTCATGTCTCCGCGACAGGGTATCCACAGCTGACTGGACGCCATGGGTGGGACAGTCGCATCCACAACGGCAGCACCTACCGCTGCCGTTATCCTGTAGGGCAGGGCTAGTGGAGCTGTGTTGGGCTGCGCTTCCACAATAAATGACAGAATTTATTATCCGGATCTCGGCTGATGAGCATACGCACAAAGACTTCATCTAACACCTCAGCGCCAGCTAAACCCATTTGCACCTCGGCACACTGAGACAAGTCAACATCGGCACCCACATGCTCTGGCCAATCACTATTGACCTCAACCACCACAGCGCCCCCTTCTTCTTCAAAACGGGACTCATAGAGCATTAAATCGTCGAACTCCAAGTTGTCTGGGGCCGTTTCGGCAAAAATCTCGAACGCGATCTCTAACACGGTCTCCAAGCTGAGTTGATTCTCTTGCGTCATGGTAAGCTCTCATTGTCTGTATGTATGCGCACTATATCATGCTGTAAGGGGTATCTCAGCCGCGCTGTATTGGTTGCCTTTTACAAAGAAGCGCGTACCTAGCGTATACGCATTTCTCCTCCCAACCGTCGGTGTCCATGGTGAAATCGACAACCTCTGGCTAAAATAAAAGCAGACCCACAGTTAGAGCGTTGATTTGTTTATGCAGATGACCAACAATAGCGCGCGTACCCAAACCTGTGTGAAAGTCGTGACTCAGTTGCAACCCAGAAACGCCTATTTACCGGAGCCCGACCGGCGTGCCCCGTTCCAATCTGAATTTATCCCCGTGATGATTAAAGCGGTGAAGCAACTCCGTGGCTTGCTCGGCAAGCGGCTTCACAGCGTCTATGTGAGTGGAGATATTGTTTGGCGGCGGGCCGTGGTGAATGAAAGTGTGCTATCGCTGACGGTGGTGTGCCAACACGCCCTGACGCTTGATCAATCGAACGCATTAAACACCTTGCTCTGGCGATTAAAAACCAGCCATAGCAAGGTGATCAGTGATTGTCATATCGATATAGTGACCGTGTCACATGTTAGAGATCTCTCACAAATCTTTCACTGGGGATTCTTTTTTAAGCACAGAGCCATTTGCCTCTATGGCCAAGACTTGTCAGCCAGTTTTGGTTTATTTGAAGCCAGCTGGGAAGTGGCGAAGGCGATGAATCCAGATATCTCTGACAAACTCGCGCGCGCCAAACAAAAAATCACTGCCGCCACCACATGGAATACCCAGCTCAATACAGCTCAAGCGATTGCGGATATCTTGATACGCGGTGCATTTGGTTTGGTACTTCATAAAGAAGCGTATTGGAGTGAATCACTCAACGAGTGTGCGGATGCCTTTATCAAACACTACCCGGATAAAAAAATGGCGATTGAGCGACTTTTTATCCTGCTAGAGCGTAAACCGGTAAAAAAACGTGCTGTCATGACCCTCCTCAATGACTTTGGCGATTGGTTGATCAAAGAATACGCGCGCATTGACTTTAAAATTGGTTAACGAGCGTTTGGCAACGATGCGGGCGTTGGACGCTTGAGCATTAAGCGTATTCTGTGAGCCAACCCGCCTCATTCCCTACAAGTGAGTAACAGAATCTGATCTTGGTCAATAAAACGACGTAACAAACTTTTCACAAAAGATGGTTTGTTGAACTATAAAACCACCATTAGGCATGTGCAATCTGCTTTCGGGGTGTATTTATTCAGTATTTATGACTAAATAGTTATTTACATCCTGTGCATGATTCGATAATCTGCATGTCAGTTAGTCACGGTGAGTGAATAATTAATCAGCAAAGGCGCTGATACTCGCGGTGAGATAAATATAAATTCAGGATTCAGACGTATGCAAAAAACTGACACTCTCTCTACGAAGTCACCTTCGATGAGAAACATTCTGATGTTCGCAATCCCATCACTATTGGGGTTGTTCCTTTTTATGACGCCCGTCAGTTTCGGTGACAGTGTCACTATTCCGATTGCGGTGATGGCGAGCAGTGTCTTGGACTTACTAGGTAACAGTGCAACAGCGGTCGTCACTGCCTTAGTGGTGTTGAGTGCCGTTGTTTCAGTGTTGGTTACGCTGACCAAACCTGCCGTTATCATGCGAAATGGCTTTCTTAATGGCTTGTTTAACGTCTCACCCGTATGGCTTGTCACCCGTGTTTTCGGGGCTGCCTTCATCGTAATGGCGTTTTATGGTTTTGGCTCGCCAGTCATCATGGGTGAAACAACGGGGGCCTTTGTGCTCAATGAGCTATTGCCTACCTTGTTATCCGTGTTTATTTTCGCTGGTCTATTACTGCCGCTACTGACAAGTTTCGGCTTGCTCGAGCTGCTTGGCGCGATTTTCACCAAGGTAATGCGTCCGTTATTCGGTCTGCCGGGGCGCTCTGCGGTCGACTGTGCCGCCTCTTGGTTGGGCGATGGCAGCGTCGGTATCTTGATGACCAGTAAACAATATGAGCAAGGTTTTTATACCCAGCGTGAAGCGGCAGTGGTTGGCACGACGTTCTCTGCGGTTTCAATCAGCTTTAGTTTGGTGGTGATAGCGCAAGTTGACTTAATGCACATGTTTGCCTGGTTCTATCTCACCGTCTGTCTAGCGGGGATTGCCGCGGCGATCATCGTTCCTCGTCTTCCTCCTCTGAGCTGGAAAAAAGATGCGCTTATCGATAACTCTGAGCGTGAAACCAATGATGAAGTCCTACCGGCTGGCCACAATACGCTGAGCTATGGACTGCACTGTGCACTGACACGTGCCGAGAAAATTCGCTCGGTAAGCAGTGTGCTAAAAGAAGGCGTACAAAACGCCGTCGATATGGTGTTAGGTGTGTTGCCAGTTGTGATGGCAATTGGTACGGCGGCGTTGATGGTCGCCGAATACACCGATGTGTTCAGCATCCTAGGAGCACCGTTTGTACCATTGCTTGAACTCTTGCATATCCCTGATGCGGTGAAAGCGTCTGAGACCATGGTGATTGGTTTTGCAGACATGTTTATCCCGGCCATCTTAGCCGCTGAAATCGACAGTGAAATGACCCGTTTTGTGATTGCTACGGTATCGGTGACCCAGCTGATTTATATTTCGGAAGTTGGGGCGTTGTTGCTGGGCAGCAAAATCCCAGTCAAGCTGTGGGAGCTGTTCGTGATCTTTATTTTACGTACGCTGGTCACACTGCCTGTCATCGCGGGGATTGCGCACCTGATTTTCTAATTAGGCATCACGCATAAGCCGCCATGCGCGTCCCAATACATCATCAACGCCTCACTGTTTGTGGGGCGTTTTTTGTTAACGCGTCCTCGTTGTTGTGATGCAAGCTCTCTGTCGTATCAACCCCCTATGGGCAGCAAGGGGCATACCTTGGTATGCTGAACGCAGCGGCGAATGGGAGGCGGGATGAAAATAGTGACTCTTCATGGGTTATACATGCATGGCGTATTTTTAATTCCGCTGTGCGAGCGCTTGGAAAAACAAGGGCATCAGGTACTGAATGTTTCTTATAATACGCTTAATCCGGATCTGGATGATATCACCGCTAAGATAAATGCTTTTATTGGCGACCAGCCCGCGATCTTGGTTGGTCACTCGATGGGCGGACTCATTATTCGCCGTTACTTGGAACAGCACACAGAGCAGAACGATAGACCACCTCTCGACATTCGTGCCGTGATCACCTTGGGCACACCGCATCAAGGCGCGAAGTTGGCACGTATCTTTGGCGATCTGGGGTGGGGCGGCTGGTTGTTTCAACGCAGCGAAGAGATGCTTATCCCTGACAAGGTCAGGCCTTGGAAGAATCTTCCGCCGTTACATAGCCTTGCCGGCGATTGCCCGTGGGGACCCGCTGGATTGTTATTAAAAGACCAAGTTTGCGATGGCACTGTGCTGGTTGAAGAGACCAAAATCGAGGGCATGATCAGTCACGATGTGTACCCGGTGACCCACATTGCCCTCCTATTTTCTCGCCGGGTCAGTGATCGTGTGATTCAGTTAGTCGCTCAATATACGTCGGCGGCTGTGCCAGCCGCCGAGGGTTAAAGTGATGGTTTGATAAGGTCACTTTAGTTCGGATGATTCGTGTTCTCCCACCCAAGTCTTAACAAATGTGCCATCGGGATCATACTGTTTGGCTTGTTTATCGAGATTAAATCGGCGGCTGCCGCGCGGATCGGCACCAACGCCTGCTAGGTATTGCCAATTGCCATAATTAGCCGCTACATCAAAATCAATCAGTTGTTGTTCGAAGTACGCCGCGCCATAGCGCCAATCAACGCCTAATTCATGGATTAAGCAGCTGGCGACCAATTGACGACTGCGATTCGAGAGCCATCCGGTTTGCTTAAGTTGGCGCATCGCCGCATTGACAATAGGAAAGGACGTCGTGCCTTCACGCCATGCCATAAAGGCTTCGGCATAAAAAGTGGTGAGTGGCCGTTTGTTGGCAATGCCTTTGAACGCAAAAAAGCGGGCACCGTAGTGATACAGCATCCATTGGAAATACTCGCGCCACAATAGCTCGAAATATAGCCAATAGGTGGACTCGTTTTTCTCGACATTACGCTCATAGCGATCGAGCTCTGCAGCGACCCAGCGCACGGATAAACTGCCGTTAGCGAGCCAGGCCGATAAACGTGACGAAAAATCCCAACCATCCAAGCCATTTCGCGTTTCTTTATAACGCTGAATGCGGTGAGTATCCCAAAGGTAATGATTGAGCTGCGCGCGGCCGGCGATTTCACCGCCCTGATAAGGGGCTATTCGGCGATCAGACAAGGGCGCGGGGTCGGACTTAATCGCTGTGATGGGGGCAGGCAACGACTCAGGCACCGGCAGCGGCAGGCGCGGCATGAGCCCCCGTTTTTCCACCGCTTTACGGAATTGGGTAAACGTGGCAGGGATATCCGGTAAATCAAAAGGCAGTTGGTGCTGGGTAAACAAGGTGTGAGCATCCGAGACGACCACCCGCTGCGGAAAGCGCTCGACCAGCATATCAACCTGATGACGCTCGCGCGTGCCTGGGTGGTCCGTCACGCCAATAAGATCAAACGCGTGATCCATACACAAATTCGCCACCACCTCGAGCGGCTTGCCGGTGCGAATGATCAGCTTTTGTCCCATCGCATCCAGCGCGCGATGCAGCTCGGTTAAGCTTTGCCACAAAAACGCTTCTCGTGGAGCTCCGAGGTGCTTGCTTTGAAAGTGATCCGCGCGATACCAATTTGGATCAATCACAAACACGCAGGTCAGTTGATCGCAGCTCGAGGCTAAATTGGCGAGTGCAGGGTTATCATGTATTCGAAGGTCGTGGCGAAACCACATTAATCCGCGTTGCATACATCTCTCCTTTTTCTCACCAATACGCCAAGAGGCCGTCGCCGGATTGCTTGATGTGTCTCGTTGGCGGACAATTCATCGATATCATGTAGAAAAGCCTCTCGCTCACATTCGTAACTCAACGGTTGTGGGTGAGTGTAGTGGCTAGGCGTTAGATTTGTCGCTGCCGTTGTGCCCACATACCAATAAAAATAAAGGTCGCGACCAAGCCGGCGAAAAGCCAATGATCTGGCCATCCGCGCATTTGTCGTGCCAACCAAGGGGAGACGGCGATAATAAAAGCACCGTAACCAAAAGCATTGATCGCCACAAAAACGAGTGTACGCACGATAAAATGATGGCCGGTCAGTAAACGGCGTAGCGTCCGGTTGATATCATTGCCAAAAACCACCAACAGTGACGCGACAATCGCCACTGCAATATCACTGAGCCAGGGTGTTAACCATGCGCCCGCCTGAGAAAACCAAGAGATTAAAATATTCATAACGATTTACACTGTGTAGAATGCGGCTAGGTTACTGATTTCTGCTAGCGACTTCCAGCGCGGACTTGGCCCGCGGGCACGCACGATGTAAGGAGAAGGCATGAAGATCGCATCGATCGGGTTAGGGGACATCGCACAAAAAGCCTACCTGCCATTGATGGCCAACTGGCCGGGGTTGGAGTGGGTATTGTGCAGCCGTGATAGCGCGAAACGGGCGGCGCTGGCCACGCAATATCGTGTGAGTGAGACCGCAAGTGATATCCACGAGTGCTTAGCCTTAGGGGTGGATGGGGTGATGATCCACAGCGCGACCGACTCGCATGCGGCCTTGATTCGTACCTGCTTACAAGCAGGCGTGCCAGTGTTTGTCGATAAACCCGTTGCTCCATCAGGCGCGGAGGTTGAAGCCTTATTCAACCTTGCAGAGCAACAACAAATCCCCTTATTTGCCGGGTTTAACCGGCGTTATTTGCCTTTGCTCAACATCCACCTTAATGGCCAGCGCCCTGAAGATGAGCTGGGCACACCGCTTTTATCGTTGCGTTGGGAGAAACACCGTCATGCGCTGCCCGATGCGCCACGTCGTTTTGTTTTTGATGATTTCATTCATCCGCTCGACAGCATTAATGTTCATGGTGACATCAATATTGATGACTTGGATGTGTTTGCGCAATTTAGCGAGGGCTTGCTCGGGCGTTTAGATGTGCGTTGGCACCGCGACAATAGCTTGTTTGAGGCCAGCATGAACCGCCAGTATGGGGTCAACAAAGAAACCATTGCCGCGGCCTATCGTAACGAGTGCTATTTCTTTGATGGCTTTACCCGCGGTGCGCGCATGCAAGACAACGTCACCACACAGCTGACCTTGCCAGATTGGACGGGTATGCAAGCGAGCAAAGGTTTTGCCGCGATGCTCAGCCATTGGTTTGAGGTAGTCAGCGAAGGGCGGATTGATGCGGCTTTAACCGCTCGTAATGTGTCGAGCCACTGGGCCGCGGAAGATTTGGTCGCCTATTGTGAAGCGCTGCGCGATAGCCCTTAGTCCCGCGCGCAGCACACGGTGGCTGTTTACGCTTCGACCGGATTATCCGTATGCGAGTGGATTAAATAGGGCAATAACAACTGGCGGACATTAAAACTCACGTTTAACTTGGCCGCCAGCAAATATAATCCCGCAATTTTACGATGTAAAAACAGTGCATTCGCCGGTGGCGTGTGCCAATAACCTTGTTCCATACTCAGCGCCATCCCACGGTTACGTAAACGCGTTGCCAAATCGGCGTCGCCAAAGTTAAATGGCGCATCCGTCGAAATGGGTTCACAAGCCGTGTTCACAAGCTCCAGCACACTGGCTTTTTGCTCTGGCAAGATGTGCTCGGCAAAAAAGCCAATTTGGGTCAGTGCCGCCTCAATCCCTGCGTTGTCTTTTTCAATCGCCGCTAAAAATAGCTTGCGATAGCCATCGGTAAAGGTCGGGGCATACTGACGGGTGGCGCCAAAATCGAGCAACACCACACGTCCGGTGTCTGGCTGATACAAGTAGTTAGCGAAGTTCGGATCGGTTTGCACCTCCCCAAACATAAACACCTCTTCAAACAGCAATTGGAATAAACAACTGATCACGCGATGACGAATTGTCTCTGAGGCGTTGTTGAGCCGCTCAATCGGTTCTCCTGCCATATAGCTCATGGTGAGAACGCGATCAGAGGTAAGGGCTGAGTGCACTCTTGGCACCATTAAACCGTTGGCATTTTTCAAATGATCGCCAAACCTAGTCAGTGCTTGTGCTTCTTTGCGGTAATCGGCTTCGTCATGCAGCTGCTGCTTGGCTTCATCGAGCAAGGCTTGGTAATTGGCTTCTTTGGGGATCAAGCCACTTAACCGCAGTAAGGTGATCACATTATCCACATCGCTATCAATGCTGTCTTTGATGCGCGGGTATTGCACCTTTACCGCCACTTTTTCACCGGCATCGGTATAGGCCTCGTGCACCTGGCCAATCGATGCTGACGCGATGGGTGAGAAACGAAAATGAGTGAACTCAGCCTGCCAATTATCGCCCAGCTCGTCATTAAGTACTGCTTTAAGCTGCGCCGGAGGCATAGGCGTGGCGTTACTACGTAAGCGGGCGAGCAAATCACTAAGCTCTGGCGGGATCAGATCTCCTGCATCCATCGACAGCAACTGACCAACCTTCATCGCCGCCCCACGCAAATCCGCCAGTTTATCTGCCACATGGGCAATATTAGCCGGCGACATCACCAAATCCTTACGACTCGGCCGATTGCCTTGGGCAAACTGTTTGGTACCTTCCCACGCCACATTCGACGCCACCCGTCCCGCCAACGAAGCCAGCGCACCAAAGCGAGAAAACTTACCATGCGGCACTTTACGATTTTTCATAGCCACCTCCTGCATACCCACTAAGAATACGCGACGAACAGCGGAATGGTTTGGTGGGGACGTGTGGTGCACGTGGAAAGTCACACTCTTTACCATGCTTCCATCTAGATAGGTATAAACTCCTTAAGTTGTTCAATATATCAGCAGCCAGCTTGTAACGTGATCTAACAACTGGTTTCGGAACTTACTTACACTTATACTCAGTCGCAAAATTCTCGATGTTTGTATCGATACAGCCAGTTTCGCGTACTGAGTCGGTTGGTGTCTCGTACCCGCGCTCCCGCAAGGGAAAGAATAACGAGTTTGAATAATGGCTAGAGACCTAAATAATACTCCCTCCCTCAGTGTGGTTCTTGTCTCTGCTAAGGCGCCCGATAAAGACTAAAAAAGGAATTTTTATTAACATGGTGAAGCAAAAGACAAATATCGTCAGTAAAATGCTATTCGGCATCGCATTCTTTTTGAAATGGGTTTGGCTCTTAACGCTATTTTTATTAGGCCTACTCGGTTACGCGTTAATACCTTTCGAGGTTTTTGAATACGGCTTTTATTTTGCAGAGATCGACCTAATCGAGACACTGTTTTTCGTTTTCTTCGTGGTATTTTTTTATCACTACATAAAGCGTTGCCGACAGGTAGATGCACCAATCGTAACAAAAGTTATTACGCCGTGGGTGCATCAGGCTTGTGTGCTTTTACTAGTGATTGCTGTGTTTGTAGTAAATAAGCAATACTTTCATTTTAACTGGGAACGCTACGCTAGATTACCTTTGGTTGATTTATTGTCTTATCTGTTGATGGCAGTTACCTTCCTTTATAGCTATTATCGAATCAACACGCTTGCCAGAACTAAATACCAAACGAGCGAAATCAACCGCGAAGGAGTTGCAGAATGAGAGTCGCTTGTTATTTAGTATTATGCCTTTTATGTGTTGCTAAGCCCAGCTACGCGTTAATACATTCGGATGCTAAAGCAGGTAGTGCTGATTTTTTGGTCTCCGCTTGCCAAGAATATATCGAAATCTATGACAAGAAAGATGATCCCCATTTTGGTGCCTTTCTCACCACTTCGAAGGAAGAAAGCTTTCGAGCAGGATATTGCTTAGGAGCACTCATGAATGCTGACAACATGTGCACTAGTTATGGCACACGGTCTGTGTATAGAGCCGCAGAGGTAATCGCCTCTGTGACGCTTGATGATGCCTATTCTGAAACGCGGTTGTTGGAGCGTGCTGTATGTCGTTAATGAATACCAATGAAGCAGTGAAAAGTCTTTTCGGGGTTGGAGGGAGCCAGCTCCTCCGCTCAAAAGCGAATAGCTACGTGCGCAACAAGGTCATCCCGCCTGCGTGTGTGCAAAAAGAAGATTTTAGTGACGCGAGCATAAACAAGCGTGGAAAAACGTATTTGACCTCACAAGGGCAAGATTGCTTGTTTAACGCACTGGTGTTAGACGCCTTTTTTAGTGATACCAAATTCGTCAAAAAAATTTTTGATGATCCCTCCGCGCGTACCGAAAGCGCCATTGTGTGCGAGGAGATCTTGCTCAACGCGCAATCTGTTCAGTCGACTACACATTTAACACAGGCGGCGCAGCAGTTTATCGGTGAGATGCAAAATGGTGGGTTCAAATTGCGAGAACAGCGTCTAACGAGCCCCTTCCCCGATCAACGCTTACCTAATGCGGATGTGGCGATGCATAACACAGGGCTGCTCCACCAATTGCTTAGAGATCAGCGATTGTCACTGTCATTGAAAGAGCAAATTCTCTTTCACTGGTTCGAGCAAGATCTGACGCAAGCGGCACAACTTGCCGAGCAAGTCGATAGTGTCTTGATGGACCGTGATCGCGGTTTAGCTGCGCTGGTGAGTCGGGTGAATCAAGAGTATCAAGAGGCTCTACGCTTTACGTCGTTGCTAAACAGTTTACCCGAGTAAAAAAAGCTTTTTTGTGCACTGCACAAATCAACACTACTTCTGTCACCCAGAAGGAGTAGTGTTATGAACAAAGCAAATCAACTCGTTATCAATTACCATATTACTGAGAAGTGCAATTACGACTGCCATTACTGCTATGCAAAATGGGCAAAGCCTAATGAGATCCACCGAAATATAGACGATATGCGGTCGCTGCTTTTCAAGCTAGCGCAGTACTTCTTTTCACCAAATCCTATTAAGAAAGAGTTACAGTATCAACGTGTTAGGCTAAATTTTGCAGGTGGAGAGCCTTTGCTTTTAAAGCAACGCTTTATTGACGCATTGGATTATGCCATCGAGTTAGGCTTTGATACATCTATTATTACGAACGGCCATTTAATTACAGACCAATTTATTGAGGCGCATAGCCACAAGCTCCAATTACTGGGGATTAGTTATGATGCTTGCGACCTCGAGCGACAGCAGATTATTGGTCGCAAGACAGCTGCGGGTCATGCGTTATCTTCCCACCGACTAGAATCAATTTTTACCCAAGTAAAACACTACTCACCTCACACCGAACTCAAAGTTAATACCGTCGTCAATACGTTTAATATTGAAGAAGATTTCACCACTTTAATGGCACGCATACAGCCCCATAAATGGAAGGTACTGCGGGTATTACCTGTGTTTGATTCAGTTCAAGCCATCACGGACCAACAATTTCAAACGTTTGTTGAACGACATCGTTCCGTGTCTTATTGCATGTCGGTTGAAGATAACGACTCAATGACCAATTCGTACCTTATGCTCAGTCCTGATGGTGCATTTTTCCAAAATGGGAATGATGGGCAAGGTTACTTTAAAAGCCGTTCATTGCTTACCACGCCTGTTGACGTTGCGTTAGCGGAAACCGGATTTGATGCCGAGAAATTTTCGCAACGTTACCAGTAGGGAGGGGAGCATGACAAAGGAAATTGTAAGCGATGGTGTTAGCGTTCAAATCATTATGCCTAAAGCCTCTTCTCGACTTCTCCATCAAGCTGAAGAGGTGGTGGTAAAAATATTGGATCACAAGATCTCGCCAGGCATGCACCCAAAGGTTATTCAGACGAACAAGGACTGGCTAAGTTATCGCGTTAATCGAAAATATAGACTGTTGGTAAAGCGCTCTTGCATTTCTACCGGCCCATATCACTGTATGAGCCATAAAGAATTTGATCGATGGGCGAGTAAACGTTGGATTAAAGCTCCGAAACGAAAGAAACTTCCCAGATACAGAGTAATATGGTCTAAATAACGCTAGTCTTGCTCGTTCCCGCATGGGAGCGAGCCAAATCCACACCACGATATGGCAAAGACCTTTCCATTTACATGACATTCCAACCCTTGTCACAGCTTCGGTGACTCAATTGCGTTTAGATCAAAGAAAACAGCGGTTTATATTTTTGACTGTCTAGCTAAGTAGTAGCATTTGCTTACAAAATTAGTCTGTAGGGTAAATGCTAATGAAGCTGATGTTTAAAACAAAAATACTGCTGCTTGCCATTGTGCCGCTAATTGCCTCGATATTGATTTTGAGTGCGATCACGGCACATAACGAGCGGACATTAATAGAAGAGAACATTGCCACGTTTCGGGAAAAATTAGTCAACGAGCGTAAAAAACAACTCGAAGAAGTGACTCAGGTGGCCGAGAACATTGTAGAACGCATCAATCCCGGTACCAGTGAGGCACGTCTGGCGGCGCTGAAAACGGCGCTTACTGATGTGAAATTTGGCGAAGCGGGTTACTTTTTTATCTACAACAAACAGGGGGTTAATGTGTTTCACCCTGTTAAACCAGCCCTTGAAGGGAAAAACCTGATTGATTTTACTGATCCGAAAGGCAACAAGGTTATTCAAGGCCTGCTTGAGGCCGCACAGCGAGGCGATGGCTTTTTCAATTTTATGTTTGATAAGCCCGGCGCTGACCAGCTGATTGAGAAAATTGGCTATGCGGTGATGATCAATAATGGTCGATGGTTGCTTGGTACCGGTGCCTACATCGATGATATCGACCGAGAGGTAGCCGCTTATCGCAGTGAAGCAGAGCAAGCATTGGATGCTCAGATCTGGCGTTTAACCTTGCTTGGGTTGGGCACGGTGATTATCACAGTGTTGCTAGTGAGCTGGTTTGCGCAGCGTATTGGTGAGCCGGTGAAAAACATGCTCGATAAGCTTAATGATATCGCCAGTGGCGAGGGTGATCTCACTCAGCGCTTGCACGTGCATGGCCATGATGAGATCGCTCAACTTGGCCATGCGTTTAATCGTTTTGTAGAGAAACTGCAGCAGACTATTCAGCGTGTGGCGCAAGTGACGGCACAAGTAAACAGCACCGCCAGTGATATGGCTCAGCAAACATCTGCGGTAGCGCAAAAACTACAAACCCATGATAACGAGACCGAGCAAGTGGTCACCGCGGTAACAGAAATGAGCTCTGCTGCGCAGGAAGTGGCACAGAACACTACTCAGGTTGCTGATGCCGCTACGTCTGCCACCCAAGACGCCCAGAATGCACAAACCCAAGTGCATGAATCTATCTCGTCGGTTGAGCGGTTGGTAGCGAAAATGGGTGAGTCGAGCGGGCAGGTGGACCAGCTTAAAGCCCAGTCGGACAAGATCACCTCGGTGCTGTCTGTGATTGGTGAGATTGCCGAGCAAACCAATCTACTGGCGCTGAATGCGGCGATTGAAGCGGCCCGTGCGGGTGAGCAGGGGAGAGGCTTTGCGGTAGTGGCTGATGAAGTGCGCACCTTGGCCAGTCGCACCCAAACCAGCACTCATGAGATCCGTGACATGCTCGATGGCCTGCATGTGCATGTGGATAGTGCCGTGAAAACCATTGCCGACAGCGATCAAGAGTGCCAAAGCATGGCAACGATTTCAGCGCAAATTGGCGAGCGAATCACCTCGGTGAGTGCGGCGTTTTCGCAAGTGAACGATATGACCTCGCAAATTGCCAGTGCGGCGTCAGAGCAAACCACGGTCACGGAAGATATTCATCGTAATCTGGTATCGATTCGTGACATTGTCGCTAGCTTATTGAACTCGAGTGAGGCATCGTCACACGCGGCGGAAGAGCTGAGCTCACTGGGTCAAGATCTCGATACCTTGGTCGGGCAATTTAAAGTCGCCTAAGCCAATAGCATGATCACTATTCTCGGCACATGGGATAAAAAGTCATAAAGGACGCTTACCGCAAGCGTCCTTTCGCTTTACAATAGCAATTTTAGCGGTATTATGCTGACGCAAACGTTTGCCTAGAACATATTGTGCGCTATTGAGAGGGTTTCATGCTGCCTGATGTCGAGATCTGTCGTAACACCACACTCGCCCCCATTTCCACCATAGCCAAGCAAGTTGGCCTCCTTGACTCAGAGTTTAAAACGCAAGGTAGCCATAAAGCCAAAATCTCTCTCGATTGCTTAAAGCGTCTTGCGCCCAACCCAACCGGAAAGTTAGTACTGGTCACCGCCATTACTCCCACGCCCTTGGGTGAAGGCAAAACCGTCACCACCATTGGTCTGGCGCAAGGCTTGGCCAAGCTGAATCATTCTGTAACGGCGTGTATTCGTCAGCCTTCGATGGGGCCCGTATTTGGTGTGAAAGGTGGCGCAGCTGGCGGTGGTTATTCGCAAGTGGCTCCGATGGAGGAGCTCAACCTCCACCTGACGGGAGATATTCATGCGGTGACCGCGGCGCACAACTTGGCTGCTGCGGCTATTGATGCGCGAATCTATCACGAGCAATGCCTAGGCTATGACGATTTTGAGGCGCGTAGTGGCTTAAAAGCGTTAAAAATCGACCCAAGTCGCGTTGTATGGAAGCGGGTGATGGGTCACAACGATCGCGCCTTGCGTATGGTAACTGTGGGTAAAAACGAGCCTGGCAAAACCATCAACGGCTACGAGCGTGAAGGCGGGTTTGATATCTCGGCCGCCTCCGAACTAATGGCGATTTTGGCGTTGGCGAGCGGTCTTCGCGATCTGCGTCAGCGCATCGGCCGCATAGTGTTGGCTTATAGCCATACTGGTGAGCCGATCACCACCGAGGATTTACAAGTAGCTGGCGCGATGGCGGTGAGTATGAAAGAAGCGATTGAACCCACCTTGATGCAAACCCTAGAAGGCGTACCGACACTGATTCACGCCGGTCCATTTGCCAATATTGCCCATGGCAATTCGTCGATTATCGCCGATAACATTGCCCTTAAGCTGGGGGACTATACCGTCACGGAAGGCGGCTTTGGCTCGGACATGGGGTTTGAAAAAGCCTGCAACATCAAAGCGCAAGCATCGGATAAAGCGCCAGATTGTGCGGTGATTGTGGCGACATTGCGTGGCTTAAAAGCCAACTCGGGTCACTACAACTTACAGCCCGGTCAGCCTATACCCGACGCGCTCTTTGCGGATGATAATCAGGCATTAGTAGCAGGGTTTGAAAACCTCAAATGGCATATCAATAACGTGACTCAATATGGTGTGCCGGCGGTGGTGGCGATTAATCGCTTTCCACAAGACAGTAATGTGGAGCTTGCGACACTCAAGGCGATGATTGAAGCATTGCCCAATAAGGTAAGAGTAGCGATCAGTGAAGGCTTTGCCCAAGGTGGCGAGGGCACGCGTGAACTGGCGGAACAAGTGGTCGCGCAATGTGAAACCGATGCATCATTCTCGCCCTTGTATCGTGCCCATCAAAGTTTGGAAGAAAAACTGATGGTGGTTGCGGAAGTCGGTTATGGCGCGGGAAGCGTGACGTTAAGTGAAACCGCGAAACAGCAACAATTGAAAGCGCAAGGGTATGAGGGTTTGGCGGTCTGTTTGGCGAAAACGCCGCTATCAATTTCAACCGATGGTGCGATAAAAGGCGCTCCCAAAGGCTTTGATGTACCGATCCGCGAGTTGAAATTATGCGCGGGTGCCGGATTTGCCTATGCCTTATGCGGCAACGTGATGACTATGCCCGGCCTACCGGAAAAACCAGCGTTTATGAACCTTGACCTCGATGATGAGGGCAATATTGTTGGGTTGAGTTAATGATACTAACCCTCGTGAGAGCCGCTGTTGTCAGCGGCTTTTTTGTTTGCCCAGCGAAGCTGGCAAACCCGTCAGGTTGAAAGAAACCTGAATCGCCCCGACTGAGGGGAAGATAATCCGACTCGCAAGGGCGTTGCTGGCCAACGGCAGGGTCTGAAGGAAGCGATAGGAAGTTAGAGGCACACAACGCAAGTGAACCTGTTTCGGCTTGATAGGTGGGTAAGCGTGCAAAATAGCGTGAAGCCCAATACTCAGTCAGACCTATCAAGTGCTTGAGGGTGGCGTCTCTGACAGGGAGCCAGTGCAGTAACTGGGGAAGCCTGGCACCCCATCCAGAGAAACACTGGAAGCGTTCATCAAGAGGCAACTCAAGGTGAACGTTGGTGTGAGGTGGCAGATGAATCCGTAGTAGTGAGTAAGGCTCGGCCTAAGAAAGCCAGTAATGGTGTGGAGGAGAAAACCGAGCTGACCATCGGCACAGTGTCTGATGGAGCACCGTTCAGCCAAAAGCGAATCGGTGTTGCGAAGGGAGGAAGTACACTTTAAAGACTGTGATGAGCAGATGTTTTTTTTTGATAGTACCCAAATCGATTAGCTATCGAGGTATTCCGAACCGGTCACCTTAGGAATAAGGCTCTGGAACGAGAAACCGTACACGGGAGTAACTCGGACACTGTTTAGTAAATTGCCCTTGAGCTAGAAGGCTAAACGACCAAGTGAAACAAACCCATATCGACAAAGCGCATCTTGCCCCCACACAGCACACAACCCAAGAGGACAGAGTGAGAGTTTATTACAGCCTGTATGGTCACCTGCTAGACAAGCAACGACTGTACAACGGATTTAAAAAGGTGTGGAAAGCAAAAGGCGCGGCCGGAACAGATAGGCAGAGCCTGAGTGACTTCGCCTCGGATCTGAGTAATCAACTCGACCAACTGCTCCTTGAGCTCCAAACCAAGCAATACAAGCCACAACCGGTCAAGCGGGTAGAGATCCCCAAAGACGACGGTGGTGTTAGGTTACTTGGCATCCCGACAGTTCGGGATAGAGTTGTCCAACAAACCCTGAACGACCTACTCACGCCCATCTTCGAGGCACAGTTCCACCCATCAAGTTTTGGGTACAGACCGCATCGAGGATGTCACGACGCTATCAACAAAGCCACGATGTTCATTCGCCGCTATGGGCTAGACCATGTCGTGGATATGGACCTGTCGAAATGCTTCGATAAACTCGACCATGAGCTTATCATCAAAAGCATACGCAGACGGGTCACGGATAGCAGCGTGCTAGCGCTGCTCAGGCAGTTCCTGAAAAGTGGGGTAATGGTCGACGGCAACTGGCAGTCGACAGAAATAGGCAGCCCGCAAGGTGGGGTGATCAGTCCACTGATCGCTAATATCTATTTGGATGCCTTCGATCAAGCAATGCGAGAGCGGGGGCACCGAATAGTACGCTATGCGGACGATATTCTGATTTTCTGTCGAAGCCGAGCAGGGGCAGAAAATGCCCTTGTACAAGCGACAAAGATACTGGAGAAAACGCTGAAGCTAAGCGTGAATCAACAAAAGTCCCACATCGCGCATAGCGATGAGGGTGTGAAGTTCCTAGGGGTAGAGATCGGGCGAACACATACCCGAATCCAACCGAAGAAACTAGCAGGGTTCAAAGCAAAGCTGAAGCGGATGACGAAACGGAACAGTGGAAAACCGCTGCCGGCCATCATCAAGATGCTAAACCCAGTGATACGAGGATTTAGTCAATACTTCAGGATCGCCAATGCCAACAGGGAGTTCAAGAAACTAGCCGCATGGCTGAGGCGTAGGCTACGCAGCATACAACTTAGACTGTGGAAGAAGCCGTCAAGGCTACATCGCAGACTGAGACAGCGAGGTTATAAACCGCCATGTAAATGGATAAGCATGACCAGCTGGAGAAATGCAGCGAGCCCGCTAGCAAGCTATGCAATGCCCAACCAATGGTTCGATGAGCAGGGGTTAGTTAATCTTGAACACGTGAGGACAGGGTATGTGTTTAGCATTTATGCTGAATGGAAGTGTGCATGAGCCGTATACGAGGTCCGTATGTACGGTTCTGTGAGAGGGATGAGGCGGCAACGCCTCACCCTACTCGATGTTTTTGCTAGACGCGGCCACGCTTGTGATTGTCTTCAAGGTCGCGTGATGTGGTATCCTCTCTGGCTTCAATTCTCCCACCGACTGTGAGCCTGACTTGAAAAAAATCGCGGTTTTTGTCGACGTTCAAAATATCTACTACACCACACGCCAAGCCTACGGGCGTCAGTTTAACTATCGTCAGTTGTGGCAAACCCTCAATGACATGGGGGAGGTGGTAACTGCGTATGCCTACGCCATTCGCCGCGATGACGATCAGCAAATCAAATTTCAAGATGCCCTGCGCCACATTGGCTTTACCGTCAAGCTCAAACCTTATATTCAACGCGCCGATGGCAGTACCAAAGGCGATTGGGATGTGGGGATTGCTATTGATGTGATGGAAACCGCTCCCGAGGTCGATACCGTGGTGCTGTTATCTGGCGACGGAGATTTTGACTTGCTGATGAACAAAATCCGCGCGCGCTATCACACTGAAGCGATCGTGCTTGGTGTGCCTTCCCTAACGGCTAATTCCTTGGTGAACAGTGTCGATCGCTTTATTGCGATTGAAGACGATATGTTGTTGTAGGCACGGCGTTTAGTTTGCGGTTCTGGGAAAGTTTCTGATTTTATTTTGATGTTGAAGTGAGTAAACGATGTACAAATTAATCGCCTTGGATATGGACGGCACCTTGTTGAACAGCGAGAAAGCAATCTCTGCTGAGAATAAGCAAGCCATTGCCCGCGCGCGTGAAAAAGGCGTGACTGTGGTATTGGCGTCCGGTCGGCCGCTTGAGGGCATGCAGCCTAAGCTGGATGAGTTGGGTATCTATTCAGATAAAGACTTTGTGCTTTATTACAATGGCTCGATGGTGAAAAACGTGGGGACCGATAAGGTGATCTTGCAAAAAGGGCTCGACGGAAAAGCCGCTAAAACATTGGCTCGGCACGCCGAGGCACTGGGAGCCTCTGTGCATGCCTTTAGTACTGAGCACGGTTTGATTACACCCGCACAGAATCCGTATACCGAGATTGAGGGCAAGATCAACGGCCTGGATATTACCGTGATGGATTTCGAGACCCTAAGTGATGATCATCCGATTATCAAAGTGTTGATGGTGGCAGAGCCAAGCAAGTTAAACGAAGTGATCAGTGCGTTACCATCCACGCTACGCGAGGAATTTACGGTCGTGCAAAGTGCGCCTTTCTTCCTCGAGTTTTTAAACCCTGCAAGCCACAAAGGGGCGGGGGTGGCCGCCATTGCGGCGCATTTAGGTATTCAACCTAACGAGGTGATTTGCATGGGCGATGCTGAAAACGATCACGCGATGTTGGAATACGCGCACGGAAAACGCATGAACATCCGCGTCACGAAAGGCTTCCTAGCACGGTCGCGAGGTACTCTTGGTCCATCGCGCACATCATTCGCTTGCGTTGAATCCCGGCTTTGAAACTCTTCTCTTGCTAATTAATTCAACTCAACCTTTG
>NZ_MEBQ01000005.1:0-83640 GCF_001722105.1 Salinivibrio sp. SS3 | reverse complement strand
AATAAACATGGTTCAACGCACGATTTTCAGCCTTAATTGACAACTAAGTCATTAAATCGCTAGCCCAGGCATGCCGCGGATCTTCATGCGTTTTCCCTGGCTAGCCCAGGCATGCCGCGGATCTTCATGCGTTTTCCCTGGGTACGCTACCGCCCGGAGGTGTCGCTCCCCTGGGCGCGGTAACCGTCTGTTTTAAGGTATGTTTTACAAGTTGAGAGCCACTTTTCAGTAAAACACCATCATCTCTGTGATCTCTGTCGCCAAGAGTTGCGCTTGCCAAATCGATGAGTACTGGTGGATCTGCACCGATGAGTGCTTAATGTACAAAACGTAGTTTTAACCTAGTACGTAGCGCAGTTTACACATTTTAGCGATCAGATAAAGTTTCAGTTTTTGTAAAAACTGCTTTAAAGATAACGTGCTACGGGGCATCTGTGTTTGTTTGTAGTATGTTATCTCCTAAAAAGAAGGGGTAGATCACGGAATGGGGGAGAGACTGGAAAAGGTCCTAGACAAGAGATTACGGAATACGGAATACGGAATACGGAATACGGAATACGGAATACGGAATACGGAAAAAGCGTATCGTGCCAGCTCTGGTAGATAAAGAACCTAGGGTCTAGGATCCTCGGTTCTAGGAATTGCTTCCCACTCTTCCCGTACTCTGTAAGCGAAGCGCTCCGTATTCCAATTCCCGAATACCGATTACGGAATACAGAGTACAGAAAGAGCAAGAGCCTCGATGCGCGCACGAGGCTGCTTGTTCCCGCCTACTTGAGCCTCTCAGATAGTTCCCGCTGACTGTCTGGTTCGCCGTGAATCAAGTGGATCTGCTTGGGAGGTGGTTGGATGCCTTGCACGAATTTGACCAAGTCGTTTTGATCGGCGTGGGCGGAGTAACCAGAGATTGTGTGGATTTGGGCGTTGACGGTGACTGGCGAGTTGTCTATCCACACTTGTTTGTTGCCTTGCTGGATATCACGGCCAAGGGTGTGTTGGGCTTGGTAGCCGGCAAAAATCACATCGGTGCGTTTGTCTTCAAGCAAGGCGGCGAGATAGTTCATAATCCGTCCGCCTTGGCACATGCCGGAGGCGGCGACCACAATGGCCGGTTCGCCGGTTTGTTTGAGGCGATTCACCAACGCCATATGTTGGCTGTGTTCATCAATGGTAATGCATTGCTCAAAGGCTAACGGATGACGGTGTTGGTTCAGTTTGGTTTTGGCCTCTTTGCTCCACAGCTTTTTAAACTGGCGATAGTGACGCGTCACTTTTTGCGCCATGGGTGAGTCAAGAATGATAGGGAGGGCATCATCAAGCTGCTTTTGGTGAGTAAGCTGCTCAATATCAAACAACAGCTCTTGGGTGCGACCGACACTGAATGCGGGGATCAATATCGCGCCACCGTCTTCGAGTGAGCGTTGAATAATGGCGCCTAGCCGCTGTGCGCGCGTGGCGACGGACTCATGGGTTTTATGACCGTAGGTGGATTCTAAAAACAAGGTATCGGCACGACTTGGCGGGGTTGGGTCGGGCAATAATGGTGTGTCACTGGGCCCTAAATCGCCAGAGAACACCACCCGTTGTTGGTCCGGCAGTTTTAATTCAACATAGGCCGAGCCCAAAATATGCCCGGCTGGTTGAAAACGCAGATAGGTCGCTGTCTGCCCTTGTTGCTTGGGCTTTAGCCGATGCCAGCGGTTGTAAGGCAGTGTCACCATCAACTGGCGGATGCGCTCAAGTACCCGCTGACGATCACCGTAATTCATATTAAGTTGCAGTTTTAAGGTGTCATCAATTAATAGCGGAACCAAAGCAGCGGTGGCTTCGGTGCAATAAATGGGGCCGTTAAAGCCCGACGCCAGTAGCCAAGGCAGTAAACCGCAGTGGTCAATATGGGCATGGGTAAGGATCAACGCATCAATGCGTTTGCCATTAAGATTTACCCTCGCCTCTCGCATTTCATCTCCTTGGTATTGCCCGCAATCAATCAGCAAGCGTAAACCGCTTGGTTTTATATCCACTTGGTGACACGAGCCAGTCACGGTTTGATAGCCACCATGGTGAGTGACATTGAGGGTGTCGGTGTTTAGTGAGGTGTTGGGCATGGTTACGTCCTTGGTGGGGGAAGATCCTAGGGTCCTAGATCCTAGGAACTGCTTTACGCGCCATCCGACATTAAGGTTAAAATTATCCCCGATCGTGACAGGCACCCGTTTACAATGTGCACCTATCCATCATCGTGCTGGGGCTTGTGTCACCTATGTGCCTATCATCTTATCCATCATCTGTTCTATCAACGGGCTTGGGTGGCCGTTATCGTCGGTGAGAAAATAGGTATGACCCCAGTGGGGATCGAACTGGTCATTAAAGGCGTCGCAGTCGGTTACCGTCACTTTGTTGGCGGGAAGCGCGTCAAGGTTTTCAGGACCGGTCATGCCGAGGCGGCGGGTGACGGTGCGGTGGCGTACGTTCACCACCTTTGAGGCAGCCATGGCTAAATCATCGGCGGCATAGTAAATATGCACTTGTTTGGCGGCATCGAGGACGGCTCTCCCTGGCTGGTGCGGCTCTAGCGCTTGGTTATCAACATCGGCGGCCATCATAAAGATATGCCGAAACCATTGTGGCATGGTATCGAGTCCAGCATGTTGGTGCCAATGGTGAAAGGTGCTGATGAGCGTGCGGTTCCCCATGGAGTGCGCGAGTAGGTTCATGCGCCGTTTGCACGGATTAGTTTGTTGCTCGGGGGCGCGACGCCAGTCATCAAACATCGCCAATAAACGGCTAAACGCCAAGCCTGACGCGGTGGCGGCAAGTTGGTCATCCCAGTAATCATCAATAACGCCGAGCTGGCCATCTTCATCACACGGCCAGATAATCGGCACCACTAGTATGGCGTTGGGTGACAGGCGATCACATTGATGTTGTAAGGTCTGTGCCATCGGGAAAATATGGCTTTCCATTTGGTTGTTATAACCATGGAGAAAAAAGAGTATTTGGGTATGTACGGGCAAGGCTTTCAGTTTGGCCATAAACGGCGCGACTGTCAGCTCTTGGTATTCACCCTGCCCGGCGCGTTGGCAAAAGTACACCCACTTTGAGATATCGGTGTTTTGGTTATCAAAGCTTAACCAGCGGCCAGCCTCACTGTGCGAGCCTTGCTCGGGAATACGGCTGGTAATAAATAACATGGCATCATCCATCGGTTATGAATGTGCGGGTGAGGATAAGCGAGGTAGATAGTTGCGTTGTATGGTGTTTGGAGGATTTTGCGAGGGAGGGAGCGGAAAGAGAGTAAGATCCTAGGGTCCTAGGGAAAGATTATGGAATACGGAATACGGAATACGGAATACGGAATACGGAATACGGAAAGAGCCTATTGTGCCAGCCCTGGTAGATAAAGTTCCTAGGGTCTAGGTCCTAGGAACTGCTTCCTGCTCTTTTCGGTATTCTGTAAGCGAGGCGCTCTGTATTCCAATTCCCGCATACAGATTACTGAATACAGAGTACGGAAAAGCAAGCGCCCCAATGCGAGTACGGGGCTGTTCTTCCCTCAATCCGCTCCGAACAAATCGCGGGTGTAGACTTTGCTTTCTACATCACGGATCTCGTCGACCATACGGTTGGCAACGATCACGTCGGCGCGTTGTTTGAAGGTATCCAAGTCTTTGATCACGTCTGAGTTAAAGAAGGTATTTTCTTCAAGCACTGGCTCATATACCACCACGTCAATGCCTTTGGCTTTAATGCGTTTCATGATCCCTTGAATCGCTGAGGCGCGGAAGTTATCTGAGCCGGATTTCATCACCAAGCGATAGACGCCGACGACTTTAGGTTCACGCTTTATGATCGCATTAGCAATAAAGTCTTTGCGGGTAGTGTTGGCGTCAACAATGGCTTGAATGATGTTATTGGGCACATCTTGATAATTGGCCAATAGTTGACGGGTGTCTTTTGGCAGGCAGTAACCGCCGTAGCCAAACGAGGGGTTGTTGTAGTGATCGCCAATACGTGGGTCTAGCCCTACCCCTTCAATGATCTGGCGTGCGTCCAAACCGTGGGATTCGGCGTAGCTATCCAACTCGTTAAAATACGCCACCCGCATCGCCAAGTAGGTGTTGGAGAACAGCTTGACCGCTTCGGCTTCGGTGGAGTGGGTAAACAAGACCGAGATACCCGATTTGACTGCGCCTTGTTGCAACAGCGTGGCGAACTGGCGCGCGCGCTCGGATTGCTCACCGACAATTATTCGTGATGGATATAAATTATCGTAAAGTGCTTTGCCTTCACGTAAGAACTCAGGGGAGAAGAGGATATTTTCGCAACCCATCTTGCGTTTAATCTCAGCGGTATAACCGACCGGCACAGTCGATTTGATCACCATCACCGCCTCTGGGTTAATCTCCATCACATCTTTAATCACCGCCTCGACTGAACTGGTATTAAAGTAGTTAGTTTCGGGATCGTAGTCTGTGGGAGTAGCAATCACCACAAAGTCCGCGCCTTGGTAGGCCTGCTCTTTGTCTAAAGTGGCAGTGAAGTGAAGTGGTTTTTCGGCAAGAAATTGCTCTATTTCAGCATCGACAATCGGGGATTGTTGATTGTTAAGAAGATTGACCTTTTCTTCCACAATGTCGAGTGCGACCACTTCGTTGTGTTGCGCCAGTAGCATAGCGTTTGACAGGCCCACATAACCTGTTCCAGCAACTGCAATTTTCATCGGATTTCCCTTAAGTTATGTCTAGAAAAAGGGTATCACGTGGGGGCTCTAGGGGAAAGATCCTAGGGCATTTAGGGGAAAGGTCCTAGATCCTAGGACCTAGGACCTAGGGAATAGATTATGGATGACGGGAAAGGGACGAGACGCTTCGCTTCTAGAAACTAAAGGCTAGAGACTAGATAAAGCAGACCGTGCTCGCATTGGAGTTCTTGCTCTTTCTGTATTCCGTATTCAGTACTCCGCATTCGGGAAATTGAATACGGAGCGCTTCGCTTACAGATAACGGAAAAGAGCAAGAAAAGCTCTAGATCCTAAGGATTACTCGTCGATATTTGATAATGATCGATGATTTTCTTTTGTCGAGCCAGTTGCTCTCTCTCGTAGGTGGTCAAGAGCACGGGCAATGGATCCACACTTAGGTCACTATTATCAGTAATACTTGGATTGGTGTGTTCTGCCATTAGCGCTGCCAAAGCTTGATCGTTTTCTGTGTACATCACGCTGATATCATAATTAGATAATGTACCTGCACCATTTACTAGTGAATCAATAGTATTGTTGTCGAACAATGGGACGGTTTGCTGAGCATTTGCTTCAGCATAGATAACGTGTGTGACTGTTGTCGAACCGTCTGCAACTTGATAAGCAATACGTTGAATCCCCGCTTGGCCGCCAGCACCGTTGCCATAGGCTGTTAACGTTCCACTTCCATCGATATTCGCGTTTGTCTGTTGTGGAGCTGTGATGCTATCTGCCAGATCCGTACGACCTAATCCCGCGCTTAGTTGTGTATCAGACAATTGTTGCGCGGTCGATAGTTGCCATTGATCACCTGAAGCGTCCACGCTTCCTTCTGCGGTTAAAAAGTAATCCAGATTGTTACTGTCTGGATCATAGCGGTAGGTGATGGTATCGCTCGCGCTGTGAGGCAAGTTTTGCCAAATATAGGGAGTTTGCTGGTAGTCAGCATAGAGGGCGGCGGAGGTTAGGTTGTAGGTGTTTGCGGGAGCTGTCCAGCTGTTGCTTTCGATTAACTTGTCAAGTTCCTCTGTGGCATTATCGGACAGATTAAAGAATTTGTAATCTGTGATTTCTCGCGGCGTCTCTACATCTGAAATATCAGTGTTATTGGGGTCGCCTGCAGCTTTTTGAGCATATCCTACCCCTAATGCACTCCTGAATGCTCTGCTGACCGTTTTAGCGCCAAAGTTTGATGAAAGCGCTCGCTTATCTGGCGTTGTGATACCAACGCTATGCGCATCAGAGCCATTCGAAACATCAACCCTGACATTTGAATACTCTCGTTCATCCGGCTTGGTTGCGCCTGAGGTTACGCATCTATCATCATTACTGACGCTGTCGACAGGGTAACCAAACAGTACAGACTGACTTAGTGCATTTTTCTGATAGGATATCGCACTGATATCACCTTTCTCTGCCAGAACAAACGTAACATAGCCCTCTTCTGGGACAATTGACTGATTAATCCTTAATTTATTCGAGCCGATATCATAAGTATCAGTCACGCCACCTTGTTCATCTTGTATGAGAATCGTTCCGGTTGTATCGATACCACTTATAATCCGATCTTTAGTCGCCAGTATCTGTTTTCCATCTTGCTTTTCACCATAAACTGCACACCTGCTGTTAGCGTCTGATTTCGCATAAAGAGCAGCAAACTCAAAGGTATACTTAGGGGTTGGCTTGGGTTGGCTGCCGCCGCTGTCGTCACTGCCGCCGCCGCAACCGGATAAGGTTAGAGGGATAAGGATCGCTAAAAGTTGCTTGTTAAACATAGTTGATACTCTTTGGGTCTTGGTGCCAATCTAACGGCAAGTGTTTGCCTTTGAATGCATGATGGCGTGGGTGATGCAAAAAGTGAGCCGAAGCTACTTTACTATCCACTGCGACTAGGTTAGCGTTTTTAGATAAGGGATAAAAGCAACTTGGGCAATTGCTGTGAGGGTAAAAATGGCTTGAGATCATTGTTCGGTGAGCGATACATAGCAAAAAACCGCCATGAGGGCGGCTTTTTAAATGATGGCGGTGAGAGAGGGATTCGAACCCTCGATACGTTGCCGTATACACGCTTTCCAGGCGTGCTCCTTCAGCCACTCGGACACCTCACCATATTGTCTGTTACGCGAGCTGTTTATTGAGGGTGATCGGCTTACCCGCTATCGCGTTAACGGGGCGTACTATAGAGAGTTGCTGCTTTGCGGTCAAGCTGTTGGTGATGGCTTTGGGTTTAAATGGCTATTCCATCACCAAAAGTATCATTATGTCTGGAAAAACTGAGTTGCCCTCGATTCAGTCGCCAACGTGTTGAGCAACAGTGTACGAGCGATGGAAGCACGCGAGTGCGAAAGCTGTTAAACTCACGGCATTGATCAAAATACAAATAAGAGTGTTATGACGTTATCAGACTTTCTCACCCAGCATGCCGATAGCGAGCAGCTACTTAACGAAATGCAAACTCGTGGTGTCGTCACCGCGATGGCGGCCGCGCCTCATGTTATTAGTCCTAGCGAGTGGCTTCCTGTGATGTGGGGGGGCGAAGAACAAGCGCCATTTGAGAGCCATGAGCAGTTTGAGCAGTACGCCAATCTGATTGTGGATATTTGGAATGAACAGCGCCAACAGTTGTTGGAGAAAACTTGGCAATGGCCGGAAGGCTGTTTGCTGGATGACGCTGAAATTGTCAACCAAGCGACGCGCGATTTCGCCGAGGGGTTGTTGCAAGGCTGGAGCCTAACCCGCGATGACTGGGAAACGCTGATGCCGGAAAACACTGATGGTAATGCCCTACTCGGTGGCGTAGTGCTGTCTATTAGCTTGCTTTACGACCCAGAAACCGCACTTTCTACCATGGAAGCGCAAGGCGCGGAAGAGCTAGCACAGTTTGAGGAAATCTTTAACGCCATGCCTACCATGTTGTGTGGTTTAACCCTCCACGGCGCGGCATTGGCGGAAGATGCAGAAGGGGCATAAAATCAGGGCCCTAGGCCCTAGACGATAGTATACAGGGCCTTGAATACAGAGCGCTTCGCTTACGGAGTACGGGAAGAGCAGAAATCAGTGCCTAGGTCCTAGGATCCTAGGCACTTAGTTCTCCGTATTCCGTCAAATGATTCGATTGGCGACGATGGCGCAAGCCCTTACCCGATGTTGGATACGTACAAATAGGCCAACGCGGGCGCCTGTCACGATCGAAGTTAATCGTTGGCTTTGATATCGGATGGCGCCGTGCAACGGGCGCACGGCATACATTGTGATAATTGTTGGCATCGTGCTGGCGCTTATGCCGACCTACGCCTAGTTTATGTTTTGGTGGTTGTGTCGGCGTATGACAAAATTCGGGTACCGATTACCTAACCCTGCAAGGAGGTGAAAATGACGGATACACACCTGGAGCGCTGGCAACTTCGACTTCAAAACCTGACTAAAGCACAACGTCGGCTTGAAAACGCTTGCGGGCAAGAAAGCTATAACGAACTTGAGCTGGCAGGCCTCGTGCAAACCTTTGAGTTTACTTTTGAGCTCACGTGGAAAACCTTAAAAGACTTATTAAGCTACGAAGGGTTTGATGTTGCATCGCCGCGCAGTGTCATTCGCACAGCGTTAGAAGCCAACCATCTGTCGTCGGATCAGTGTGAAACCTTGCTTGACGCGCTAGTAAAACGAAACTTGCTTTCGCACACCTACGACGAGCAAAATGCCCTCGAAGCGCAAAGACTGATCGTTAAACATTATGCCCCTGTTATTGCCGAGATCATGCGGTATTTGGAGAATAAAAGTGGACAATAATGCCACGTTCTTGATGGAGATAGGGTTAAAACCCCATCAATTTCAACTGCTCCAAGATATGGTATTCAGCCACCCTGGCGTCCAACACGCCTGGATCTTTGGCTCTCGCGCAACCGGCACATTTAGAGATAATTCTGATATCGACATCATGCTTGAGGGCAACACATTAACATTCAATGATGTAGCAATAATACAAGATAAACTCGAGCAATCGACGCTTCCCTACACCGTTGATATCGTACTCAAACATCAAACTCAATCGTCTGAGCTCATCACACGTATTCGCGAAGAAGCCAAGCAAGTAAAGTAATCCAAAGGAACTCCTAGCGACGATGACACGGGCCTCTACACGATGTTGGAAAGGTGTAGAGTGCCAGCGGGCGCCTATCACGGTCAGTGTTAATTTTAACCTCCCATGTCGGAGGCGCCGTGCAACGGGCGCGCTTTGGCTTGGGTATTCATGATTAACACCGCACCGGCGCTTGTCCGACCTACGCGATGTTCAGGATTTTTGAATACAGAGCGCTTCGCTTACGGAGTACGGGAAGAGCATAAGGCAGTGCCTAGGTCCTAGGATCCTAGGCACTTAGTTCTCAGTATTCCGTCATCTTTTCCTAGGATCTAGGAGCCTAGGCCCCAGGAACCACTTTACCCCTTCATTTCAGCGGCAAAGTTGAGCATGCGGTTGAGCGGGATTAACGCTTTTTCGCGCACCTTGTCGTCAACGTGGATCTCATGCTCGTCGCCGCCGTTTTCAAGCGCGTTTTCAATCGCTTTGAGGCCGTTCATCGCCATCCATGGGCAATGGGCGCAGCTTCGACAGGTCGCGCCGGCGCCGGCGGTGGGGGCTTCGACAAGTTCTTTTTCCGGCACCATTTGCTGCATCTTATAAAAAATGCCTTTATCGGTAGCGACAATCAGCTTTTCGTTCGGCAGCGTTTGTGCCGCTTTAATCAGCTGGCTGGTTGAGCCGACGGCATCCGCCATTTTGACCACACTGGCAGGCGATTCTGGGTGAACGAGAATCGCGGCATCAGGATAAAGGTGTTTCATTTTTTCCAACGCTTGAGCTGAAAATTCGTCATGCACCACGCACTCACCCTGCCATAGCAGCATATCTGCACCGGTTTCTTTTTCGATGTAGGCGCCAAGGTGGCGATCTGGAGCCCAGATAATTGGCTTATCTTGGCTGTCAAGGTGTTCAACAATCTCTAACGCAATGCTAGACGTCACCACCCAATCAGCACGCGCTTTGACGGCGGCGGAAGTGTTGGCGTATACCACCACGGTATGATCAGGGTTAGCATCACAAAACGCGGTGAATTCATCCGCGGGGCAGCCTAAGTCTAACGAGCATTCCGCATTAAGTGTCGGCATTAGCACGGTTTTCTCTGGGGTGAGAATTTTGGCGGTTTCCCCCATAAAGCGTACACCGGCGACAATCAAGGTACTTGCTGAGTGTTGGTTACCAAAGCGGGCCATTTCTAACGAGTCTGCGACACATCCGCCGGTTTCTTCCGCGAGGGCTTGGATCTCTGGATCCGTGTAATAGTGAGCAACAAGCACCGCGTCTTTTTCTTCTAACAATTGTTTGATGCGTGCAACGTGTTGTTTTTTCTCTTCGTCACTCAATGCCACAGGTTTCGGCGGAAAGGGGTAGACCCTTTGCGACGTTTCAATTACTTGGCTCATGGGATTACTCATGCTTACTTCCAGTCCGAGGCTTCCAGTCCGGGTAGTATAACGTGAGTGGAGCTAGAGTCCTAGAGCGAGGTCTTAGAGCCTAGTTCCTGGTTCCTAGGTCCTAGGAATAGATTACGGGATACGGAGACCTAAGTGCCTAGGTCCTAGGATCCTAGGACCTAGGCACTGCTTTCTGCTTTTCCCGTATTCTGTAAGCGCAGCGCTCTGTATTCATTCTCCTAGATCCTAGGTCCTAGGACTCTAGGACCTTATTGCCTACATCGCGTTTTTGGCTTGTTTGGCGCTGGTTGAGTCTGGGTAGGTATCAATCACTTGTTGGAAGTATTGATTGGCTTGGTCGCCGTTACCTTGTTTTTGTGCAATCAGGCCCAGTTTCAGCAAGGCATCCGGGCGTTTGTTGGAGTCTTTAAACTCACTGACTGCCGTGAATTCTTGGCTGGCTTGTTCAAACTTACGTTTGGAGAAATAAAGCTGACCGAGCCAATAGTGGGCATTGGCGGTGTAAACCGACTCTGGGTATTGTGAAAGAAACGCTTTAAATGCTTTGGTAGCCCCTTGGTAATCTTTCTCTTTTAAGATCAGATTAACGGCGGCTTCATAGGCTGCATTTTCAGTTTGATCCGCGGTGTAGTTCGCGGCTGACTTGTCTTCAGCCTTTTTGTCAGGCTCTGCAGGTGCTGATTGCTTCGCCGTTCTTAGGGTATCGATTTCTCGATAGAGGTCGCGCTGACGCTCAACCATTTGTTGAATGTCATAGCTGTTGCGCTCAACGTTACCGCGTAAATTGCTCAGCTCTTGCGCCATTTGGTCAAGCTGGCGCTGCATATCCAGTTGCATTTGGTTGCGTGCTTGGAGCATGCGCTCTAAACGATCGACGGCGGTGCCGCCCGCCCCTACTTCTGTCACCGGAGCAGGTGTGGCAGCCACGGGGGCTGCCGCACTCACCAGTAACGCCAGCGCGAGGGTTCGCACAGAGTTACTGTTCATTGTCATATCCTTTATCCATTACCAAAAGGCTGGATTAGTATACCAATACCGCACGACGGTTTTTGGCGTAAGCTTCTTCGCTTTGGCCAAGTACCAACGGCTTCTCTTCGCCATAGCTCACGATAGAGATCTGGCTCGCCGGTACACCCAGCGCTTGCAGGTATTTAGACACCGCTTCGGCACGACGCTCGCCCAGGGCGATGTTGTACTCAGGCGTACCGCGCTCGTCAGCGTGACCTTCTACGACCACTTCCATCGCTGGGTTAGCACGCAGGTAAGTCGCGTGGGCATCCAGCATGTCTTCGTATTGTGGCAGTACTGATGAGTCGTCAAAGTTGAAGTAAACGGTTTGCGACTGACGCAGCTCTTGGTTACGAATTTGTTGCTCTGTCATTGAGCCTTGGCCGTCAACAGGAGAAACAACGGTGGTGCCATTTTGGTTGGTTGATTGGCCAGAACCACTGCCTGTTGAGCTATCGTGTGAGCTACACGCAGCCAGTGTAAACATCGGCAGTGCCACCGCCAGACCTTTCAGTACTTTATTGATTTGCATTCTATTTTCCTTTTCTAGAAAGTTAGCGTACGTTGTTTAAAATTTAAAAACTACAGGTAAGGTGACCAGGCTGGTGCACGCACGCGCCCGTTGGTTGCCGGTAACCGCGCTTTAAAGCGGCCGTCTACAGAGACGAGCGACAACACATTCTTACGTCCATATACCGAGCTGTAAATCACCATGCTGCCATTTGGCGCAATGCTTGGCGACTCATCCAACAAGGTTTTGGTTAGGATTTGCACCGCCCCGCTGTTTAAGTCTTGCTTTGCAATGTTATAGCCAGACGATGATTGATTGACCATAATCAAGTGACGGCCATCCGGTGTCAGTTGCCCACCCATGTTCTGATTGCCTTGCCACGTGATCCGTCGGCTAGTTCCGTCGTCTAAATTTACGCGATAAATCTGTGGTTTGCCACCCCGGTCAGAGGTATAGATGAGCGAGTTACCATCAGGATCCCAAAATGGCTCGGTGCTGTTGGCACGGCCATGGGTAATTTGCGTCAATTTTTTGCTGTTCAAATCGAAGGTATACACCTGCAAGCTACCGGTTTTGGAGAGTACCAAGGCTAACTTGCTGCCATCAGGGGAAAACTGTGGCGATCCATTGTGACGAGGGTATGACGCAATTTTCTCACGTTGGCCGGTGTAAATGTTCATGATGAAGATTTCTGCCTGGCCATTTTCAAAGCTGACATAGGCGAGCTTGCGGCCATCCGGTGACCAAGACGGTGACATCAAAGGCTGCTTGGAGCGTAGGATCAAACGCTCGTTGTAGCCGTCGTAATCCGATAACCGCAGCTGGTAGGGGTAGTCGTTTTCTTTATCAATCACCACATAAGCGATACGCGTTAAGAACGCGCCCTTTTCGCCGGTGAGCTGCTCATAGACAATATTGGAAATCCGGTGCGCATAGCGGCGTAAGTCGCTCTCTTTGACCGTGGCGCGGTTATTCACCAGTAAGTGATCATCGGTTTGCACTAGCTTGCCATCGGCACCTAGGCCTTTACTTTCCCCGCCGGTGAGCTGGCCTCGAACGATATCAATCAGCTGGTAGTCAATCTGATAACGACCGTCAGATGTGGGAGTAATGGTGCCTGTGACCACCGCATCCACCCCCAGCGAGGTCCAGGCGTTGTAATCTACGTCAGTATCGCTATACGGGGTTTGCGGCATCTCGCTAACCGCCAGCGGATTGAACTTACCGCTGCGGCGTAAATCGGAGCCGACTACGCCAGAAATATCTTCCGGCAATTCGCCTTGCCCTTTCCATTGAAACGGGATCACGCCAATCGGGCGCGCGGTATTCACCCCTTCGGTGATCACCAATTTAAGCGCAGCGTGTGCCGGTTGCGTCAGTATCGACAGACAGGCAAAAAGCATCACCATCGCGGCGATACGCCATGTTCGCAAACGATCCTGACTCTTGCTTGTCACACTCTTTGTGCCACCGCAGGGGCTCACTTCCATCATGTTTGGTATCCTGTCGTTTAGTTAGGTCTAACGGTCAACTCGATATCACGTAGTTTGGCAATAATATCGCCATCTTCCGGCATTGGAAACTGGGACACAGACGCCACCGCGGTCTTGGTCGCGCGGCACAGTCGCGTGTTGCCCGCCTTTTCTTCCACATTAAGTAGCAGGCCAGTGGGCGACAAGCGCATATTCACCACACACTCTTGGCCACTTAAGCCATCGTCAACGATAAGCCGTTGCTGGATCATCTGTGTAAAAATGGCGCCGTACCGCGCCACTTCGTCTTGAATAAATTGCCCGCGCGCGCTTTGCCGCTGGCTGGCTTCTGACTCAAGGCCTGAGAACAAATCGTTCAGCGCCGCCTCTTGCTCTTGTTGTCGTCGCTTCGCCTCCTGGGCTTTGCGCTCTGCTTCCTTGCGTGCTTGTTCGGCTTTGCGCGCCTCTTCTTCCGCTTTTTTACGTTCAGCAAGCTTGCGCTGTCGCTCAGCTTCGGCTTTTTTCGCTTCTTCCTCGGCTTTACGTTGCGCAGCGAGCTTTTCTTGCCGCGCTTTTTCCGCTTTCTCCGCCGCGAGTTCCGCTTTGCGCTTCTCTTCTAACTTGCGCTGGCGTTCGCGTTCGGCCCGCTCGGCTTTTTGCTTGGCAATACGCGCTTGCTCTTCCGCTTTGGCCTGTTGCTCGGCAATCCGCTTTTGCTCTTCCCGTGCTTGGCGCTCAGCTTCTAGCTTTTGTCGCTTCACGTCGCGAAGGCGCTGCTCTTCTTGCTCACGCTGCTGCTCAAGGCGTTTCGCTTGCTGCTCTAACCGTTTGAGTCGCTCCGCTTCTTCACGCTTTGCCTGGTTACGTTGCTCACGAATTTTCTTCGCCTGTGCATTGACCACGGCCGGATCAATCACTGTGGCATCAATCGCACGCCCCGCTTTAGGGGTTGGCGTTGAGTCAGAACTAAAGTCTGCGCCCCACAACAGCACAATCACTAACACCACATGCAACACGGCTGATATCGCCAGCGCGGGTATCAGCGAGTCTTTGCCTGACTTTTGGTGGGTTGGTTTATCGTTTGGCTCGTTCATCACCCTCACCTACGACTCGTACGGCTCGGTCATTAAGCCCACTGACGACACGCCAGCTTGGTTTAATGCATCAAGCGTCAGGATGATTTCTGAATAAGGCACCCGGCCATCACCGCCCACTAACACGGGCGATTTGGGGTTGAGCTGCAGCTCAGCTTTAACGCGCACCAGAATTTCTTCCAAGCTCAAACCGCGCGTCATATCGCCATTATTGACACTGAGTCCGAGTTGGCCGTCTTTATCCACTTCCACAATGATAAAGGCGCCGCTGTCTTCCTCTTCTGCTAGCTCTGCCGCGGTTTTCGCTTGTGCCGTTTGTGGCAGATCCACATCCACGCCCTGCGTCACGAAGGGGGCGGTCACCATAAAAATAATCAGCAGTACCAGCATCACATCAATGTAGGGGACGACATTGATTTCAGCCGTCATCTTGCGCCGCTTAGGTTGATACGCCATGGATCACTCCTGGGTTGCCGCAAACGCTTGACGATGAAGAATGCTCGAGAACTCTTCCATAAAGTTCATGTAGTTGTGCTCAAGTTTGCCCACTTTAGCCGTCAGACGGTTGTACGCCATCACCGCTGGGATAGCCGCGAAAAGGCCCATTGCGGTTGCCACCAAGGCTTCAGCAATCCCGGGCGCGACCATCGCCAACGTGGCTTGTTTCACCGCACCCAAGGCGATAAAGGCATGCATAATGCCCCACACGGTGCCAAATAGACCGATGTAGGGGCTGATCGAACCCACGGTGGCTAAAAACGGTAAGTGGGTTTCCAGCTCTTCCACCTGTTTTGATAGCGACACACGCATCGCCCGCGAGGTGCCTTCCATCACCGCTTCAGGCACTTTGTCATTGCTGCGATGCAAACGCGCGAATTCTTTAAAGCCGGCGTAAAAAATCTTCTCACTGCCGGTCAAGTTGTCTTTGCGTGCTTGCACTTCTTGGAATAGTTGAGAAAGATCGATCCCGGACCAAAATCTGTCTTCAAAGCGTTCCGCTTTGCTAAACGCTTGCTGCATGACCTTGGAGCGTTTGATGATCATCGCCCAAGACACCACTGACATACCCAGTAATATCAGCATCACTCCCTTGACAAGCAAACTTGCTTGCAAAAACAGGTCGAGAATGGAAAGTTCAGCGGTCACGTCATCATCTCCGATTTAATCTGTGTTGGAATCGATTTGGGTTTCATGTTTTTTGGGTCGACACAGGCTATCTTAACCGTCGCCGCACACAATGCTTTTTGATCAGAATTCACCAAGCTTTGACAAAACGTCATGCTGGCGCGCCCCATGGCTGACACTGTAGTGACAACCTCCAGCGCGTCATCAAGCCGAGCGCCACGGTGAAAATCAATGTCCATGTGGCGTACCACAAAGGCCGTATGCTCGGCAAAGAGCGCTTGTTGATTGACACCGATCTCACGCAACAGTTCAGTGCGTGCCCGCTCAAAGTAATTGAGGTAATTGGCGTGGTAAACCACTCCCCCGGCGTCCGTGTCTTCATAATACACACGGATGGGCCAGCGAAACGGCGTTGATTCTGTCATGTCTTTACCCATGATCGGTTTTCGATAGGCAATTACTATACCTAAGTTGTGGATGTATAGAAATGCCGAGACCGCGCGGCTGGCGCATTGGTCGCCCATCAAGCAGTCGAGAAGTGATGTGCTGCAAAAAACGCGCAATTACTCACGCTAGAGTGATGAAAAAAGCACCGCTTGGGTGCTTTTGTCATTCATTTGTCATTTTGCACTTGCTCACCGAGCGGTTGGCTCAACTAGCGCAGCCACATCAAGGCGAGCAAAAGAAGGGAGACGCCCCATCCCAATGGCGGCCAGGTGAGCCATCGGCTCCACTTGCCTTGCGCGGTGAAACCGACGGCATGGATCACCCCGACGCAGGTCGCGTAGAGCAGCCCCACGCCCATCGGAAACGTCACCCCACCCATGCGCTGAGCAAAGGCTTCTGGCGCCCACATCACTTGGCCGCCCCAGCACAGGGCACTGGCCAATGAGAGCAGCCGCCAAAGGCCAGTAAAATGCTGGCCTAAGGGCGCAGGTTGGCGCTCACTCATTGTCGTGATCCATCGCTTCGGTGTGCTCCAACCATAAGGCATTGATAATGCCAAAGGCGCATGCCAGCAGCACACCAAGAATCCACGTGAAATACCACATATGCAAGCTCCTTAATCAGTACAGTGAATGGGTGTTGTCTTCAATATATTGCGCGTCTAGACGACCAAACATCTTAATGTAGCACCACAGGGTGTAAGCCAAGATAATCGGCACAAACACCGCGGCGACAATCGTCATAATTGACAAGGTCAGCTCGCTAGAGGTGGCATCCCACATGGTCAAGCTGTGGCCGGGGAAAGTGCTCGATGGCATCACAAACGGGAACATCGCGATCCCCGCGGTCAAAATCACGCCCGCCACGGCTAAACTCGAGAACAAGAAGGCCCAGCCGCCACGCTCAAGACGCGACGCCAGCAGTGCAAATAAAGGCATCACCGCACCGACCAGAGGTGCTAACCAGAGAATTGGCATCGCTTGGTAGTTACGCATCCAAGCCCCGCTTTGCAGTGCGACCTCTTTTGCCAGTGGGTTAGACGCCGCTTGATTCGCCGCATCACTGACCACCACAAAACCATCCATATTTTGTACCCAGAAGCCTGCCGCCACAAAGAGGACTGTGGTAAGCAGTGCAGAGAGCTGAGCCACATTACGTGCACGTACATGCAGCGCATCGGTGGTTTTCAGTTGCAGCCAGGTCGCCCCTTGCAACACCACCATAAACAGGCTCACCAATCCACACACCAGTGCGAAGGGATTAAGCAGCGCAAAAAAGCCGCCGGTGTAGGTTGGGATCAAAAGATCGCTAAGCTGGAACGGGACCCCTTGTAGGAGATTACCAAAGGCGACCCCGAAAATGACCGGTGGCACAAAACCTCCCAGGACCAGGCCCCAATCCCACGCGGTGCGCCAGCGTGGATCATCGATTTTTGAGCGATAGTCAAAGCCCATGGGACGGAAAAACAGCGCCGCCAGCGTGACCACCATCGCGATATAAAAACCAGAAAAGGAAACCGCATACACCAACGGCCAAGCAGCAAAGAGCGCCCCGCCAGCAGTCACTAACCAGACTTGGTTACCTTCCCAGTGAGGGGCAACAGCATTAATCATCACCCGACGTTCGCTGTCGGTTTTGCCGATCAGGGTAAGCAAAGCGCCCACCCCCATATCAAAGCCATCGGTGACGGTAAAGCCAATCAGTAACACGCCTATCAGCACCCACCAGATCAGGCGTAACATTTCATAATCAAACATGCTCTCTCTCCTTATGCTTCAATCTGGCGGCTGAAATCCGCTTCTGGATTGCCTTTTTGTTCAAAGTGGTAGCGGCCAGTTTTCAGGCTGCTGGGCCCAAGGCGGGCAAACTTGAACATCAGATAAAGCTCGGCGACGAGGAAAACGGTGTAGAGCGAGCAAATCGCCACCATCGAGAAAATAATATCGCCAGCGGCCAGGTTAGACGCCGCGACATGCACAGGGAGGATTTCCCCCACCGCCCAAGGCTGACGGCCATACTCGGCAACAAACCAACCGGCTTCGCATGCGATCCACGGCAGCGGAATACCAATCAGCGCAAGCTTCAGTAACCAGGGTTTTTCATCGATACGCTGACGGCAGGTTTGCCAGAACGCCATGCCAAAAATAAACAACATCGCAAAGCCACAGGCTACCATGATCCTGAAGCTCCAGAACAAAGGCGCCACTTGCGGAATAGAGTCTTGCGCCGCTTGCTGAATTTGCCCTTCCGTCGCATCCACCACCTTATCGGTGTACGGTTTGAGGAGCAAGCCATAACCGAGATCGTTTTTCACTTCATTGAACGCGGCTTTGGTTTCCGGTGATTTCTCGCCGGCACGCAGTTTTTCCAACAACGCATACGCCTGCATACCGTTGCGGATACGAGTCTCGTGCTCAGCGATCAAATCGGTTAAGCCTGTCACTTCTTTATCCAGTGAGCGCGTGGCAATGATCCCCATCGCATAAGGGATTTTGATCGCATAATCGGTCTGCATGGTTTCTTGATTCGGCAGCCCCACCACGGTGAACGCCGCTGGCGCTTCCTCGGTGTGCCATTCGGCCTCAATCGCTGCCAGTTTGACCTTCTGCACATCGCCTAGCTCGTACCCGGACTCATCACCTAAGATGATTACCGACAAAATAGCCGCCATGCCAAACGAGGCGGCAATCGCAAACGAGCGGCGGGCAAAGGCAATATCACGGCCTTTGAGCAGGTAGTAGGCACTGATACCAAGGATGAACATCGCCCCTGTGGTATAGCCAGCAGCAACGGTGTGAACAAACTTCACCTGTGCCACGGGGTTAAAGACCACATCAGCAAAGCTCACCATCTCCATACGCATGGTTTCAAAGTTAAACTCTGAACCCACGGGGTTTTGCATCCAGCCGTTGGCGACCAAAATCCATAGCGCGGAAAAGTTAGAGCCTAACGCCACCAGCCAGGTAGTGACCAAGTGTTGACGCTTACTGAGACGATCCCAACCAAAGAAGAACAGGCCCACAAAAGTGGATTCAAGGAAGAAGGCCATCAGCCCTTCAATGGCAAGCGGGGCCCCAAAAATATCCCCGACATAGTGGGAATAGTAGGCCCAGTTGGTTCCGAATTGAAACTCCATGGTGAGACCAGTGGCCACCCCAAGCGCAAAGTTAATTCCAAACAGCTTGCCCCAAAACTTGGTCATGTCTTTGTAGATTTGCTTGTCGGTCATCACGTATAACGATTCCATGATGGCCAGCAAAAATGCCATGCCCAGAGTTAAAGGAACAAACAGGAAGTGATACATCGCGGTCAGCGCAAACTGCAGCCGCGATAAATCGACGATATCGGTAATCATGGTCACTCCTTTACACCGTTTTCGGTGCCGATACTGGCGTATCGCTCGTTTTACTCTCTCACCCAACACGGCAGTCAAAACAACTGGCTGGCGCGGGGAAAGCTACACACTTCTTAATTGACTGCTTGCATGTTACAAAGTTGAAACACCAAGGTTATTCTATAGTTAAATTTTATCTAATTAAGGTATAACTAATATTATAGGTACAACAATGGGGTGTTAATCGCGTTTTGCTCGGTTTGTCGACTCGGCTGCAAAAACAATAAGGCAAACCAACCAAGATACAAAACTGTGATTAACCGCGAAGAAACTGGGTGAGACGGAGGCATTAACGGAAGCCACTTCTCATTGTCTCGTCACCAGCAACCGCTAGCAGATGGGGTTACGATAAGGGTTCACGTGCTACATAACCTTAATCTAGATCAAAAAAACCCATTGGTTGTCGGCCAATGGGGCTGTTTTAGAAAAAAACGTCTTGATCTTGATTAAAGTTTGCGAGGATTTTCCGCTCAGTCTTAGCCGACTAGGTTTTCGGCAAATCAAAGCCAAAGTGCAAATAGGCACGCTGGCTGGCAATCCGACCACGTGGTGTGCGTTGCAGGTAGCCTTGTTGAATCAAATAAGGCTCAATCACATCTTCGATGGTGTCTTTCTCTTCGCCAATCGCCGCCGCTAAGTTATCAAGCCCCACCGGCCCACCATCGAACTTCTCAATAATAGCATTGAGTAGCTTGCGATCCATGTAGTCAAACCCTTGGCTGTCGACATCGAGCATATCGAGCGCGCGTTGGGCTATGTCAGCACTGATATCTCCCGTGCCTTTTACTTCGGCATAATCACGCACACGACGGAGCAAGCGGTTGGCAATGCGTGGCGTACCACGAGAACGACGCGCCACTTCCATCGCCCCTTCCTCGTCGGTTGATAATGCCAAGCAATGGGCGCTGCGTTTCACGATACTGGTTAGATCCCCCACGCTGTAATACTCTAAACGCTGAGTAATACCAAACCGGTCACGCAAGGGCGATGTCAACGAGCCGGCGCGGGTGGTGGCTCCAATCAAGGTAAACGGCGGTAAATCGATTTTGATTGAGCGTGCGGCAGGCCCTTCACCAATCATAATATCTAGCTGATAGTCTTCCATCGCGGGGTACAAGACTTCTTCTACCACTGGGCTTAAGCGATGGATTTCATCAATAAACAGCACATCATGAGGCTCAAGGTTGGTGAGCAAGGCGGCCAGATCGCCGGCTTTTTCTAACACGGGGCCCGACGTAGTGCGAATATTGACGTCCATTTCATTGGCCACAATATTGGCCAAGGTGGTTTTACCCAGACCTGGCGGGCCAAAAATCAACAGATGATCGAGCGCCTCTTGGCGTTTACGCGCAGCATGGATAAAGATTTCCATTTGATCACGGACGTGATTTTGCCCCTGGTAGTCTTCCAATAACTTAGGACGAATCGCGCGGTCGATCACCTCTTCTTCCCGATCAGGGGTGGTTTGCGCCGAGATTAAACGATCAGCTTCTATCATGGGTTACACCATTGAACGCAGCGCGTGACGGATCACGTCTTCGCTGCTCATGTCATCAGTTGCAATTTGTTTAACCACTTTCTCCGCCTGCGCCGCTTTATAACCCAGTGCGACCAAGGCGCTTACCGCCTCATCCGCGGCAGACGATATGGTGGTTGGCGCTGCGCGCAGGGCTGCGCCCTCAGCCGTCGCAGCATCCGTGTGCGGGGTAAAGAGATCGAACGCTTCCCAATTTTTAAGCCGGTCACGCATTTCAACCACCAAACGTTCCGCGGTCTTCTTGCCCACACCGGGGATTTTAACCAGGGTCGAGACATCGTTGTGCTCGACACTGTCGACAAAGTGGTTAGCCGTCATCCCCGATAAAATCGCTAACCCCAGTTTAGGTCCCACACCATTGGCCTTGATCACTTCCCGAAACAGCGCCCGCTCACGTTTACCGCTAAAACCATAGAGAAGTTGCGCATCTTCACGCACCACAAAATGCGTGTACACGGTGGCAGTTTCGCCCACCTCCGGCAATTGATACAAGCAGTTCATCGGCATGCTCACTTCATAGCCGACGCCGTTCACATCGATCAAAATCTCAGGAGGTTGCTTTTCTATCAGGGTTCCCTGTAATCGGCCTATCACAATCGCATCTCAGTTTGTTACTTTGCCTCCAAGGATAAAGAATAACTGGATCTATATCCAGTCGGATTGAGGGGGATACGGATTACGGATTACGGATTACGGATTACGGATTACGGATTACGGAAAAGCGTAACGTGCCTGTCCCTGTAGAAAAAGTTCCTAGGGCCTAGGATCCTAGGACCTAGGCGCTACTTCCTGCTCTTCCCGTATTCTGTAAGCGAAGCGCTCTGTATTCGAAATCCCTAGGCGCTTTTACCGATACCGGCCGCGGCGGGCGGCGTTGGCTTTGCCGGCCATGGCGATGAGGGTGTGGTTGGTGTGAGCATGGCAAATGGCAACCGCGAGAGCATCGGCGGCATCGGCTTGCGGGGTGGCACTAAGTTTCAACATATGGGTGACCATATGCTGGACTTGCTTTTTATCCGCGCTGCCTTTTCCCACTACGGCTTGCTTGATAAGCCTAGCGGCATATTCAGAGACAGGTAAATCGGCGTTTACCGCCGCAACAATGGCACTGCCGCGTGCTTGACCCAGTTTAAGCGCTGAATCCGCGTTGCGAGCCATAAATACTTGCTCAATGGCAAAGTTATCCGGCTGAAATTGCGTGATGACTTCGCTCACGCCTGCGTAGATATGCTTTAGTCGACCGGGTAAGTCGTCGGTCTCGGTGCGAATACAGCCACTACCGAGATATTCTAGATGCCGACCATGTTGGCGGATCACCCCATAACCGGTGATCCGCGAACCTGGGTCAATTCCCAGTATCACTGCCATTTAGCTTAAACTCGCTGCCACTTCGTCCGATATATCACCGTTATGGTAGACTTCTTGCACATCGTCAAGGTCTTCTAACGTATCGATCAAGCGCAGCAGTTTCGGGGCCGTGTCTGCATCTAACTCCGCTTTGGTGGATGGCACCTGCGTCACTTCGGCACGTTCAGCCTCAAACCCGGCTTTATCCAGTGCATCTTTCACATAGCCAAAGTCATTAGGCGTGGTGTACACATCCATTGAACCGTCGTCATAGGTGACCACATCGTCCGCGCCGCCTTCGAGCGCCGCTTCCATCACCGCATCTTCTTCAAGGCCAGAGGCATAGGTGATCACCCCTTTTTTATCGAATAAGAAGCTGACTGAACCATCGGTCCCCAGGTTACCACCGGATTTGGAAAACGCATGGCGCACGCCTGATACCGTGCGGTTGCGGTTATCGGTCATGCACTCCACCATCACCGCAGTGCCCGCGGGGCCATAGCCTTCATAGATGACGGTTTCCATATTTTCGTCACCTTCGCCGCCCGCCCCGCGTGAAATCGCACGGTTGATGGTGTCGCGCGTCATGTTGTTTGATAGCGCTTTATCCACCGCGGCACGCAAACGTGGGTTGGTTTCCGCCTCGGGGCCACCTTCTTTGGTTGCCACCACAATTTCTCGGATAAGTTTGGTGAAAATCTTACCGCGCTTCGCGTCTTGAGCGGCTTTACGGTGTTTAATGTTCGACCACTTACTGTGACCTGCCATATCGACTCTCCGTTTTTTTGCGCTCCCCTCACGTGAAAGGAGTTATAAGAAAAAACGCGCCTTGGCTTTTCAGTCTGAGGCGCGTTGAGACAGTGACCTTGCAGCCGTGATATCACCGCGTGATTGCGGCAGTTATCGGCCCCAAGGATAAGACGGGCAAGGCTATTTGCCCGTCATCAGGCGAATTTATTCGCTGTGTTCGTTTTGCTCTGCCGCCGCGGTAATGCTCAGCGCCAGCTCTTCAAGCGCCGCGTCATTGGCCAGGCTTGGCGCGTCAGTCATCAAGCAGGCCGCTGCAGTGGTTTTCGGGAAGGCAATCACGTCGCGAATGTTTTCGGTGCCGGATAGCAACATCACCAGGCGATCCATACCAAACGCCAGACCTGCGTGTGGTGGGGTGCCGTATTGCAACGCATCCAGCAAGAAGCCGAATTTCTTGCGCTGCTCTTGCTCATCAATGCCCAGCGTCTCAAATACCGCGGCTTGCATTTCTGGGTTATGGATACGGACCGAGCCACCGCCCACTTCGTAGCCATTAATCACCATGTCGTAGGCGTTGGAGTTCGCCGCCGCCGGGTTTGCCACCAGCTCTTCAGGTGTCACGTCTGTCGGCGCAGTGAACGGGTGGTGCATCGCATGCAAGTTACCTTCGTCGTCTTCCTCAAACATTGGGAAGTCAATCACCCACAATGGTGCCCACGCTTGGGTGTCGGTCAGCTCAAGATCCAGGCCTAACTTCACACGCAGTGCGCCAAGCGCTTCGGTAACGACAGACTTTTTGTCTGCGCCGAATAGGATAATGTCACCGGTTTGCGCCTCGGTGCGTGACAGAATGCTTTCTACCACTTCGGCATTGAGGAACTTGGCCACCGGCGATTGAATGCCATCAAAACCGGCGTCGCGGTCGTTGACTTTCATCCACGCCAAGCCTTTGGCGCCGTAAATGCCAACAAAGTGGGTGTATTCATCAATCTGCTTGCGCGACAAGCTGGCACCGCCTGGTACACGAATCACAGCCACGCGGCCTTTTTCATCGTTTGCCGGGCCAGAGAACACTTTAAATTCAACATCTTTAACGATGTCTGCTACATCGACGATTTCGAGCGGGTTACGCAAATCTGGCTTGTCGGAGCCAAAACGGCGCATCGCTTCTTCATACTTCATGGTGGGGAACGCGCCCAAGTCGACATTAAGCAGTGATTGCCACATGTCACGGATCAATTGCTCGGTTACCTCGCGCACTTGGTCGGCGCTCATAAACGAGGTTTCGATATCAATCTGGGTAAATTCTGGCTGGCGATCGGCACGCAAATCTTCATCACGGAAGCACTTCACGATTTGGTAGTAACGATCGAACCCGGACATCATCAACAGCTGTTTAAACAGCTGTGGTGATTGCGGCAGCGCATAAAAGTTGCCTTTGTGCACACGGCTTGGCACCAAGTAATCACGTGCGCCTTCTGGGGTCGCTTTAGTCAGTACTGGGGTTTCGATGTCTAAAAAGTCATTATCATCAAGGAAACGACGGACAAAGCTGGTGGCTTTGGCACGCAGTTTAATCCGATCGCTCATCTCAGGGCGGCGCAAGTCAAGGTAGCGATACTTCAGGCGCTGCTCTTCGGAAATAAACTGGTTAAAGTCAATCGGCATCGGTGCGCTGCGGTTGATGATCTCCAACCCTTTCGCCACCACTTCCACTTCGCCAGTGGCCATATCACTGTTGATCTGGCTCTCTGGACGCGCACGCACTTCACCACGGATGGTCAGGCAAAATTCGTTACGCAATTTGTTTGCTTGCTCGTAAACATCACCCATATCAGGGTCAATCACAACTTGCACCAGACCCTCACGGTCGCGCATGTCGATAAAAATCAAGCCGCCCAAATCACGGCGGCGGTTAACCCAACCACAAAGACTTACTTCTTGCCCGACGTGGGCTTTATTCAGGTGACCACAATATTGGGTGCGCATAGATTATTCCTGATCTGTTCTGATGATTCCGCTTGCCCCTGGGGCACAAGCCTGCCAAATACTGAGGGGAATTCGGGTAACAGCGTCTGTCGTACCTGACGGTACGCCCCCATGAGTGCCGTTACTGTCAAAGCCTGCCATTATAAAGGAAAAGCCCCGCTCTTGGTAAAGCGATCGCGCTTAAAACCGATAGTTTTTTTGTTCAATTCCTTTTAGGCTAGTGCCCTATTGGTTGGCAAGGCATCATTACGGGCATGGTATCCCTATTACACCAAGACCTAAATCCGCCCTTACGATTGGGGCTGACGCAATGGTCTCATCCTAGTTGGCAGCATCATTTTTACCCGCCAGGCACCAAGTCGGGCGAGCGTTTAGCCCGCTATGCCGAGGTGTTTAACACGGTTGAAGGAAATACGACCTTTTACGCCTCCCCGTCGCCGCAAACGGTGAATAATTGGGCGGCCGCCATTCCAGACAGCTTTCAATTTACCTTTAAGCTGCCAAAAACCATTACCCACCAATGTCAGCTGCGCCATGCGCAAGACTTAACCGCTGACTTTATCAAGCTGATGGCCCCGCTCCATGACCATATTGGTCAGTGGACCATTCAGCTGCCAGCGCGTTTTGGCCCGGAGGGTTTAACAAGCTTAGCGACATTTCTTGAGTCGCTACCCCGCGAGTTTTCCCTTGGGGTAGAGGTGCGCCACCCCGCCTTTTTTGCCAAAGGCGACGCAGAGAAAGCACTCAACCGGCTGTTGATCGATCATCACGCCAACCGTGTGATCATGGACAGCCGCCCGGTGTTTGCGGCTAAACCCGACACCCCAGCGATTATTGATGCGCAAAAGAAAAAACCCCGGGTGCCCGTGCATGCCATCGCCACCAGCGATGCTCCCATGGTGCGTTTTATCGGCCATCCGGACTTGCCCGAAAACAGCGCGTTTTTTGACCCTTGGATCTCACGCTTATCCCAATGGATCGCCGCGGGCAAAACGCCCTATTTAATGATTCATACCTCAGATAACGACCAAGCCCCTGCACTGGCTGCGCACTTGTATCAACGTCTTGATTTATCAACGCCACTGGCTTCCGTCACGCGCGCCGCGCAAAGCCAGCAAGGGGCATTGTTTTAATGTCCGCCCCACGCGGCGCGCTCACCGTGCAGACAGGGGCAGAAAAATTCACTACAATACGCCGCTTTTGTGGCAGGGTTTACGCGCGTCATGCGCGAGAACCTGCCTGCTAGGCTGATGTGTAGGGGCTTACATGGCTAATCAGGATAAAATTTTCGCTGCGCCTATCGAGAAAATGGGCGACTTCACCTTCGATGAAAATGTCGCCGAAGTGTTCCCGGATATGATCCAGCGCTCGGTGCCGGGATACAGCAATATCATTTCGGCCATTGGCATGCTGGCCAAACGCTTTGCCACCCCTGACAGCCACATTTACGATCTGGGCTGCTCATTGGGCGCAGCCACTTTATCGATGCGCCGTCATATCGCTCATGACAGCTGCAAAATCATCGCGGTGGATAACTCTCAAGCCATGGTTGAGCGTTGTCGCTTGCATGTTAACGCGTATCGCGGCGCCGCCGATGTTGAGGTTCGCGAAGCCGATATTCGCGATGTCGAGATAACCAATGCGTCGATGGTGGTACTCAATTTTACCCTACAGTTTTTAAGCCCTGACGATCGCCAAGCCCTACTCACTCGCATTTATCAAGGCTTGAAGCCAGGTGGGATCCTGATTTTATCCGAGAAGTACCGCTTTGAAGATGATACCGCCAATGAGTTGCTGATCGATTTACACCACGACTTTAAGCGCGCCAATGGCTATAGCGAGCTTGAGATCAGCCAAAAGCGCAGTGCACTTGAGAATGTGATGCGCCCAGACAGTATTACCACCCACCAAGCGCGACTTAATGCCATTGGCTTTAGCAGCGTCGCCATGTGGTTCCAGTGTTTTAACTTTGGTTCGATGCTCGCCATTAAGTAAGACCAACCTGATAGTACGAGTAATCTGATGTTTGATTTTTCCGATTTTTATCAGCTGATTGCTAAAAACCGCTTAAGCCATTGGCTCGAGGTGTTGCCAGCGCAGTTAGCCGAGTGGCAACACCAGCCGCATGGCGATATGCCTAAGTGGATAAAAGTCCTGCACAAGATACCAACCACTGCGCCCGAGACAGTTGAACTGAAAGACGCGGTGCGTATAGGTGATGACAGTAGCTTACCTAATGGCGAGCGCAAAAAATTAGAAAACTTATTACGCACCTTGCACCCTTGGCGTAAAGGCCCGTACCAAGTACACGGCATTGATATTGATACCGAATGGCGCTCCGATTGGAAGTGGGATCGGGTGCTGCCGCATATTTCGCCGCTAAAAGGGCGTTATGTGCTTGATGTCGGTTGCGGCAATGGTTATCACATGTGGCGCATGTTGGGCGAAGGGGCCGAACTGACCGTGGGCATCGATCCATCAGAGCTTTTCTTGATGCAATTCGATGCCATTCGCCGCTTGATGGGTAACGATCAGCGCGCACACTTGTTGCCTTTAGGGATCGAGAAACTCCCTGCGCTACGCGCGTTCGACACCGTATTCAGCATGGGCGTGCTGTACCATCGCCGCTCCCCCCTCGACCATCTAATGCAACTCAAAGATCAGTTGCGCAAAGATGGCGAGTTGGTGCTGGAAACCTTAGTGATCGATGGAGACGAAAACGCGGTGTTGGCGCCGACCAGTCGCTATGCACAAATGCGCAACGTCTACTTTTTCCCGTCCGCGCGTGCGTTAAAAGTCTGGCTGGAAAAAGTCGGATTTGTCGATGTGCGTATTGTCGACGAGTGCGTCACCACCACGGATGAACAGCGCAGTACCGAGTGGATGACCCATAACTCGCTGCCAGATTACCTAAACCCAGATAATCCCGCGCAAACCATCGAAGGGTATCCGGCGCCTAAACGCGCAATTTTAGTGGCGCGCAATCCTGATTAAATCGCGCCAGGCGGCGTGTGCTGTGGTTAATGTTACCTAGTGTAGTTAATTTGACCTAGAGCACACGCAACGCTGACGCTGATGTCGCGATCTGCGCCCTTTTATTGTTGTTCACTTTATGCACAAGGGCGCGACTGCCTGTTTTCGGGCAATTTTTCACCGATAGCGTTGAGATAATCAACGTTTAGTTAATTCTGACTAACATTTGACAGAATCCCTCTATCCATCTTGGTCGCATCCTTTAGAATCTGCGTCCACGGCTTGTCGTTTCATCCTTCCTGTCAGGCTAAGCAACATAAACCGACTGATGAAATACAAATCGGCTTCGCGACTAAGTAATCGACAAGCTATATTTCAAGCATATACTAGAACTATCTTTCCAGCGCCGAGGGTTTTACATGGTTTATCGCTACACATTGATTGGTGGTTTGCTCGTTATCGTTTCTGGCTGTACCTTGACTTCACAGCACCAGCACAAAGAAACGCTAAACACCATTCATTCCACCGCCACCCATGTGCATGAGCAACAAACGGCCACACAGGACCAATTAAAAGCGCATGACAAAACCCTGACCGTATTGACCGACGAGATGCGTCAACTGGCTGATAAATTAAACGTCATGCAGCGGACTCAGGCAAAAATGTATGCCAATTTCGTCAACCCAAAACCGGAAGTTAGAATCCAAGAAAAAGTGGTCCGGGTACCCGTGAATAACGACAAAGTAGTCCTCGGCGCACGTGAGTGGATTTGGTTTGATGAAACCAAATCCACCTTCCAATCGCGCGTAGATACCGGTGCGGCAACCTCGTCGCTCAATGCGGTAGATATTCAAGAATTTGAGCGCGATGGTGACACCTGGGTCAAGTTTAATGTCAATCACAGTGAAAATAATGACCAGTCGGTATTTATGGAAATGCCCGTAAAGCGCTGGGTGCGTATACGGCAATCATCGACCGATAAAACTGACCGCCGCCCCGTGGTTGAAGCGTGGATCCGGGTGGGTAACATTCACGAAAAAACCGAATTTACCCTCGCGGATCGCACCAATATGGAATACCCCGTATTATTGGGCCGCTCGTTTTTTAAAGATTTAGCCGTGGTAGATGTCAGCCAAGTGCACATTCATCCGCAATATCAGCCGGACACTCCCCCGGAGCCTAGTGATGATGATCGTCAGCCGCCATCAGCGTCTAAAGAATCGGCTCTACAAGAATAGGCTTTACGAAAAGCTAGGCTCTTCGAAAATAGGTAATCGACATGGTTTCACGGGTTCCTTTTTACTTTTTGATCGGTTTTTTAATTTTGGCCGGTATCGCACTCAGTGCCTATCGTCACCTAGGCTATGGGGTGCCTTGGCAAGCGGATGACACCCGCCAAGTCTGGCAAATTGAGGCCAGAATTAACTTTGACGCCGACGATGGCCCAGTAAAAGTTAGCCTTGCTGCACCAGATAGCCAACCTGGGCTTACGCTTATCGATGAGAGCACCTCCTCGGCAGGCTATGGCTTTTCATTGCTTAACACTGAACATGGCCGCCAAGCACAGTGGTCGACGCGCCAAGCCAACGGTGAGCAAACCCTTTATTTTAAAAACCAGATGCTGGTCGATGACAGTGCGCGCTACACCATGACCCCACCAGAGGATGACGCGGTGGCGACGCCTGTCATGGATAATGCGGCTAAAAACGCCGCACTCGCTTTGCTTGACCGTGCTCGTGCTCGCTCTGCCGATAACATTACTTTGACCCGCGAGCTGATCAAGCAGCTTAATAGTCCTGATAGTCAAAACGCGGCGCTGCTGCTCAACACACTGGATAAACCCGACGCCCTGCGCAAAACCTTGGCCCTTGAAGGCATTCATGCGCGCGTAGTGGGCGGTTTAGAGCTTGAGGATGGCCGGCGTCGACAAAGCATTTCTCCCATGTTGCAAGTGTGGCAAGACAGCCGCTGGCATTTGTTTGACTTGGTGAGCGGCCAAAATGGCCATCACGATAACACGCTGTTATGGAACCAACATGGCGGGCCGCTGCTTGAAGTGATGGGCGGTGAGCACAGCCAGGTGCATTTCTCCATCATTTCGCAAGATATCAGTCCGCAACAGGCCACCTCGGCCAAGGTGTCGGCCGACGATTTGCTTAACTTCTCGATTCATAGCTTGCCGATTGAAGAGCAAGCGATGTTCAAAACCATCATGCTGATCCCAATCGGTGCGCTCATTGTGGTGTTCTTGCGGGTGATTGTGGGGCTCAAAACCTCTGGTACCTTTATGCCAGTGCTCATTGCCGTCGCCTTTGTCCAGACCCAGCTCATTACCGGTATTGTTGGCTTTGTACTCATTGTCGGTACGGGGCTGGTGATCAGAAGCTACTTGTCCCGGCTCAATTTACTCTTGGTAGCACGTATATCGGCCGTGATTATTACCGTGATCCTGATTATTTCCGTCTTTAGCGTGATTGCTTTCCACATTGGCTTAATGGAGGGACTCACCATTACCTTCTTCCCGATGATCATTTTGTCGTGGACCATCGAGCGAATGTCGATTTTGTGGGAAGAAGAAGGAGCGAAGGAAGTGGTGATTCAAGGCGGTGGCTCACTCGTCACTGCGGTGTTGGTGTATTTGGCGATGACCAATGAGTTGGTCCGGCATCTGACCTTTAACTTTATTGGCTTGCAGCTAGTGATCTTGGCATTGATATTAATGCTGGGTAATTACACCGGCTACCGCTTGTCGGAGTTGAAGCGGTTTCGCCCGTTAGCACATCAGGATGGGAGCGGTCGTGATGATTAAATTCTTTTCAAGGTTCGCCTCTCCCTTTCGCCTGCGTCACGCCGGCATTATGGGAATGAACCAGCGTAATATCCGTTACATTGGTCGTTACAACGATAGGCGTCTTTATCCATTAGTGGATGACAAACTTAAAACCAAGTTGATCGCCCAGCAAGCCGGCGCTACCGTCCCTGAGTTAATCGGTGTGATTGATAGCCAAGCGGATGTCAAACGCATCCACGCCATGGTCGCCAATTGGCCCGGCTTTGTGATTAAGCCTGCACAGGGCTCTGGCGGGAAAGGCATCTTAGTGGTGACGAAAAATCATCAAGGGGTCTATACCAAGGCCTCTGGCAAGACCGTGAGCCACATCGATGTTGAACGTCATATCACCAATACGCTCGCGGGTCTGTTCTCGCTCGGTGGCAAAGCGGATGTCGCCGTGGTCGAGAACTTGATCGCGTTCGACGACAGCTTCAGCGGTTTTAGCTATGAAGGTGTCCCTGATATTCGCGTGATTGTGTTTCAAGGGTATCCGGTGATGGCGATGATGCGGCTGTCGACCTCCGCATCTGATGGCAAGGCCAATTTGCACCAAGGGGCAGTAGGCGTCGGGCTAGATATGGCCACCGGTAAGGCGCTAAAGGCGGTGCAATTTAACCGTCCTATCACCCATCACCCGGACACGGAACATGACCTTTATACCCTGAAAGTGCCTCACTGGCAGCAGCTGCTGACCCTCGCCGCCAGCGCATGGGAAATGACAGATTTGGGTTATATGGGCACCGATATGGTGCTGGATAAAGATAAAGGTCCAATGGTACTGGAGCTCAATGCTCGCCCAGGCCTCGCCATTCAAATTGCCAATGGATGTGGCCTGCTTCCGCGTCTTGCCCTAATCGAATCGCTGCCACCTTGTCGCTATCCGCCTTTACCGGAAGACCGGGTGGCGTTTTCGATGCAGCATTTTGCGGGTCAGAGCACGCAGCCCTTGCAACCGCGGCTTGCCCAAGCAGGCTAATTTCCCGTGTACATCCATAGAGAATACAAGACCGCACAGACAGGCGTAGGATAAAATAAAAGTGTTAAAGTTTTATTCTCGCGGCCGATACCCTAGTTATCACCATTATCGACCAGGTCATAACTAGGGTAACCACAGTGACTATCCATACCATCGACAAAGCGCAGCTGATTAGCGACGTTCAGTTTGGGGACAACCTAAACCAAGCGGTGGTACAAGGTCGTCGTTCCGACTTTGCCCTGATGATGGCCTTATTGTCAGCGGATGCCAACGAGTCAACCCCACTGACACCCGTCGATAAGCCCGTCAGTAATGATCAGGTACTCCGTCAGCAGTTCCAGCTGGCTGAGCCGCAACCTCTTGCCGCGAGCAATGAACAAGACTATTTGCGTGCAGGGGCACAAGCCGATGCCTTTCACCGCGGCGGCATTGCCAGCGCGAATCTACGCTTTCAGCTTGCCCCAGCGGCAATGCATTATCCCCCTCAAGGCACACACGGTTTTGATGAGGCGGTCTATCATAATTTGTCTGGCCACGAGCGCCGTCATTTAGCCGATACCGAGCCCAAGCGCCCCGCCTATAACCCTGCCACCTTGTATGAAAAACTCACCACTTCGCATTGCTTCGATAAAATGCGTGTGAGCGCATAATGCGTCAGATCGCAAGTCGATCTTGATGACATTTGTTGATCCTTTATCAAACTGTGATCCTCTATAGATTCCCGATATTCTTTTTGCCATTCGTCCTGACGTTTTGCGTCTTTTTTTCGCAGTCCTCGTATTTATGGTCCAGTATTACACTCCCACGCTTGAATAAGGTGTGAGTAAGCTGTCACTTTCTCGTGACTTACTTGGGTAAATAAATGCATCAGGTTGTTTTAACAGACTGATAATTATGAGGAAACTCTCATGAAGATCGATAGCGCAGTGGTCGTCATTACCGCAGGTGGCTCACCGTCCGGACGCGCCATGGCTGAGCACTTTTGCTCGCTTGGCGCAAACGTGGTTTTGCTCGATACCGAGTGGCCAGCACTACGCCTAAGTGCCGATCAATGTCGCGACTACTTGGGGCGTGTTCAGCCTATTTGTCTCGCCGATCATGAGCCTGATTCGATTCACGATGCGTTCACCCAAGTCACTCGGCTTTTTGGTGGCATTGATGTGCTCATTAATCATTGGCAAGGGGATATCCTGCCTAAGCTTTTTGACAGTGACAATCAATGGGACACACCCAAAACACTCAGTGATACCACGTCACAATATTTTCTGGTGGTCCAACGCGCAGCAGAATGCATGCAACAACGCGGCACACCTGGGGTGATCATTAATGTCGCGGGCACCCACCTCACGCCGGATACGGTTGCCAACGCCATGATTGGCGGTTTGACCCAGCGGTGGGCGAAGGAACTATCAGCGCTGAAAATTCGTGTCGGCGGTATTGTTCCGCGCCATCGTCACCAGGCGAACAGCGGCATTGATGATGAATTTATTCGCAATGCCGAGTACATCGTCTCCAACGATTCTTTTAACGGCCGGTTGTTAGAGGCAAGTGGGTAGAAGATCGCTCTCTCAAATACAAAAAGACCCGCCGGAGCGGGTCTTTGTCGTTAAGCGGTTGCCTAGGCTATATTAGGCGTCTGCTTTTTCATCTTTTTTCACAGCTTTCGCGGCTTTAGTCGGCGCGGCGGCTGGTCGGTCATCTTTCTTCTTGATCACCGTGGTGCCTTCAAAGGTTTCACATTCTACGTATGGTTTACCGTAGTAAGACGCAACCAACACATCTTTCAACTCTTTGATCAGTGGATAGCGTGGGTTAGCGCCTGTACATTGGTCATCGAACGCTTCTTCCGCCAGCTCATCCAGTTTAGCCATGAAGTCTGCTTCTGGTACACCCGCCGCTTGGATAGAGGTTGGGATGTCTAGTTTCAACTTCATGTCTTCCAACCAGGTTAGCAAACGCTCAATCTTCTGTGCGGTACGGTCACCGGCTTGAGCTAGGCCAAGATGGTCAGCGATTTCTGCATAGCGACGACGTGCTTGTGGGCGGTCGTACTGTGAGAAAGCTGTTTGCTTGGTTGGGTTGTCATTGGCGTTGAAACGCACCACGTTGGAAATCAGCAATGCGTTCGCCAAACCGTGTGGAAGGTGGAACTCAGCACCGATTTTGTGCGCCATTGAGTGACACACACCCAAGAAGGCGTTAGCAAACGCGACACCAGCAATGGTGGCCCCATTGTGCACTTTCTCACGTGCGATTGGGTCGTTTGCACCGTGCGTATAGCTCGCTGGCAGATAGTCTTTCAGCAGTTTCAACGCTTGCAGAGCTTGCCCTTCTGAATACTCGTTAGACAGGATAGACACGTAGGCTTCCATCGCGTGAGTAATCGCGTCGTAACCACCAAAGGCAGTCAGTGACTTCGGCATGTTCATCACTAGGTTGGCATCCACAATTGCCATTTGTGGTGTCAGCTCGTAGTCGGCCAGTGGGTACTTCGCGCCCGTTTTATCGTCTGTCACTACCGCAAATGGCGTCACTTCTGAACCGGTACCTGATGTGGTTGTCACACAAACCAGCTCGGCTTTTTTACCCATTTTCGGGAATTTGTAGATACGTTTACGGATGTCCATAAAGCGCATCGCTAGCTCTTCGAACGCCGTTTCAGGGTGCTCGTACATGACCCACATGATTTTCGCAGCATCCATCGGTGAACCACCACCTAGGGCAATAATCACGTCTGGCTGGAAGCTCTTCATCGCTTCCGCACCTTTGCGCACCACGGTCAATGTTGGATCCGCTTCTACTTCAAAGAAGGTATTTACGTCCATGCCTTGCGCTTTAAGCATTGACTCGATTTGCTCAGAATAACCGTTGTTAAACAGGAAACGGTCCGTCACGATCATCGCGCGTTTCTTGTCTTCCAAGTCACCCAATGCGATTGGCAAACTGCCGCGACGGAAGTAGATAGATTTTGGTAGTTTGTGCCACAGCATATTCTCAGCTCGCTTCGCTACGGTTTTCTTGTTCATCAGGTGTTTAGGCCCAACGTTCTCAGAAATTGAGTTACCACCCCATGAGCCACAGCCCAATGTCAGTGAAGGTGCAACGTTAAAGTTGTATAAATCACCGATACCACCGTGCGTGGTTGGAATGTTCACCAGAATACGTGCTGTTTTCAGGCGATCACCGAAATACTTGATACGGTCCTGGTTAACGTCTTGGTTGGTATATAGGCCAGAGGTGTGGCCGATACCACCCATTTCTACCATTTTGCACGCCATATCGACCGCGTGCTCAAAGCTCTTGGCACGGAACATACCTAGGGTTGGAGAGAGTTTCTCGTGCGCAAACTCTTCTTCAATGCTGATTTCCAGCCCTTCACCAATCAGGATTTTAGTGTCTGATGGCACGCTTACGCCGGCCATCTCCGCAATCTTAGTGGCAGGTTGGCCCACGATATCCGCGTTAAGGTTACCGTTGATGAGCAGTACTTTACGCACTTTATCGGCGTCTGCTTTGCTCAATACATGGCCTTTGTGCGACGCAAAGCGTTCTTTCACTTCGTCGTAGACTTCGTCCATCACGATAACTGCTTGCTCGGACGCACACACCACGCCGTTATCGAAGGTTTTTGACATCAGTACAGACGCGACAGCACGTTTAATGTCAGCGGTTTCATCGATAACCACAGGCACGTTACCCGCACCTACGCCAATCGCCGGTTTACCTGATGAGTATGCCGCTTTCACCATGCCTGGGCCACCGGTCGCCAGAATCAGGTTAATGTCGTCGTGCTTCATCAGTGCGTTAGAAAGCTCAACTGATGGTTGGTCAATCCAGCCGATGATGTCTTTAGGTGCGCCCGCAGCCACTGCTGCATCGAGAACCAGCTTCGCCGCATCATTGGTCGAGTTTTTCGCACGTGGGTGTGGCGAGAAGATGATGCCGTTACGCGTTTTCAGTGAGATCAGTGATTTGAAGATCGCAGTCGACGTTGGGTTAGTGGTTGGCACGATACCGCAGATAAGGCCAACGGGCTCGGCGATAGTCATGGTGCCGAATTCGTCATTCTCTTCCAGAATGCCGCAGGTTTTGTCGTCTTTGTATTTGTTGTAGATGAACTCAGAGGCGAAGTGGTTTTTGATAACCTTGTCTTCGAGGATACCCATGCCTGACTCTTCAACCGCTTGTTTCGCCAGTGGGATACGCGCGTTGTTTGCAGCCAGTGATGCGGCACGGAAGATCTTATCTACTTGCTCCTGTGAATAGGTGGCAAATTCTTGTTGTGCCTTTTTGACACGCTCAACCATCGCGTTGAGTTCAGCAATATTAGTGACAGGCATAGTCGTCTCCTGGTTCATATTTGAAAATCATTTAGTAACTGCTTGCCGCAGCGTCTTGGCTTACTAAGCCTTGTTTATCTTTACTTAGTGTCGCCGTTCGGTGCGTGGCATTTAGTAAATAACTTTCAAAACTGAGTATAAGTTTTCACAGCGTGAGTAACTTGATCTCGATCAGTTGTTATCAAATCAACCGCAATAAAATTTACGCTTAACCCCCACAATCACTGGGTTTAATATTTTTGTAGCACAGAACACATGTGTCTAAAATTTTCATCACGGTAACATATAATTTACATGGTAAGGCAAATATAAATGTCGATACTGTATGTAAATTTCAACAAAAAACCCGAAAGACGGTTGTTTCTGTTCACGACATCGACCCTCAGTATAGTTTGCCGAGCGAAAGTTGCATGACGATAAATCGTTTGGGTTATCAGCGATAAGCGGGTTCAAAACGCGCAACTATTGCATTCAGAAAATAATAGCTGAGTGGTTGGTTTTTAGGCTGACATCGCTATACTGGCGCCATTGATTTAACCCGAGAGAAACTGGACTTCCTCACAGCATTACGAGAGTCACCATGGCCGCTTTCGACACCATGATTTTTGTGCAGTTTTTTGTCGGGCTTTTTGCCGCCGTTAACCCTATCGGTATCATGCCCGTTTTTGTCACCCTCACCGTACATCTTGATAAACAAGAACGAAACCGCACGGCATACACCGCCGCCATCGCGGTGGCGGTCATCTTGATTGTTTCCTTGCTTGCCGGACAGATGTTGCTGGATTTATTCAGTATCTCACTCGATTCATTCCGGGTAGCCGGTGGCATGCTGCTGCTCAGTATCGCTTTTACCATGATGAACGGTAAGTTGGGGGAAGGTAAGCAAAACAAGCAGGAGCAATCCGAGACCATTAGCCGTGAACAAGTGGGCGTGGTACCGCTGGCGATGCCACTGCTCGCGGGGCCAGGTGCGATCAGCTCAACCATTGTGTATGGCTCTCAGTACCCCGATACGTGGAGTACAATTACACTCATCACCACCCTAGTGCTGTTCTCTGCAGGGATTTGGGGGCTGTTTAAAGTCGGTCCTGCAGTGGTGAAATTTTTAGGCCAAACGGGTATCAACGTTATTACGCGGATAATGGGCCTTATCCTTGGTTCCCTCGGGATTGAGTTTATCGCCTCTGGCATGCGCGCCTTGTTCCCCGGCCTTAGCTAAACGCGCGATAAGCCCCTTCAGCGCGTAGAGATAGAAAATCGGCACGCAGTCAGTTGCCGTGCCGGTTTTTTGCGGCTCAATCATGGAAGATTTTTAGCAAGGTAAGCGAATGAATAAGTCACAAAGCCGTCTTCAACACTACCTATACACCACCATCTTTGGCACCGAGACGAAGCACGGGAAAGCATTTGATTTGGCGCTGATTGTGATGATCTTGGCCTCGATGGTGGCGTTGATGCTGGAGTCGATCGCAAGTGTCCATGCTAAATGGTCACAATGGCTTTATTGGATTGAATGGGGCTTTACCGGCATCTTTACCGTCGAGTATTTACTGCGCCTTTATTGCTCTCCGCGCCCGTCTGCTTATGCGCGAAGTTTTTACGGCGTGGTGGATTTACTGGCGATTCTGCCCACCTATATCGCGATTTTTGTCCCAGGGACGACATACCTGATGGTGGTACGCCTATTGCGGGTATTGCGTATTTTCCGCGTTTTGAGGCTGATGCGCTTTTTGGAAGACTCCAACATCTTGTTACGCTCGATGATGCTGTCATCGCGAAAGGTAATGATTTTCTTCTTCTCCGTGGCGATCCTGGTCACCGTCTTCGGCGCACTCATGTACGTGATTGAAGGGCCAGAGAATGGCTTTACCAGTATTCCATATGCCATCTACTGGGCCATCGTCACCCTCACCACCGTCGGCTATGGCGATATTGTGCCGCAAACCGATATTGGCAAGGCACTCGCGTCTTTCACCATGTTGATGGGCTATTCGATTATTGCCGTGCCTACCGGGATCATCACCGCCGAAATCGGTCAGCAGATGTCACTGCATCGCAACTTGGTAAAATGCCCTAACTGCTCGAAAAGCGGCCATGAGTCCGACGCCTCATTTTGTAAGCACTGTGGCAGTGAGCTGCCAGAAGCCGATAAGCGCGTGGTTACACCTGGGCTATAACACGGCTTCACGTTGAGTGACACGGCAGGCCTGCGCGTAAAAGCACGAGATACCGATAACAAAAAACGGAGCGGGTCGGCTCCGTTTTTAGTGGCTCAATGGCAAATAATAGTCGCTTACTTACGGCGCCAGGTGGTGCCTTGCGGGCCGTCTTCCAGCACAATACCCATCGCGGTGAGCGCATCACGCGCGGCATCGGCGGTGGCAAAGTCTTTGGTTTTGCGAGCATCATTCCGTTTTTGAATGAGCCCCTCTATTTCAGCCACGTCATCATCAGCCCCTGCATCGCCTTGCAGGAAGCTATCCGCATCTTGCTCGAGTAAACCAAGAATCGACGCTAACTTACGCATTTGCGCACCCAGTGCGGATGCCGCTGCCAAATCATCGCTACGTAAACGGTTAATCTCACGAGCCATATCGAATAGCACCGAATAGGCTTCTGGGGTGTTAAAGTCATCGTTCATCGCCGCTTCAAAGCGTGCCACGTATTCATCGCCACCGGCAGGTGCGGCCTGAGTGTCTAAACCGCGAAGCGAGGTGTATAGACGCTCAAGTGCTGAACGGGCTTGGTTGAGGTTTTCATCGCTGTAGTTCAACTGGCTGCGATAGTGACCTGAAAGCAGGAAATAGCGCACGGTTTCGGCATCATAGTGTGCTAGCACGTCACGGATGGTGAAAAAGTTACCCAAGGATTTGGACATCTTTTCACGATCAACCATCACCATGCCGCTATGCATCCAGGTGTTAACATATGGGGTGTCATGGGCGCAGCAAGATTGGGCTATTTCATTCTCATGGTGCGGGAACTGCAAATCAGAGCCACCACCATGAATATCAAAATGCTCGCCCAAGATCGCGGAGTTCATTGCCGAGCACTCAATGTGCCAGCCAGGGCGGCCTGGCCCCCAAGGCGACTCCCAGGTCGGCTCGCCAGGTTTGGACATTTTCCACACCACAAAATCGAGAGGACTGCGCTTGGCTGTTTCAACGTCAACGCGGGCGCCTGCTTGCAGCTGATCGAGATCTTGCTTCGATAGCTTGCCGTAATCGTCAAACTTGGCCACTTCAAACATCACATCGCCATTATCCGCGACATACGCAAAGCCACGCTCAATTAGCTTTTCTACCAGTGCGATGATTTCGTCAATGTAGTCGGTCGCGCGTGGCTCGATGTCGGGACGCGCCATGTTCAAGGCATCAAAGTCTTGATACATTTCACCGATCAAACGCTCGGTCAATGCATCACAGCTCTCGCCATTTTCTGCCGCACGCTTGATGATTTTGTCATCGATATCCGTGATGTTGCGGACAAAGGTTAAATCAAAGCCCAAGTAGCGCAAGTAGCGCGCAATCATGTCAAACGAAACAAAGGTACGCCCGTGACCAATATGACAGAGATCGTAAATCGTCACCCCACACACATACATGCCGATTTTTCCCGGCGTGATGGGTTGAAAGACAGCTTTATCTCGCGTCAGTGAGTTGTAGATCTTTAACGGGGGGGTTTGCGTCGACATAATTATTTGATGACTCGTTACAATAGTGACAATGAGTAAGGTGAAGCAGCTATTACACCTTTTCTACTGGCTTGACGCAAGCCTCTCACGCCCGCGACACCCGGTGAAACATTCAGACTAGGCTCACAACTTAGCGTTGAAACTCCCCTTATCGCTTGAGCTAACCGATACCTTTGAATTATTTTTCAGTGAAGAATCTTTATCGATAAGTATTTATTAGGCAAACTGGCCCTCTGACTGATTGGCACTCACCGATCTTATTGAGACTAACCGAAGTGGCAAAATAATGACTGATAACGCAACCCCTTCCGCTCCCCAAGAGGACAAAGTTGACCTCATTTTACGCCAATGGCACGACGAGCGCCCGGATATCGACCCCAGTCCGATGGCGATCACCGGCCGACTCGCGCGGGTTTTGGGCAATATTAACCCCAAACTACAACAAATCTTTGGTCAATATAACCTCAACCCTGGCGAGTTTGATGTGTTGGCCTCCCTACGACGTGCGGGCTCGCCCTATACGTTAACCCCCAACCAGCTGCTCGATGCCCTGATGCTTACCTCGGGCGCGATGACTAACCGTATTGATCGCCTCGAACAAAAAGGCTTGGTATCTCGGAGCCCGGATCCCAACGACCGCCGTGGCGTGTATGTGTCACTGACAGATGCGGGCATGGATTTAATTGATGATGCAGTGACCGATCACACCAACAATTTACACCAGCTCTTGGCGGGCCTCACCGCCGACGAGCAAGCCGAGCTCGCCGTGTTGCTTAAAAAGTTGCTCGCGCATGTTGAGCCTGCATCTTAATCACTGCGATGCCGCTTTGAGGCCAGTGAAGCGTACAGGGATGATGATTAATTCCACATCCAGGGGATCTTTTCTTGATCAGCGAGTACTTTCGGCTAAAATCTGTGATCCTTTTTAGCCAAGCCAATGACAGGATTACATCATGGTGACTCTTCATACCACGTTCGGTGACATCAAACTCCGCATGTTTGCAGACGAAGCACCGGCCACGGTCGAGAACTTTTTACAATACTGCCGTGACGGCTTTTATAACGGAACCCTGTTCCATCGCGTGATTGACGGCTTTATGGTCCAAGGCGGTGGCATGGCCTCTGGCATGGAAGAAAAAGCAACGCGTGCGCCGATTAAAAACGAAGCAGATAACGGCCTAAGCAACTTGACCGGTCGCTTGTCGATGGCGCGTACCATGGAGCCGCACTCAGCAAGCTCGCAATTCTTTATCAACGTCAATGACAACCTGTTCTTGGATCACAAAGCGAAGACACCAGATGGCTGGGGCTACTGTGTGTTTGCCGAAGTGGTTGAGGGCATGGACGTGGTCAACAAGATCAAAGGCGTTGCCACCGGTAACTGGGGTTATGTGCACCAGGACGTGCCGGTCGAAGAAGTGTTGATCAATAGCGTGACTATCGAAGACTAAGATGACACTATCGAGCAAGGGTAGCTAAGGCTACCCTTTCTTTTATCACCACCATAAAGCCAACGCATGTCACATACCCTCTTTATTGCCGATCTCCATTTAAGCCCAACGCGGCCAGATATTACCGACTGCTTTGAGCGTTTTATGCACAAAGAGGCGATAAACGCCGACGCACTTTATGTGTTGGGGGATTTATTTGAGGTGTGGATTGGCGATGACGACCACAGCCCGTTCCACCAACAAATCAAAGCCGCCTTTTCTGCAGTGACTGAGCAAGGCGTGCCGGTGTATTTTATTCATGGCAATCGCGATTTTTTAATTGGCCAACGCTTTGCTAGAGAAACCGGCGTAACCCTGTTAAGCGAGCTTGAGTGCATCGATTTATATGACACCCCCACCCTGATCTTGCACGGGGATACCTTGTGTCTAGAGGATGTTGATTATCAGGCGTTTCGCCGCAAAGTCCACCAGCGCTGGTTACAGCGACTCTTTTTGTGCTTGCCGCTAACATGGCGCCGCAAGATTGCGGCCAAAATGCGCGCAGGCAGTGCCAATGCCAACCAGCAAAAGTCGTCAACCATCATGGATGTCACGCCACAAGAAGTGCAGCGCCAGTTAGATAAGGCGGGAGTGGTTAACATGATTCACGGCCATACTCACCGCCCTCATATTCATCAGTGGCACCTACACGGCACCGCGTACCAACGCATTGTGTTAGGCGACTGGTATCAACACGGCTCTGTACTGGTGTGTCGCCAACAAGGCTGCGAGTTACAAAGCCGCGACTTCGCCAATTAATAAGCTATTTAGCTCATCGTTAAGAGATAGTTATGCAGACTGATCTATGCCCTTGTTGCAGCAATCAAGCCTATCAAGACTGCTGCGCGCCCATTCATCAAAACCCCGCCAATGCTATCCATCCGGAGCAATTAATGCGCGCTCGCTACAGCGCACATCCCAAAGGCTTGATAGATTTTATCGTTGCGACCTATCACAGTGAATGTGGCGCCGAATCATTTCGTGAAGACATTGCCACCATGATCCAACATCAGTGGCAGTCACTCGAGGTCTTCGATAGCGAGGTGTTGCAGCAAGGTGAACTTGGCTTTGTGACCTTCAAAGCCCACTTTATCGCGGACGGCGAGCCCCAATGCCTGCATGAGCGTTCTCGTTTTGTTAAAGAAACGATCGATGGACAGTTTCAATGGCGATATATCGACGGAGTCTTCCCCGGCCATATCAAAGCGGGGCGCAACGATCCCTGCCCATGTGGAAGCGGACGTAAATTTAAAAAGTGTTGCGGCTAGTTTCTTTCACCCTCTGACCAAAAGCTGGTTAAAAAACAATCAAGAATTCTTTTCCTTAGTCGATAATGTTAGTAAGACCAGAGGAGGATGAATCATGAATTGGCTCGGCAATCTCAGTCCCGTTTATCGCACACCGCATGCGCCGCCCACCAAAGTATGGGCGATTCGAAAACAAGCTCATATTGAGGAGCGCAAGCAGCGCCGCTTAGATGACCCTAATGATCCTCAACATCACGCTCAGACAGAGCATGAGGAAAACAAGAGAAAAAAAGACGGTGAGCTAGATATGTTCATCGCCCAGCCGCTAGGCTATCGCCACCACAGATAAAAACGCATGGAAAAAATAGCAGATCATTGGTTGCAATCTAAGCTGATTTTGATAATGTCAAAAGCAGTTAAATAAAGTTCTACCTAACGACGGACGACACAAATGACTTCAGCGCTAATGACAATGCATCACCACCATCATCCTGACTAGTCTTTCGGGAGGAATGGTTTCGACTGGAAGACGAGTAAAAAGCGCTTCCGTCGGTCATTAGCCAGCTAACAGATTCAGACCCTCGGGAGCACCGTCTTCCGAGGGTTTTTTCTTTTTTAGCTTTTCATTTTTAGACAAGGAAGCACACATGCAAACACAACGCTTACGTATCGCCATCCAAAAAAAGGGCCGTCTCGCCAAGGAGTGCCAAGAGCTACTCAAACGCTGCGGGGTAAAAATCAATTACACCGGTGAGCGTTTAGTGGTTCACGCCGAAAACATGCCCATCGATCTGCTACTGGTCCGTGACGATGATATCCCGGGCCTTATCATGGACGGCGTAGTTGATTTAGGGGTGATTGGCGAAAACGAGTTAGAAGAAGTTCGCCTTGAGCGCATCAAGCTGGGCGAGCCCAGCCAGTACCAGCTGCTGCGCCGCCTCGACTTTGGCGGCTGCCGTCTCTCTATCGCCCTCGATAAAGACCAAAGCTATAACGGCCCACAAGATCTGGCCAACCAACGCATTGCCACCACCTACCCCAACATTCTTAAAGCCTACATGGATAAGCAAGGTGTGAGTTTTAGCACCTGTATGCTCAATGGCTCCGTCGAAGTCGCGCCACGAGCAGGACTCGCCGATGCGATTTGTGATTTGGTCTCAACCGGTGCCACCTTAGAAGCCAACGGCTTGAAAGAGGCCGAGGTGATTTTCCGCTCTAAAGCGGTATTAATTCAGCGCGAAGGCAGCTTCAGTGAAGAGAAAACCGCATTGATTGAACGCTTGCTCACCCGCATGCAAGGGGTCATCCAAGCCAAAGAGTCCAAATACATCATGCTCCACGCACCCAGCGAGACCTTAGAGCAAGTGGTCGAGTTACTTCCTGGCGCGGAAGACCCCACCATCTTGCCCTTGGCACATGAGAAGAGCCGTGTCGCTGTGCACCTGGTGAGTACCGAGAACCTGTTCTGGGAAACCATGGAAAAACTGAAGCAGTTGGGTGCAAGCTCAATTTTGGTCCTGCCGATTGAAAAGATGATGGAGTAAATCGCCATGCGTACAGTAGTCTGGAAATCACTCGGAGAGTCACAAAAAGAAGGCTTAATGCGCCGCCCTGCGATCACAACCGGCGCCCAAACCCAAGCGAGCGTCGCGGAGATTATCGCCGATGTCCGTGAGCGGGGAGATGAAAGCTTAAAAGCATTGACCCAAAAGTTTGATGGTGTCGAACTGGATAGCATCAAACTCGACAAAGGGACCTTGGCCGAGGCTGAAGCGCGCTTGGGAGAAGATATCAAACTCGCCTTACGCCAAGCCTACGATAACATCAGCACCTTTCACCGTGCGCAAAAAGCGCAGCCGTTGAAAGTCGAAACCATGCCAGGGGTGGTGTGCGAATCCATTACCCGCCCGATTAACCGCGTGGGGCTGTATATTCCCGGTGGCAGCGCGCCTTTGCCCTCTACCGTATTGATGTTGGGCGTACCCGCACAAATTGCCGGCTGTCGTAAAGTGGTGCTGTGTACCCCACCGCCGGTGGCCGATGAAATTTTATACTGTGCCAAACTGTGCGAGATTGATGAGATTTATACCCTTGGCGGCGCACAAGCGGTGGCGGCGATGGCTTTTGGCACTCAAAGTGTGACCAAGGTGGATAAAATTTTTGGCCCGGGCAATGCCTATGTCACCGAAGCCAAACGTCAAGTGAGCCTTGCCGCCAATGGTGCAGCCATGGACATGCCTGCTGGCCCCTCGGAAGTGTTAGTGATTGCTGATGCCGGCGCGGATCCAGACTTTGTGGCCGCCGATTTACTCAGCCAAGCGGAGCACGGCCCCGATTCGCAAGTGGTGCTGGTGACCCCCGCCCCGGAAATGGCGGAGAAAGTGGCGGATGCGGTGCAGCAGCAATTAACCACGCTAAGCCGCGCGGAGATTGCTAAACAAGCGCTGGGTAGCAGTGTGATTATCATTGCCGACACCCTCACTCAGTGCGTGTCGATTTCTAACCGCTATGGGCCGGAGCACTTGATTGTGCAAACCCAGCAGCCAAGGGATTTATTGCCCCTGTTGGATAATGCCGGCTCGATTTTCTTAGGGGCCTACTCGCCCGAGTCTGTGGGTGATTACGCCTCTGGCACCAATCACGTGCTCCCCACTTATGGCTATACGCGCACCTACAGCAGCCTTGGGCTGGCCGACTTTACCAAGCGGATGACGGTGCAAGAGCTTAGCGACACGGGGTTACAAACACTGGGCCCGACAGTGATGCGCATTGCCGAAGCAGAAGGCTTGGATGCACACCGCCAAGCGGTCGATATTCGTCTGACTAAACTACAACAAATCCAAGACTCAGAGGACTCGTTAGCATGAGCATCGAAAAACTCGCCCGTGAGCAAGTACAAGCGCTCACGCCTTATCAGTCAGCCCGCCGCATCGGTGGTAGCGGGGATGTCTGGCTCAATGCCAACGAGTCGCCCTTTGACAATGCTTATACCGTAAGCGGCCAAGGGCTCAATCGCTACTCCAGCTGCCAGCCAGCATCATTGATTAATGCCTATGCAGACTATGCCGGCGTAGCAACCAACCAAGTCATCACCACCCGCGGCGCCGATGAAGGGATTGATTTGTTGCTGCGTGCCTTTTGCGAGCCAAACCAAGATAGCGTGCTGATCTGTCCACCTACCTATGGCATGTATGCGGTCAGTGCCGAAAACCAAGGGATCGCCACCACCCAAGTCCCTCTCACCGCCGACTGGCAGTTAGACATGGCAGGGATTGATACCGCCTTGGAGGCAGATGCCAGCATCAAGCTTATCTTCGTGTGTAGTCCTAATAATCCGACTGGCAATCTCATTAACCGTGACGACATTGAGGCGCTACTCACCCGTACCCAAGGTCGGGCGATTGTGGTGCTAGATGAGGCCTATATTGAATTTAGTCCAGAAGCGACCTGCACCGACTTGCTCGCACGCTTTGATAATCTGGCCATTTTGCGCACGCTATCAAAAGCGTTCGCTCTGGCGGGACTGCGTTGCGGCTTTACCCTCGCCAGTCCCGCGATTATTAACTTGATGCTCAAGGTGATCCCGCCATACCCCGTGCCGGTGCCCGTGGCAGACATTGCCGAACAAGCGCTCTCCGAAGCGGGTTTGGCGCGGATGAAATATCAGGTTTTGGACTTAACCGCCAACCGTGCCTATTTGCAAGCCGGCCTCAGTATGCTGCCAGGCGTCGAGGTGCATCCAGGTTTTGGCAATTATCTGCTCATCACCCTAGATGACGCTGACGCGGTGTTCGCACGTTTAGGGCGTGCCGGCATGATAGTGCGCCAGACCGCCGTGGCCAACAGCTTGCGCATCAGCATTGGTAACCGTGACGAATGTGAAAAAGTGCTGGCCTTTATCCGCCAGCAACTCAGTGAATAAGGACAACCACTGTGAAAGACAAGATTCTATTTATCGACCGTGATGGCACCTTGATTGTGGAGCCGCCTGAAGACTATCAAGTGGATCGTCTGGATAAATTAGCCCTTGAGCCGGGCGTGATCCCCGCACTACTTAGCCTGCAAGCGGCAGGTTACACCTTGGTGATGGTGAGCAATCAAGATGGTCTGGGAACCGAGAGCTTCCCGCAAGCGGACTTTGATGCGCCACACAACATGATGATGGCCCTGTTTCGCTCACAAGGGGTCCATTTTGAAGACGTACTGATTTGCCCGCACTTTGATAGCGATGACTGTAGCTGTCGCAAACCCAAACTAGGCTTGGTGAAAGACTACCTACAGCAAGGCCGAATTGATTTCGCCCAATCGGCGGTGATTGGCGATCGCGACACAGATATCACTTTGGCGAACAATATGGCGCTACAAGGGATCAAATATCAACGCGACGTGATGGGCTGGCCACAGATTGTCGAGCGCCTCACCCAGCAGCCGCGATTGGCCAGCGTCACCCGCGCCACCAAAGAAACCGACATTCAGGTGGATGTTAACCTGGATAAGAGTGGCGGCAGTCGCATTGAAACCGGATTGGGCTTTTTTGACCACATGTTAGACCAAATCGCCACCCACGGCGGCTTTCAGCTCAACGTTTGCGTCAAAGGCGATTTGCACATCGACGACCACCACACTATTGAAGATACCGCCCTGGCGTTGGGCGACGCACTCAAACGGGCGCTGGGAGATAAACGCGGTATTGGCCGTTTTGGGTTCAGCCTGCCGATGGATGAATGCTTGGCGCAATGTGCGTTGGATTTATCTGGGCGCCCCTATTTGAAATTTGAGGCCAGCTTCCCGCAGCCACAAGTGGGCGACATGTCAACCGAAATGGTAGGACACTTCTTCCGCTCATTGACCGATACTTTGGCCTGTACTCTGCACCTGACGGTGTCGGGCGAAAACACCCACCATTTGGTGGAAAGCTTATTTAAAGCCTTTGGCCGCACCTTGCGTCAAGCCATCAAGGTCGAAGGCGACGCCCTGCCAAGCAGTAAAGGAGTGCTGTAATGAACAAACAAACTGTCATTATCGATACCGGCTGCGCCAATGTGTCCTCGGTGCGCTTTGCTGTCGAGCGTTTGGGGTATCAAGCCACACTAAGCCGCGATCCGGACGTGGTACTTGGGGCGGATAAGCTCTTTTTGCCCGGTGTCGGCACGGCCAGTGAAGCGATGAAGAACCTCACCGAACGCGGCTTGGTGGATTTGGTTAAGCAAGTGGAGCAACCGCTGCTGGGAATATGTCTTGGTATGCAAATGTTGGGGACGCACTCCGATGAAGGCGATAGCCCGGTCGAGTGCCTCGGTCACATCCCCGCCCCCACCAAGCTGATGGATACCGCAGGGCAGCCTCTCCCTCACATGGGGTGGAACCGGGTCGCCACCGTTAATGACCATCCCTTATTCGATGGCATTCCCGCGGGTAGCCACTTTTACTTTGTCCATAGTTACGCGATGCCGGTCGGTGATTACACCTTGGCACAATGTCATTATGGCCATGCGTTCAGTGCGGCCATCAATCAAGGCAACTACTATGGGGTTCAGTTTCACCCTGAGCGCTCGGGCAAAGTGGGCGCGCGTTTGATTCAGAATTTTTTGGAGATGTAAGCAAGGATGATTATACCAGCACTCGATTTGATAGATGGCCAAGTGGTGCGCCTTTATCAAGGGGATTATCAGCAAAAAACCGACTACAGTTTTGACCCGCGTGAGCAGTTTGCGCGTTACCATCAAGCGGGGGCAGATTGGCTGCACCTCGTAGATTTAACCGGTGCCAAAGATCCCACCGCGCGTCAGGTCGATTTAATCACCGAGATTTTGCAATCAACGCCTGCCAATATCCAAATCGGCGGCGGCGTGCGCACCGAAATGGACGTGATTGAGCTGCTAAACACTGGCGCGCAGCGCGTAGTGATCGGCTCCACCGCGGTCAAATCCCCCGATTTGGTCAAAGGCTGGATGCAAACCTACGGCCCTGACCGGATTGTACTGGCACTCGACATTCACATTGACAGCGACGGGACGCGACGCGTGGCGGTGTCCGGTTGGCAACAAGACTCCGGCGTCACCATTGAAGCGCTACTCGACGATTATCTATCCGTCGGGCTCAAGCATGTGCTGTGCACTGATATCTCCCGCGATGGCACCTTGCAAGGCAGTAATGTGGCGCTCTATCGCGACTTGTGTCAGCGCTATCCGAGCATTGCATTTCAATCATCAGGCGGCATTGGCCGTCTAGAAGACATTCGCGCCTTACGCGATACTGGCGTGGCAGGCGTGATCGTCGGCCGCGCCCTACTGGAAGGCAACTTTAGCGCAGAGGAGGCGATCGCATGCTGGCAAAACGGATAATTCCTTGTTTGGACGTCCGCGACGGACAAGTGGTTAAAGGCGTGCAATTTCGCAATCACGAAATCGTCGGCGATATCGTCCCGCTCGCCAAACGCTATGCCGAAGAAGGCGCTGACGAACTGGTGTTTTATGACATCACCGCCTCCAGTGACAGCCGGGTGGTCGATAAAAGCTGGGTCAGTCGCGTCGCGGAAGTAATTGATATCCCCTTTTGCGTTGCCGGTGGGATTAAATCCGAAGCCGATGCCCAGCAAATCTTGGAATTCGGTGCGGATAAAATATCGATTAATTCACCCGCCTTGGCCGATCCGAGTCTGATCACGCGGCTGGCCAATAAGTTTGGCGTGCAGTGCGTGGTGGTCGGGATTGATTCCTTCTTCGATGAAGCGACCGGATACTATCAGGTCTATCAATTTACCGGTGATGAAAGCCGCACTCAGGCCACGCCTTGGCAAACCGCCGCGTGGGTTGAGGAAGTTCAACAGCGGGGCGCAGGCGAAATCGTACTCAATATGATGAACCGCGATGGCGTGCGCCAAGGCTATGACTTAACCCAACTCAAAATGGTAAGAGAGCGCTGTCAGGTGCCCCTGATTGCCTCCGGCGGTGCCGGTGAAATGTCGCATTTCGCCGACGCCTTTTTACAAGCGAATGTCGATGGCGCGCTGGCCGCCTCGGTGTTTCATAAGCAAATCATCGCGATAAGCGAATTAAAACAAACATTAAAACAACAAGGGATCGAGGTAAGAGTATGACGGCAGCGTGGGTAGAACGTATCGATTGGGAGAAAAACGCCGACTTGGTGCCTGCGATTATCCAACACAGCGATAGCGGCCAAGTGTTAATGCTGGGCTACATGAATGCCGATGCACTGAACGCGACGCTCGAAACCGGTCACGTCACCTTTTGGTCACGCAGTAAATCACGCCTTTGGGTAAAAGGCGAAAGCTCCGGCCATGTGTTAAGTCTGGAGCACATTGCACTCGATTGCGATCAAGACACCTTGTTGGTCACGGCGACGCCACACGGGCCCACCTGTCACCTCGGCACGACCACCTGCTTTGACAGCGATAACAAACCACCACACACGGGGCCCGGCTTTTTGTCGAGCCTAGAGCAAGTGCTTGCCAGCCGTAAAGACGCCGCGCCTGATGACTCTTACACCGCAAGCTTATTTGCCAAAGGCACCAAGCGTATCGCGCAAAAAGTGGGGGAAGAAGGCGTCGAAGTCGCCCTCGCTGCCACGGCAGGCGATAAAGCCGAGCTATTAAACGAAAGCGCCGACTTGCTTTATCACCTATTGGTACTGCTGCAAGACCAAGAGCTTAGCCTCCATCAAGTGACCGAAGTCCTCGCCTCTCGCCACCAAGGCTAACGGCCACGCGCGTTAACCTAACCATGGTCCCTTCAAAGCGCCGCCCACATGCGGCGCTTTTTAAGTTGTGCTAGTTCGCTTAAAACGGCGTTGTTTCCTAAATCATTGAACTTATTACTCTAGCGGCGATCAGACCATCAAAGCCTCAAGGTCGGTCACAGGGGAAAGGCATTAAACCGGCCATTCCACCGCGCAGCAATGCGGTTTAGTGGGAGCGCAATTCAGCCGTCAACGCCTTGAAATCCGGTGACTTGGAAGACTGAAAACGAGAAGCGGGTTACCACCAACGCTCTCTGTCGGAAACAGGGATATCTCGATACAAAAAGTTACTCATCCCTCAGCTGACTCTGCGTAATTACAATGCACAAGCTGGCGAAGCATTGGCCAACATGAAAGTGATGAACAAAGTCAATCAACTCGATATACCTGTTAGTTGCCAAGTTGACTGATGGAAATAAACTAAATTTTATCAGTGCTTTAGGTGACTGATTTGATCAAAAACGCCTCGTCAAACCGATCTTTTGGGTCAAAAAACGCTCGCGATCTAGCCCTGCTATGGCTTAGATGCTGACATTTAAGGAAAATGTTAACTATCTCATGTTATATAACATTTATAGCTCGCAGCATTATGTTAATTACATGTCTATTTATTCAATATTCGGGTGTTGTTGGTCGAAAATTTTTGGTTTGTAAATGTTCGAGATTGTTGATTAATGTAATGTACTAAATATAGAGAAATATAACTTTACACAAAATAATAAACTTATTACTAGGGGCTATTGACCTTTCTATCTGGCTTTTACACCACTTTGTGGGAAATTTATACAAAGAAGAGATTTTGACGTGTAGCTAGCCTATATGAAAAGCCGATAACGCAGTAGAAATGAACCACGAAAAATCAATAGCTCCTAGCTATAGAAATAAAACTATAAAGGAAGACTATTTTATGAGGAAAAGGAAACTCCTCTTACTATTATTAGCTTTTGTAACATCTTATTCTGCTAACGCTGAAAATGATGATTTACTTCGGCCTGCCACTAACTTTAGTGGTTATATTTTTAGTGACTTCAACTCCGGTTCCGGCAACAGTCAGCGCGGACTGGCAGTTGGGGGAAATCTAGAAATAGGTGGATATTCTATTGGTGCTGGCTTGCCCCCAGACTATGGTCTTTATTCACTCGGTGTCTATTTCTGTGTTAACATAATCAGTTAACCAGTTATTCAAATTAATCTTTTAAGGCGAATTTTTTATTTATCTTTTTATAAAACAAGGTGAATAATGGAAATACTATTTTTTATTGCTTTTGCGTTGTCGCTGTTAAATGTAACATGTGCTTTTGTAACAAAAGAAATATTCTTTGCTGGCGGCTGGATTAGTTATCATGAAAATAAATCGCATTTTTTTGCTGGATTAGTGACATTCATCATGTTTATTTTCTTCTATGGTGGTTTTTATTTTTTTATTTTTCCATCCGTGTAATCGATAGAAGTTTGGGTTTGTAAATGATTCTAGATTATTTATTTTTTAATTCGACTAAACTAAATTAACAAGATAAAATATGACCGGATATACTCATCAATCGTCGTAGCCTTAAGTCTAAACTTTTTACAAAAAAAAAACGAGAACTTATATAGTAACGCACTGATAAAAAATGGCTTTAACACCTTCTGGATTGATGAGAAAGCAATAAAAGGACATGAGTAAAAAGGTGCTATTTCCTACATGATTAAACTTATTAATCTAGCGATGTTTAGATTATCACTGCAAAGATATTTGGAACTACAATCTTAGCAACCTCGATCATTAACACTATACTAAACCTAGATCTAACGACTAGTTAAAAGGTAGGTCAAGTGGTCGTAAATACCGCAGCTTTTATTGGCTCTTATGCGCTTTCTAGTTGCTTGTTTTCTAAACTTGGTACTGGATTGATTGTTGGCGGCCCAGTTATAATGCTTAGTTTACTACTTGTGACTTTAGCAATTTTTCAGTCAATACTAGTTAGCTTAATTACCGAGTCATATTTTACCAATAGAAGCTATAAAGATAACAAAGAAGGATTATTGGCTTGATACCAAAAAGGTGTATTATTCCCAGCATTGCCGGGTCGGTAGTTGGTTATTGGTTAGCTCAGCAGTGCGAAGGTTTCCATCGTCTACTGCTTGGAGAGTTTCCGTTTTTTCAAGATAAATCAATGCTTTTCATTTTTTTGGTTCCAATTATTGCTATATCGGTGATTATAGAAAATAAATACGTATGGGGTAAGCTTATAAAATTGGAAACAAACGCAGATGTGTGGGGTGTTTCATTTGGATTCCTAATAGGGTTTGTAACATTAGGTATCTATTAGAAACATTAGGTATCTATTAGATTTATATAGGAAATTAAATTTTCATACTACTGGGATCTCTTGAACTTGACATAGGTAGACTCTATTTATGCTGGCTTGCCCCTAGCCCTAGGCGAGATCGCGAACGTCTTTTAACCAAAAAAGATCAGTTTGATGATCTCCTCGGGCTGTGATCATATAGGTCGATTTTAAAATAATTCAGGGTAGATACCGTGGATATCGCTATATTTAGATAGACGAACGCAGGCACGATTGCGACGACCACTAATGAGGTAACAGTGATGACGATTTTCAATACAACTGGCATTCAACGCCAACCGACGCATCCTGGAGCCATGTTGCGCGAAGACTTTCTGCCTGACTACGGCTTAAGCGTAGAACAATTGGCTGACGCTTTGGGCGTTTCTCGTCAATCGATGACTGCCGTATTGGATGAACGCAAAGCCATGAGCCCGGAGCTGGCGCTCCGTCTCGCTCGTCTGTTTGGTAACTCGCCTGAGTTTTGGCTCAATGCGCAAAGGGCCGTTGATCTTTGGGAGGCGTCGCAATCAATTAAACACGAGGTAGAAAAAATAAAACCGCTTGATGTCGCTTAATCGCGCCGCATGGCCTTAGCAGATCGCCAAATCCTGCTCAGATCAGTTAAACTGCCTGTATTCCCGACAGTTAGTGACAAGGCGTCCTATGTTTAACGGCAAATCCATTCTGATCACCGGCGGTACTGGCTCTTTTGGTAAAAAGTACGTCCGCACCCTGCTTGAACGCTATCAACCACGTCGCCTCGTGGTGCTATCTCGCGATGAGCTCAAGCAATATGAAATGCAGCAAACCTTTAACGCCCCTTGCATGCGCTATTTTATCGGCGATGTGCGTGATGGCGATCGTTTAATGCAAGCGATGCAAGGCATTGACTATGTGATTCATGCTGCTGCACTCAAGCAGGTACCTGCCGCCGAATACAATCCGATGGAGTGTATCAAGACCAACATTCACGGTGCAGAGAATGTGATTCGTGCCGCGATTGCCAACGGGGTCGAAAAGGTGATTGCGCTCTCGACCGATAAAGCCGCCAGCCCCAATAATCTCTATGGCGCCACCAAACTGTGTTCAGATAAATTGTTTGTCGCCGCTAACAATATGACCGGGGGCCAAAAGACACGTTTTTCGGTGGTGCGCTACGGCAATGTGGTCGGCTCGCGCGGCTCTGTGGTGCCTTTGTTTAAGAAAAAGGCAGCGGAAGACGCGGATCATTTGCCCATTACTCACCCTGAAATGACCCGCTTTTGGATTACCTTGCAGCAAGGGGTGGATTTCGTGCTGAAAAACTTTTCGCGCATGTATGGCGGAGAAATATTTGTTCCTAAGATCCCATCAGTTCGCCTGACGGATCTCGCCAGCGCCTATGCCCCGAACACACCCGTCAAGGTGATAGGCATTCGCCCCGGCGAAAAAATGCATGAAGTGATGTGTCCGGCTGACGATGCGCATCTGACGCTCGAATTTGCCGAACATTACGTGATTTGCCCAACCATTAAGTTCTACGACGCCGATTATGACTACCGAGAAAATGCGTTGGGCGAAAAAGGACAGCCCGTGCCAGAGGGCTTTGAGTATCAATCCGGCACTAACCCAGATGTGTTAACCGTCGAGGCTATTTTGCAACTCGACACCGAGCAGTAAAGGAGTATGGCGTTGATCCCATACGGAAAGCAGCATCTTAGCGAGCAAGACTGTGCCGCTGTGCTTGAGGTGCTAAAAAGTGATTATCTGACGCAAGGCCCGCAAGTTCCGGCTTTTGAAGCCGCCGTCGCCGAACTCACCGGGGCTGCGCATGCGGTCGCCGTCAATAGCGCGACATCTGCCCTGCATCTCGCTTGTCTGGCGCTAGGGTTAGGCCCAGGCGATCGTTTATGGACCTCGCCCATCACCTTTGTCGCGTCAGCCAATTGTGGTCGATACTGTGGTGCCGAGGTGGACTTTGTCGATATTGACCCGCACACGCGTAACCTGTGTCCCCAACAGCTCGCGAAAAAGCTAGCGCAAGCGGCCGCGACTCACACCTTACCCAAAGTGCTGGTAGTGGTGCATATGGCCGGCGCCAGTGCGCCAATGGCCGAGATTGCCGCGCTTGCCAAGCGTTATCAGATAGCCATTATTGAGGATGCGTCACATGCGATGGGCGCACACTATCAAGGCGCGGCAGTGGGTGGATGCCAGTACAGCGATATTAGCGTGTTTAGTTTTCATCCGGTCAAAGTAGTTACCGCGGGAGAGGCTGGGGTTGCCACCACCCAAAGTGCCACATTGGCGAGAGCACTGCGTCAGTTGCGCAGCCACGGGATCACCCGTGACGCAGAAGATAGCCACGCTAGTTTACCGCCTTGGGGTTATGAGCAGCATGCATTGGGGATGAACTATCGCCTCTCGGATATTCATGCCGCGCTTGGCCGTTCACAATTAACCCAGCTTCGTTCCTTTATCGCCAGACGGTTTGCACTCGCAGAGCGTTACCATCAAGCGCTGGCGGATTTGCCCGTCAAGCGGCCCGTTTTAGACCCTGAGTCGGCATGGCATTTGTATTTGATTGAGCTTGAGCACGCCGATACACGCCGCGCGGTTTTTGAAGCAATGCGTGCGCAAGGCATTGGCGTGAACGTGCACTATATTCCTGTGCATACGCAACCTTACTATCAGGCACTGGGCTTCCAGCCCGGAGACTTTCCGCTTGCCGAACAGTATTACGCGGGCGCACTCACTTTGCCGCTTTACCCCGATTTAACCGAGCAACAGCAAGATACAGTGATTGCTGCGCTACAAAAAGCCATTGAGGATGCGTGACCGATGAATGTATGTATTATTCCCGCCCGAGGTGGCAGCAAACGCATTCCGGGCAAGAACCTCAAACTGTTTAACGGTACGCCCATTATCACTTATGCCATTGCGACAGCACGTCAAAGTGGGCTATTCGATCGCGTCTTGGTTTCCACCGATTGCGACGACATTGCCAGTGTGGCGCGCGATGCAGGGGCTGATGTGCCTTTTGTACGTCCCGCCGAGATTGCCGGTGATCACGCTACGACCTTGGATGTGCTTGAGCATGCGATCCAGTGGCTTAATCAGTCGCCACAGCAAACGCCTTTGCAAGCGATATGCTGCCTGTATGCGACCACTCCCTTTGTCACCACGGATGACTTGCGCCAAGGCTTAGCGTTACTGGACGGCGACACCGTCAAATACAGTTTTGCTGCCACCCGCTACGCCTTTCCAATTCAGCGCAGTATTCATGTCGATGCCGATGGCAGCGTCAGCATGTTGTGGCCCGAGCACTTCACCACTCGTTCACAAGACTTACAACCCGCGTACCACGATGCAGGAATGTTTTACTGGGGCACGCCAAGTGCGTTTTTAGCGCGGGAGCCGGTTTTTGCCCCCCACTCGAAAGCCGTGTTGATCCCTCATTACCGCGTGCAAGACATTGATGAGCCGGACGACTGGCTACGCGCTGAGCTAATGTATCAACTGTTGGAGCAACAGGCCTTGCTATGAGCCATATTGCCATTCGAGTCGATGCCTCCCAAGCGATAGGCACCGGGCACGTCAGCCGCATGCACGTGTTGGCTAGCATGCTACAAGCATCTGGCCATCAGATAACCTTGGTATGTCGCGATTTACCCGGAAATTTAATAGCGGTCAGCCATGAACAAGGCTTAACGGTGGCGGTGTTGCCTGCTCCCAAAAACTCGCTTAGCAACACCGACTGGCTGGGTGTGAGCCAGTGGCAAGATGCCGACGAGACAAGCGCATGCGTGGCTAACCAGCCGGTGGATTTAATGGTGGTGGATCATTACGCCTTAGATGCCCGCTGGGAACAATCGATTCACACCCAATTGGGCTGTCCGGTGATGGTGGTCGATGATCTCGCCAATCGGCCCCACGATTGCGCGTTTTTGCTCGATCAAAACCCTTGGCCTGAGCTTACCACGCGCTATGCGTCACAGCTTTTAAATTCACAAACCCGATGCTTATTGGGGCCAGACTATGCACTATTGCGTCCAGCATTTGCCGCCTTACATCAGTCTCCGCCGCCAAGGGAAGATAAGGTGATCGCCTTTTTCTCCGGCACGGATCCGACCGGTGAAAGCCGTAAGCTTGTGGACGCGGTGAAACACCTAGCAAAAGAGCAGAAGCGCGAGAGACTGCCTTTCTCGCTATTAATTGTCACCGGACGACGTAACCCAGACCGCGACGCATTGTGTAAAGCGTCTGTCCCCGATGGGGTTAGCGTGGTGGAAGCACTGTCGGACTTTGATGCCCAGATGGCACGGGCACGCTACGCGTTTGGGGCGGCCGGTGTGACCGCCATTGAGCGCAGCTGCTTGGGGATCCCGAGCACCTTGGTGTGTGTGGCGGAAAACCAACACGCCATGGCCGAGTATCTCGCCGGACAGCCGGGCTATCAATACTTAGGACGTGGTGAGCATACCCGCTGGCAAGATTACGCGTCTGCACTGCAGCACCTTGCGGCAAACTGGCATCAGCTTCCTACCCTGCCAGCGATCACTGATGGAAAAGGCGCAGAGCGCGTGGTCGCGGCCTTGGAGCATGACTTATGCAACTGATTTTTAAAGCGGTGAGTCACGCGGACAGTGACACTTTATGGCATTGGCGCAATCGTCCCAATGTCCGCCAGTTTATGTACACCCAGCATGAAATTAGCCATGATGAGCACAAGGAATGGTTCAGCCATATGCTCGCCAACACGCACCGTTATTTCTATATCGTCTACAAGCGCGTAGACGGCCAACCGGACAAGCCACTTGGCGTGGTCAATCTTGACCTCGATAGCGAGAATAGTACTAGTGCGACCTGGGCTTTTTATGCGGCTCCGGATGCACCGCGTGGCAGCGGCGCGCTTATGGAGTTTGGCGCATTAAGTGTAGCGTTTGAGACCTTGGGCGTGACCCAGTTGAACTGTGAAGTGCTCAGTCATAATCAGGGGGTGGTTCGGCTACATCAACGCTTTGGCTTTCGTGAAACGCCGCAAAGTCGGCAACGCACCTTTTCTCTGCCTGAGGGAAAAACAGTCGAGATTGTGTGCCTGTCTTTGTCCACTGATGAGTGGCAGCAAGGCGCCAGCGCCCTTCAAACCAAACTGAATATCGATGCGGTTTATGAACAACGACATTAAGATTGCAGGCCGTTTGATCGGTCCCCAACATCCACCCTATATCATTGCCGAAATGTCGGCCAACCATAATGGTAGCCTTGAGCTTGCCAAACAAACCCTTTCCATGGCCAAAGCCTGCGGTGCCGATGCCGTCAAAATGCAAAGCTATACCGCCGATACCATTACCCTTGATTGCGACCACGATGAGTTTCAGATCAAAGGCGGACTCTGGGATGGTTATAGTCTCCACCAGCTATATCGCTGGGCACAAACCCCGTTTGAGTGGCACAAGCCGTTATTTGATCACGCGAGAAAAGAAGGCATCACCTTATTCTCTTCTCCTTTTGATTGCTCCGCGATTGACTTGCTCGAAGATCTTAACGCCCCCGCCTATAAAATTGCCTCGTTCGAGGCGATTGACTTGCCCTTGATTCGCTATGCCGCGCAAACCGGCAAACCAATGATCATCTCAACCGGCATGGCTGACGAGACAGAGATTGCCGAGGCGGTGGCAACCGCCCGTGATAACGGCTGTCGTGAGTTAGTGTTGCTTCATTGTATCAGCGCCTACCCTGCGCCGCTTGAACAAAGCCATCTGCGAACCATTCCAACCTTAGCCACCCGCTATCAAGCATTGGCGGGTTTATCCGATCATTCGCTGACCAATACCGCCGCGATCACTGCCGTGGCACTCGGCGCGTGCGTGATTGAAAAACACGTGATGCTCTCTGAAAACTCGGGAGGGCCAGATGCCGCTTTCTCGCTTACCCCACCTGTACTCAGTGCGCTTTGTGAGCAAACCCGCGCGGCGTGGCAAGCGTTAGGAGAAAGCGCCCTCACCACCCGAGAGGCCGAAGCAAGCAACCGTCAATTTAGGCGCTCTTTGTATGTCTGTGAGGATATCGCGTCCGGTGAACCACTGACGGCGGATAATGTGCGCAGTATTCGACCTGGCTTTGGGTTGGCACCGAAACACTATGATGCGGTGATCGGAAAGCGCGCGACACGCCCGTTAACCAAAGGCACCCCGTTGTCATGGGAAGATATAGACTGATAGCCCAAGTGGATTATCCCCTCTACCACAACTAAAAAACCCGGCTAACTGAGCCGGGTTTGGTCTTCACTGATAGGCAGTGATTACATTTGCTTGACCATCTCGTCAGCAAACTCAGAGCACTTACGGAGGCTTGCCCCTTCCATTTGGCGCTCGAAGTCATACGTCACTGTTTTGTTGGCGATGGTGTTCTCCATTGACTTGATCACCAAGTCAGCCGCTTCAAACCAGCCCATATGACGCAGCATCATTTCAGCTGAAAGAATGAGTGAGCCTGGGTTCACCTTGTCTTGACCGGCGTATTTTGGCGCCGTGCCATGGGTCGCTTCAAACAGCGCCACGCCGTCACCAATGTTGGCACCTGGGGCGATACCAATACCACCAACCTGTGCGGCCAAGGCATCAGATACGTAATCACCATTCAAGTTCATGGTGGCAATCACATCATATTCCGCAGGACGCAGCAGAATTTGCTGCAAGAAGGCATCCGCGATGGAATCTTTGATGATGATCTCTTTACCGGTTTTTGGATTTTTCATCGTCATCCAAGGACCGCCATCAAGCAACTCGGCACCAAACTCTTTATTGGCTACTTCGTATGCCCAATCTTTAAACGCCCCTTCGGTAAACTTCATGATGTTACCTTTGTGGACGATAGTCAGTGAGTCACGGTCGTTATCAATGGTGTACTCGATAGCGGCGCGAACCAAACGCTTGGTGCCTTCTTCTGAGATTGGCTTAATGCCTACACCACACTGCTCAGGGAAACGGATTTTGTTGGCACCCATTTCTTCACGCAGGAACTTAATCACTTTATCCGCTTCGGCGGTGCCTGCCTTAAACTCAACACCCGCGTAGATGTCTTCTGAGTTTTCGCGGAAGATCACCATGTCCGTGTCTTCTGGCTTTTTCAGTGGGCTAGGAACGCCAGTGAAGTAACGTACCGGACGCGCACAGATATAAAGGTCGAGCTCTTGACGAAGCGCCACGTTCAATGAGCGAATACCACCACCTACTGGGGTCGTCAGTGGCCCTTTGATTGCCACTTTGTATTCGCGAATAAAGTCGAGAGTTTCAGCTGGCAGCCACTGATCGTCACCATATACCTTAGTAGACTTCTCACCAGTATAGATTTCCATCCATGAAATCTTACGCTCACCGTTATAGGCTTTAGCAACAGCTGCATCAACAACTTTGATCATTGCAGGGCTAACATCCATCCCGATGCCATCCCCTTCAATGTAAGGGATCACAGGGTGGTTAGGGACTACCAGTTTTGTGCCGTCGAGTGTGATCTTCTGACCTTCCGCCGGTACAACTACTTTACTTTCCATTTTAATCTCCTAGCGTCCATTTGTTATCTTTGTGTAAGATGCGAGTTGAGGATACTCGAATTCATACAACACGCCAAACAGATTATTACGTGTATAATACGGAAGTCTCATTTGCCGTTTAATCTATTTGACAGCCCTCATGCCATATAAAGCCCGCCCCCAGCCAGCGTCAAAGGCTGTTTCAAACACCCAAGCTCCATCGGCCAAAGGTGGAAAGCCCCCCCGAGCGGCCACCGTCGCCACCAAAGTGATACTTGTTAACAAACCTTATAACATGTTGACCCAGTTTAGTGGGGAGCCAGGTGACAGTACATTGGCCGACATTGTCTCGGTGAAAGACGTGTATCCGGCCGGTCGGCTCGACAAAGACAGCGAGGGCTTACTGGTGCTCACCAATAATGGTGCCTTGCAAGCGAGACTCACCCAACCTTCATCCAAGTCTCCCAAAACCTATTGGGTACAAGTCGAAGGCGAGCCCAGCGATGAGGCGATTCAGGCGCTCTGTGACGGTGTCGAACTGAAAGATGGTCTGACGCTGCCTGCCGATGTCGCCAAGATCGCCCCGCCCGCTGTATGGGAACGCCACCCTCCGGTGCGTTATCGCGCTAACATTCCCACCACTTGGTTAGAGGTGGTGCTACAAGAGGGACGAAATCGGCAAGTACGCCGGATGACCGCGCACATCGGCCACCCGACATTGCGCTTGATTCGCGCCCAACTCGGCCCATGGCAGCTGGATGATTTGCAACTGGGCCAGTGGCGTGAGGTTGCGCCCCCGAAAGGCTTCGAGCAGTTCACCCCTAAACCCAAAGGACCAAAAGGGAAAGCACCACGCCGACGCACTCGCTCGTCCAAGCGCGCACCGTCGAAGAAACGCAATGAGTACTAGGAGTACCTGAACACACCATCGATCGATTTGCGCACACAGACCCTCCGCGCCAAGGATGGCGCGGCGGAGCCCCCAGGGATGGGTATACGGCGTGTCTGCGTGCGGGAATCGGTCGATAAACCTAAGGGGTTCACAAGTCTTTGCGCGGCATCCAATCCCAAGTATTAACCCTCATTGCTACTAATAGTATTAACATATGCCGCCTCGGTCACAGGCCACGCGACCACCTCCCCACCCATCTACTCACTTTGGATAACGGTTAACGTGTGAGCCCTATCACATCTGTATCCGGCGATTTGATTCTGTTAAACTCAGCGTCCGTTTATTGATAGCAGCATTTGTGATCACCATGTCAGATAACAGCAGCAAAAAAGTGATTGTCGGAATGTCCGGCGGTGTTGATTCCTCCGTTTCTGCCTACTTGTTGAAACAACAGGGTTATCAGGTAGAAGGCCTGTTTATGAAAAACTGGGAAGAGGATGACAACGAAGAATACTGCTCTGCTGCAGAAGACTTGGCCGATGCGCAAGATGTGTGTGACAAGCTTGGCATCGAGCTGCACACCATTAACTTTGCCGCTGAGTACTGGGACAACGTCTTCGAGCACTTTTTGACCGAATACAAAGCGGGTCGCACGCCCAACCCTGATATTCTCTGCAATAAAGAAATCAAATTTAAGGCGTTTCTCGAGTTTGCCGACGAAGTGCTGGATGCCGATTATATTGCCATGGGACATTATGTCCGTCGCACCTTCCCTGAAAACGGCGAAAAAGCGCAAATGCTGCGCGGCTTAGACAATAACAAAGACCAAAGCTATTTCTTGTACACGCTTAGCCATGATCAAGTGGCACGCAGCCTGTTCCCTGTGGGCGATTTAGAAAAACCGCAGGTACGCCAAATCGCGGAAGAGCAAGGTTTGGTGACGGCGAAGAAAAAAGATTCAACCGGCATTTGCTTTATCGGCGAGCGTAAGTTCACTGACTTTTTGTCGCAGTACTTACCCGCACAGCCCGGCCCTATCGAAACCACTGAGGGCGACGTGATTGGTGAACACCAAGGGTTGATGTACCACACTTTGGGTCAGCGCAAAGGCTTAGGCATTGGCGGTCTTAAAGGTGGCAACGGTAGCGAAGCGCCTTGGTATGTGGTCGATAAGGACGTTGCGCGTAATGTATTGCTCGTCGGTCAAGGCCATGATCATCCTCGACTCTATTCAGAAGGACTCATCGCAGCGCAATTACACTGGGTCGATCGCGAGATTGTGACTGAGACCCGCCGTTGCACGGTAAAAACCCGATACCGTCAACACGATATATCGTGTACTATCACGCCCGTTGATGATGATACAGTGAAAGTTATCTTCGACGAGCCGCAAATTGCGGTAACGCCGGGGCAATCCGCTGTCTTTTACGATGGCGATGTGTGCCTAGGCGGTGGCATTATCGAGCAACGTATTTAAGGAGCCGTGATCAGTGGCAGAGACGATTTATGATCGCACCCTGGCGTTTGCCAGCATTTGTCAGGCAGCAAAATTGGTGCAGGACGTATCTCGCAATGGGTATTGTGACCAAGACGCATTAAATACGAGCCTGAGCAGCATTATCATCACCAATCCCTCTTCTACCCTAGACGTATTTCGTGGAGAAGTAGGGAATGTCACCGGTGGCGGTGAATCAGGCCTTCACCTTGGTTTAGAGACCCTCATTGGCCAACTCGATAATAGCCGCAATGGTAGCGAAACCATGCGCTACCTGATTAATTTGTTGGCGTTGGAGCGCAAGCTGTCCAGCCGCCGTGATGCCATGGCACAACTGGGCGATCGTATTGAAACGATCGAGCGCCAAGTGAGCCATTTTGATTTGCTCGATGAGCAAATGATCAGCAACCTTGCCAGCATTTATCTCGACGTGATCAGCCCACTTGGGCCGCGCATTCAAGTATCTGGTGATCCACAACATTTACAGCAAACTGGCGTGCAACATCGCGTGCGTGCCATCTTGCTTTCCGGTATCCGCAGTGCTGTCCTATGGCGTCAAGTAGGCGGTAAACGCCGGCATCTTATCTTTGGTCGCAAACAAATGGTTGAGCAGGCCAAACTCATTCTAGCCCGAAGCTAATCAGATTGAACTCAGGAGACAAAAAATGGAACTGTCAGCGCTGACTGCTGTTTCACCGGTCGATGGCCGATACGGTACGAAAACGATTGCGTTGCGATCGATTTTTAGTGAATTTGGATTGCTTAAATACCGCACCATCGTAGAAATCCGTTGGCTGCAAAAACTGGCAGCCACAGACAGCATTGCTGAAGTGCCCGTTTTCAGCGATGACGCCAATGCCCAACTCGACCGCATTGCTGCTGAGTTTGACGAACAAGATGCCGCGCGTATCAAAGAGATTGAGCGCACCACCAATCATGATGTCAAAGCGGTTGAGTATTTTCTAAAAGAAAAGATTGCCGATAACGCAGAACTCCATGCCGTGAGCGAGTTCATTCACTTTGCCTGCACCTCTGAAGACATTAATAACCTGTCGCATGCATTGATGCTCAAAGAAGCACGTGACACCGTGATCGTGCCAGAAATGCAACGTCTGGCGGACGCCGTCAAAGATCTGTCCCAGCAGTTCCGCGATGTGCCCATGCTTTCACGCACCCACGGTCAGCCTGCGTCTCCATCGACCATGGGTAAAGAAATGGCAAACGTGGCGTACCGCATGGCGCGCCAAATCAAGCAGGTTAAAAGCAGTGAAATCCTTGGTAAAATCAACGGCGCAGTGGGCAACTACAACGCGCACTTGTCGGCCTATCCAGAGATCGATTGGCATGCCTACAGCGAAGCCTTTGTGACCTCATTAGGTATTGATTGGAACCCGTACACCACTCAAATCGAGCCGCATGACTATATTGCCGAGCTTTTTGATGCCGTCTCGCGCTTCAATACCATCTTGATTGATTTTGACCGTGATATCTGGGGCTACATTGCGCTGGGCCACTTTAAGCAAAAAACTATCGCGGGTGAAATTGGTTCATCGACCATGCCGCACAAGGTTAACCCGATTGATTTTGAAAACTCGGAAGGTAACCTCGGCCTAGCCAATGCCATTTTCTCTCACCTTGGGCAAAAGTTGCCGATTTCTCGCTGGCAGCGTGACCTGACTGACTCCACCGTATTACGTAACCTCGGTGTGGGTGTGGGCTACACCCTGATTGCTTATGCGTCGACTCTGAAAGGGATCAGCAAGCTGGAAGTCAACCAAGCCGCACTCGAAGCGGAATTGGATCAAAACTGGGAAGTCCTTGCCGAGCCTATTCAAACCGTGATGCGTCGGTATGGGATAGAAAAGCCCTACGAGAAGCTCAAAGAGCTAACACGTGGCAAACGGGTTGATGGCGAAGGAATGCGTACCTTTGTTGATAGCCTTGATTTGCCTGAGCACGAGAAAGCACGCCTCAAGCAAATGACACCGGCTAACTACATTGGCGATGCGGTCAAGCTCACGGATAAACTGTAAGCAAAATGCGTCCAATGCTCGCGGCCTCCAATATGGAGGCCGTTTTTTCTCCCCCTCGCACCGCCCCGCTCGTCACGTTATACTGCCGCAAATTTCGTAAACTAAGTCGTTATGTATCAATTTCAGTTCTCGCTCGCCGAATTTATGGCCACACATTGGCATCAAAGCCCCACCGTTATCCGCCAGGGATTAGCCGATTTTGACGATCCGATTGAGCCTGAAGAAGTCGCAGGACTCACGATGGAAGAGGACATTGACTCGCGCCTGGTGACCCAAGCCGATGGCAAGTGGCAAGTCGCAAACGGCCCTTTCGAGCACTTCGATGATTTCCCAGAGACCCATGCGCAACTGGTGGTACAAGCCGCTAACCATTGGCACCCAGGCGTACGTGAACTGGCTGACGCATTTACCTCGCTACCGCAGTGGCTATTTGACGATGTGATGGTGTGTTATTCCCAGCCTCAGGGCGGCGTCGGGCCACACATTGACCAGTATGATGTGTTTATCGTGCAAGGCCAAGGCCGCCGCCGTTGGCGCGTTGGGCCAAAAGGTGATTACCAAGAAGCCAACTTAGACACCGGGCTCAAGCAGATCACCGGCTTTGATGCCATCATCGATGTGGTGCTAGAGCCAGGCGATATTCTTTATATCCCGCCAGGCTTTCCACACGAAGGCGATACCCTTGAGCCTTCACTCAGCTACTCAATTGGCTATCGCTCACCAAAAGCCCGCGAGCTACTGAGCAGTTATGCCGACCAAGTGATTGTTGACGAAGCCGGCGATAATCATTTCCATTGGCCTGCCATGTCAGCCCAACCAGACGCGCCTGCGGCATTGGATCCACAGCATCTCGCCCAGATGGACGAAATGATGATGGAATTAATGCACGACGAGACCCGCAAAAAGCGCTGGATTGGCGAGTTTCTCTCTCAAGCTCGGCATGAACTCGATTTGCTGAGCCCCGATCCTCAGTGGCAGCCGGATAGTCTCAAAGCCGCCATGCAAGATGGACTCTGTCTGGAAAAGCTCAGTGGCTTGCGTGCGTTCTATCACGCCGATCAGCCAGAGATGGTTTTTATGCTCGGTGAGAGCTTTGACTTACCGGAAGGCTGTGAGTCACTGACCCCTAGGCTGTGCAATCAACGTTTTATCGATTGGGAAACGCTCGGTAAAGCCGCTGACAATAGTCTGTTTTGGCCGATGCTCACGCTGTGGGTAAACCGCGGCTACTGGTATCCTCTAGAGGAAGCGCCAGAGTAACCGCGGATCACCAAGGTTAGACTTTAAACTGGGCCGTTAGCGCACGCTGACGGCCAGCCAGCGCTTCCAGTTGACTGGCAATACTCGCCGCCGATTCGGCATGCGACAAGAGTTCATCACTGCGCTCACGAATATGGGTCACGTTTTGCGTCACGTCGCCTGACACCGCGCTTTGTTGTTCCGCCGCCGCGCTAATTTCACTGTTAAGCCCCATCATATCCTGCATCGCAGTACGAATTTGGTCCAAACTGGTGACGGTTTCTTGCACCTTTTCAGCGGTATCATCCGCTAGCTGATTTCCATCATGAATCGCCGCTACCACTGATTGTGCGCCGGACTGCAACGAATCAATCACGGTACGGATCTGGGTGATTGACTGGTTAGTACGCTGTGACAGTTCACGCACTTCGTCAGCGACTACCGCAAACCCGCGCCCTTGCTCACCCGCACGCGCCGCTTCTATCGCCGCATTTAACGCCAGCAAATTAGTTTGCTCAGACATGGTATCAATCACAGTTAAGATTTCAGTAATGTCCTGACTACTCTTTTGTAAGGCTTGCGCATCATGGGTCGCCCCATTCAGCGTCTCCACCAAACGCGCCATGGCTTGCGACGATCCCGTGACGATGGTTTCACCCTTCTCAGTGGCTGTGTTGACCGCGTTGGCTGCAGTCAGCGCTGACTCAGTATGGCTGGCAACCTGTGAGGCAGTTTGCGTCATTTCTTCTGATGCTGTCGCCACTGCATCCAAGCTTGATACTTGCTCACGGCTACCATCTCGGGTTTGCGCGGCCACACGGGCAGCTTCTTTGGCCGTATGTTCCGCTTCTTCAACGCTATTAATCACATTCGCCATAATAGGCTGCAGCTTATCGAGGAAGCGGTTAAAGCGCCCCGCCAGTACCCCGATTTCATCACGATTTTTAAGCTGGATACGTTGCGTGAGATCGCCATCGCCGTCGGCAATCTCTGCCAATCGTTCCGCCAGTAGCTTCAGGGGTTTAACGATTTGGCGCGCCGCGAATCCGGCGATCACCAATGCAAGCAGGGTTGCCACAACCCCTAAGCTACGTTCTGTCCACGCGGCTTGACTGCGTTGCGCGGTAATTTGTTGGCTTAATTGGTTTGCCTCAGAGAGTAAGACATCTTCCGGCAAGGTGATAAGGGCTCCCCACGTGGTGCCTGGCAAAGCAATCGGCACATAGGTCATCAACTGGCTTTTTTGCCACACGGTCTGTGGTTGACCTTCGGTCAGCCACCCACCCATGTTACCGGGCGCCGACGGCAAATCATCGACCTTCCCTCCCGTTGCTTGCGAGTTATCCGACGCGACTACTCTCCCACCTTGGCTTAGTACACTGACATTGCCAGCGCCTCAAATAGGGCTTTATCCGCCTCTGAGATCACTGACTGTAAGCCGCCAAGCGCAATATCAATGCCTAGTACCCCCAGTACTTGCCCATCACGCATCAGCGGTGAGGAAATGGTGACACTCATACTGCTGCCCGCTTGTTTGGGCGCAGATACACAAGCGGCGCCTTGGCTCAATGGACACTGGTACCAATGATTCGCTGCTTGCCCGTTGTCATTTTTATCGCCGTTGTTAATTTGTTTCTCACTGAGCACGGTACCTTGCAGCTCGCCGTCCCGCTTTTGCCAGCGGCTGGCAAAACGCCCTGCGGCATTGGCGCCCCGTTCTGTATCGAGCTGATAAAAGTCATCTTCTTGATCGAGCGCGTTGGGCTTAAACACCACGAACGCAGCTTGCACCGTATCGAAGTTCTCCACTGAGCGCCGCACCAGCTCATTGATTGAGCCGCGAAGCTCGCCACTGTCGGTAAAGTTTTGCTCAGCGTTATATTGTAGGTACACCACACTTTGCGCCAGCATTTGGGCACGATACACCGCTTCATCCAACGAGCGTTGAACATGCGTCGCTTGCACTTGGGCTTGGCTGGTCGCGAGGCGTTGGGCCGCATTGCGCAGCGTTTGGGTACTCGCTTGCCCCACCGTTTGCTGAAACTGGTTATTAACGTATGTTGAGAAGGTTAATAATGTCACCGCGGTTACGGCAACACACACACTGGCCACCAGGGTGACCTTCCATTGAATTGAGAGGGATCGCATGACAGCTCCTTTGTCACTCTATCGACAGCCACCACTGCTATCGATTCTCATCCTTGAAACACGCATTTAACAGTAACAAAAAAGCGCAGGAAATAAACCTGCGCTTTTCATATTATTGCGTTTTTTACGATGGCAAAAAACGTCGCTTATCTGTCTTTTGGATCCAAGGCATCACGAAGCCCATCGCCGACATAGTTAAAACAGAACAATGTCATCACCATAAAGGCGGCAGGGAACAGCAGCTGCCAAATCGCAATTTCCATGGTTTGCGAGCCCTCTTGTAGTAAGGCCCCCCAACTGGTCATTGGCTCTTGTACACCTAGCCCCAAGAAACTCAAGAAAGACTCAAACAAGATCATGTTCGGCACCAGTAAGGTCGAGTAAACCGCAACAATCCCAAGTACGTTTGGCACGATATGGCGGGTAATGATATGGCGCGTGCTCACCCCTGAAACGTGAGCGGCTTCGACAAACTCTTTACTCCGCAAGCTCAGGGTTTGACCGCGCACAATACGTGCCATATCTAACCAGGCAATACAGCCAATGGCCACGAAGATCAGCACGATATTACGGCCAAAGAAGGTGACTAGCACAATCACAAAGAACATAAACGGAATCGACTGGAGGATTTCCACCAAGCGCATCATCACCGCATCGGTGCGGCCGCCAATAAAGCCTGATGTGGCACCATATAAGGTACCAATCAAGACGGCGACAAAGGCGCCCATGACGCCTACCATGATCGATATACGCCCGCCCATCATGGTGCGAGTAAAGAGATCTCGGCCTAACGCATCGGTACCAAACCAATGGCCCTCTAAGCCCAATGAAGGCGCGGCATGAATCGCATACCAATCGGTCGCGTCATAGGCATAAGCACTGATGTAGGGGCCAAGGATCACGCTTAAGCCAATCAATACAAGAATCACCAAGCTCGCCATCGCAGCACGGTTACGCTTAAAACGAATCGCTGCATCCTGCCAAAGGCTACGCCCCTTGACATCGACTTCTTCAGCAAAGTTTTCGAGGGCGTCAATGTTTTCTTTTTTCGTCAGCATCATGTCACCCCTAGTAACGAATCTTAGGATCGATATACGCAAGCAGGATATCGACGATCGCGTTGAAAAGAATGGTCAGTGTACCGATCAAAATGGTACAGCCAAGCACTAATGAATAATCACGGTTAAACGCGGCGTTCACAAATAGCTTACCGATACCCGGCAAGCCGAAAATGGTTTCGATCACCACCGACCCAGTAATAATGCCCACAAACGCGGGCCCCATGTAGGAGACAACCGGTAGCATCGCAGGCTTGAGCGCATGTTTAACAATAATTTTAGGGTAACTGAGCCCTTTGGCACGCGCGGTGCGGATAAAGTTACTGTTTAGGGTTTCAATCATGCTGCCACGAGTCACACGAGCAAATGTGGCCACGTACAGCAAGGACATGCCAATCATCGGCAACACCATAAATTGCCAGCCCCCGCCTTGCCAGCCACCCGCAGGGAGCCAACCAAGGTTAATGGCGAAGATGTAAATCAGCACGGGCGCGAGCACAAAGGATGGCATCACCACGCCCAACATGGCCGTGGACATAATGGTGTAATCAATCCAGGTGTTCTGCTTAAGCGCGGCAATGGTGCCAATGCTCACGCCGAATAAGAGGGTAAAAATAAATGCGACAGCACCAATCTGCGCTGACACGGGGAGCGAGCCCGCGATCAACTCGTTCACCGAGTAGTCCACATACTTGAATGAGGGACCAAAATCGCCTTTTAGGATATTACCTAAATAGGTGGTGTACTGCTCAAACACCGGCTTATCGAGGCCGTATTTGGCATTGATATTCTCCATTACGGCAGGGGGCAATGGGCGTTCGCTTGAAAAAGGGTTGCCTGGTGCAAACCGCATCAAGAAAAAAGAGATAGTAATTAAGACCAACAAGGTTGGAATAGCTTCCAAAAGGCGCTTGGCGATAAATTTCAACATAACTGTACCGTTTCGTTTTGAGCCTCACAGCGTCTGCTACCTAGGCGATACCTACATAGCGACAACCAGCCAAGGGAGCTGCATGTTGCAGCTCCCTTATCAGCTGTGAATCAGGCGTTACTCCGCCTTGATGTAAAGATCTTTTGAGTAGATCTTTTCTTCAGCGTTATTGGCAGGGAAGCCACCGACTTGTGGACTAAGCAGACGCGCTTTTACATATTGGTAAATAGGCGCAATCGGCATGTCTTTTGCCATTTGGGCTTCTGCATCCAAGTACAGTTGTGTGCGTTTCGCGTCGTCTGTGGTGGTCATGGCGTTTTCCATGATCGCATCGTAGGCTTGGCTATCATAGTGCACACCACCTGACGAGTTAGAGCTACGCATCAAGCTAAGGAAAGTAGAGGCTTCGTTGTAATCGCCACACCAACCGGCACGCGCCACATCAAAGTTCCCCTCATCTTTGGTGTTGAGGTAGGTTTTCCACTCTTGGTTATTGAGTGCAACATCCACACCCAGCTTGTCTTTCCACATTTGACCAATGGCGACGGCCAGCTTTTTGTGGTTTTCACTGGTGTTATACAGCAGTGAGAAATCAAGCGGATTATTTTCACCGAATCCAGCTTCTTTGAGCAGACGCTTCGCTTCCGCGTCACGCTCTTCTTGGCTCATTTTGGCGTACGCAGGCCGCTCAGGATCAAATCCAGCAGTGATTTCAGGCGTCAAGAAGTACGCCGGCTTTTGTCCCTGACCCAGCAAGGCATCAGTGATCACGTTACGGTCAATCGCGTAAGACAGCGCCTTACGTACACGCACGTCATTAAAAGGTTCACGCTTGGTATTGAAGATGTAGTAATAGCTACACAGGTTACCGACGATTGAAAGATCCTCAGGATGTTCCTTTTTAAGACGACGGAAATGCTCGTTGGGGATCTCATTAGTCATGTCGATTTCGCCGGCCAAGTAACGGTTCATTTCCGATACTTGGTTTTCAATCGGCAAGAAAGTGACTTTATCGAGCGTGGTGTTTTCATTATCCCAATACTGGTCGTTGCGCGTTAATGCAAGACGCTCGTTAATCACCCATTCGTCGACCACATACGCACCATTACCGACGAAGTTTTCAGGCTTGGTCCACTGTTCACCATATTCTTCTACCGTTTCTTTATGCACCGGCTTCATGGTGGTGTGGCCCATCATTTTCACCAGGTAAGGCACGGCGGTGTCTAACGTCACCTGAAGGGTATGATCATCTAGCGCTTCAACGCCCAATGTGTCTTTGTCTTTGTCACCCTTAATGATGGCTTTGGCATTTTCCATGTGGGTGTAGCCAAGATACCAAGAATACGGTGATGCGGTCATTGGATCAGCCACACGCTTAAAGCTGTATTCAAAATCTTGCGCGGTCACAGGATCACCGTTAGACCATTTGGCGTCTTCCCGCAGATAAAAGGTAAACACCTTGTTATCTTCGTTTTCCCAGCGTAAAGCGACGCCTGGAATGACATTGCCATCTGCATCTTGGTTAACCAGGCCTTCTAACAGGTCACGAATAACGTGCGATTCTGGCACACCTTGGGTTTTATGCGGATCTAACGACGCCACTTCGGCACCGTTGCCACGCACGAGTTCTTGCTCTGCCGCCAGTTGCGGTTCGCCTGTCGCGGACTCGGCTTGTTGTTTGGTTTCAGGGTTAGATTGAGAGGTCTGTTTTTGCTCTGGTTCACTGCATCCTGCTAGAGCCAGAGAAAGGCCAGCGCCCATAAAGAGGGTTCGGGTGATCGTGTTTAGCTTCATCGTGTAACTCCATAACAATCGCTATTGCATCCATGACAATCGACGCCGCTTGGCGGGAGAATCCGTTTTGCACAATCTAAAAAGCTGTGCTACGCCTCACTGCGCGATTAGAGGCAAAACATTACCAAGCAACGCTGTGTTTTGCCATAAATCTGAAGTATTTTGCCATAGAATGAGATTAAAAACTCATCTTTCACTACTCAAAAGTCACATAAAGGAATTTTAAGCTGGTAAGACGAGGCCGCGTTAGCGCTTTATTCACCACAAGAAACAAAATACGGAACAAATTGCTATTTATACTGAATCTGGGGGCATTGGCACTAATGCTGAACTAGCTTGCGGTCAAAAGAACACACAAGCCTCTCTCTATCTTCGCAATCTCAGTGACTTTGACTGCCAATATGCGTCAAATGTTACTTAATTGTAAAGCCGTTACTAAACGTTATTTGTCGGAAAAACTCAACAGAAACACATGCACGTGATGTCAGACAGCTATCACGGTCACAAAATCTGGCTTGGATGAGCGTAAATGGAACCTGTCATCGCGAATAGGCACGAGGGTCGAGCGAGGATATAAAATGGAGGGAGAAGGTAGAAACGGCTGCTACGGTAGACTCGAGCGGTGATAATGTCGCAACAAAGCCAGCTTCGAGGCTGGCTTTGTCCTGTAAACCACTATTTTTTGGCATCGTCGGGACTAAAAACGGGGCCACTATCGGATGAGCGATCATTGGCCTCATCGTGCAGAGCACGGTTGTCCTCGCGTGCTTTTTCCATTTCTGGCATGACCTCGTTGAGCATTTCTTTCATTTTCTTGTTGCTATAGCGCTTGTGTTTCATTGTGTCCTCCTGAACTCATCAGTATTTGGCACAGTCACTCGCACAACACCGACCGAGTGTGATCGGCTGTTGCGCCAGTACAAACCGCTTGTGCAATTTTTACGCTACACCTTCATCGTCAATAAAGCAAAATATGGCCGAAAAGGCATACCAGACAGTATCGCCCCTACAGCACCTTGACGTCGCAGCCCAGGACCAGAGCGGATATCGGCCCGCTCTTGCTTTAGTTTAATAACATTTGCTGATAATAAGCGGCTGTTTAGACGAAATACCAATATTGATGCTTTTTTAAGCAAACAATGTTGTTATTCGACGCCATATCCCCCATCATTATGTTGTTGATGCGTTGTTCCCGATCATCAACCTGATTTTTCTTCCGACAAGAGAGTAAAAAGCTAGACTATGAGACCACAAAGCTCAACCTCGCGCCCTTTATGCGCTCGCGTTCGCCATGGTTACAACCCAAATAAAGGAAAAAAACCACAGGTTAACCGCTAACGCGGTGTTGATGTTAAAACACCCCCTTTAATAGCCTCCACGTCGAGGCTATTTTTTTGTCTTCATACCGCGATGCTGACGACGAGTCAGAGCAATCCCCTACTCACAAGCCGCCACAACGCGGGCAAGTTAGCGTTTGCGTAATGCGGTATCACGAGCGGATTTGCATTGCAAATTGCGACTTTTCTCTCTCAAGCGCTACGCAACCGCGGCGTCACCATGCCGAACCGCTGGTATAAGGGCGTTTCAAAAAGTAGGCACCCCTTTTGCAATATCTAAATTACTAGACCAACGCCATTGCTTGTCAGGGGGTGTCACATGGGACAATCCACACCAATTTTGTTTAATGATCGTCACATCTTGCCAGGGGGGCGGATGCCTCTTCGCATTCCAACAGGCGACTCTTTAGACACACTCGTATTCGCGTTAAAGCATGGACTGCCTATCGGGGTGTGTATGGCGGAAACACAAGCTCAGCGCTCTCACGTGGATATTGGTACCTTTATTGAAATTGAGGACTATACCCGAAGCCAAGAAGATGGCTGCTTAGTGATCACGGCACGGGGAACCGCACGCTTTGCGATTCATGCGTTTAACCAGCAGCACAGCCACATCTTGTTTGCCTCGGTAAACGCGTTACCTCGGTGGCCTGATTGCCACGTCGACAAACAAAGCGAGCCTCTCGTGGAGCGCTTACAGTCGATGTTTGAGCGCTATCCTGAACTACAACAAATGCACCGAGAGACCGAGTTCTCCAATTTGGCGTGGTTATGCCAGCGCTGGTTAGAGCTGCTGCCGCTCCCCACCGGGGAAAAACAACAGTTAATGGCGAACAGCTCCTGTGTCGCCACACGGGATTATCTGTTGAGTATGATGCAAGATCCCCATTAAACCGTTTTTATTGCTGCCTTGCTATTTGCCCTATTTATTCATTTGCTTGATTGGGCGAGGTAACGCGACGCGTTACCTCTTTTTTTTGCTTTCACCCTTTTATCCTACTTTCCTGACTTGTTCACACTTTACTGCTGCGGTCAATACCTTGTCGCTCGAGCTTCAGGTAAACTAGGCGCATTGATTTTTTCTCAGGAAACCAAGCAATGACCCAACAAGTTTCAGATCAGCATTCACAACGTATCGTCGCGATTGGGGGCGGACATGGTCTGGGACGCGTCTTATCGGCATTGGGTGACTATGGCGAGCAGGTAACAGGCATTGTCACCACAACCGATAACGGCGGGTCAACGGGTCGTATTCGCGCATGCCAAGGGGGGATAGCCTGGGGCGACATTCGTAACTGCCTCAACCAACTAATTACCGAGCCCTCGGTCGGCTCCATGCTGTTTGAATATCGCTTCAAAGGGAAAGGTGAGCTGAACGGGCATAATTTAGGTAACCTGATCCTGACGGCGCTGGATAACCTCTCAGTCCGTCCGCTTGAAGCCATCCAACTTATTCGCGATCTGCTAGATATCCGCCCCAATTTACTGCCGATGTCTGAGCACCCTTCTGAACTTGCCGCGTTAACGCCAGAGGGCGAAACAGTGTCGGGGGAAACACACATTGATGAGCTAAGCGCGCCACCGACGCGTCTCTTTTTGTCCCCAACCGTCCCCGCGACCCGCGAAGCGATTGAGGCTATCGAGCAGGCTGACTTGATTTTACTCGGCCCTGGCAGCTTTTTGACCAGTGTGATGCCGCCACTATTGGTCCCTGAACTCGGCCGTGCGTTAAAACATGCTCAGGCCAAGCTGGTGTTTATTAGGAACCTCGGCAAGGAAATCGGGCCAGCGGGCGAGATGCCTTTAGCGACGATGCTTTCCTGGTGCGAGCGCACGATGGGCGGGAAAGAAATCGATGTTGTGATCGGAGAACAACACGCGCCGCAGCTCGCCACGCGTTACCAACAAAAAGAGGCCAGCTTGGCCTCTTCAAATCATCATTGGCGTCATGACAGGGATAAACTACGTCAAGCTATTGATGAAACTCTGCTCGACGGCCATTTCTCGGTAGGTAGAAGCCGTTCCTCGTAGCATTTCGGTTAGCTCATCTAAATGATGTGTCATCCACTCTTGCTGGCCTTGCTTGACCCGTGATTCACACTCACGCGCCATCTCGGCCAGATCATCCGCACCAAAACTGGCTGCACTGCTTTTTATCGCATGGCTGATCTCACGCACTTGCTCGATCGACGGAGAACCAGACAATTGAGAATGGTATTGCGATAGCTCATCGCTAAAAACAGTGAGCAAAGCCGTCACCGTATCCTCGCCTACTTCTGATTTCAGTCGACGTAATGTGTCAGTATTTACTGTGGTGGCCATACATCCATTCCTATCATTCATGCGCCGCAGATTTTTGCCAAGCTTGTAGCTTTCGATACAAGGTTGAAGGGCTAACTTCAAGTAACCCCGCTGCTTGCGGGATATTGCCATTACACACATCGATCGCGACTTCAATCGCCCGTTTTTCCGTTTTCCATAGTGGTTCTATATCGGCTTTCATCACCACTGGTGATGCTGGTTTGACGGGCTCGTGCGTCGCTAGTGCGCTGTTCGCCGTTTCCGATCGCGTGTTATCCCCTTTAGATGCAATTTCAACACCAGAAACGCGAGCGACTGGCGATGGTAGCATTTCTTTGCTGACTTCTTCGCCGTTATGCAACACCACAATGTTACGAATCACGTTTTGCAACTGCCGAACATTGCCTGGCCAATCGTAGCGAAGGAGCTGCGTGGTCACTTCGTCACTAAAACGACAAAAATCTTTGCCTTCTTCCGCGGAAAACAAAGCAAGCAACGCATTGGCAATGGCGATGACGTCGTCTCCACGCTCTCTTAAAGGTGGCAACTCGAGTGGAATGACGTGCAAGCGGTAGTAGAGATCTTCCCGGAATTTCCCCTGCTGTACTTGGAGCCAGGGATCGCGGTTGGTGGCACAGACAAATCGAACATCCACTGACTTCACTTGCGAAGAGCCAACCTTTTGAAAACTCCCCGTTTGAATGAAACGTAGCAGTTTGGATTGCAAATCCATATCCATTTCGCAAATTTCATCCAAAAACAAGGTGCCACCATTGGCCATTTCTGCAGCCCCTTCACGCTCGGACGCAGCGCCCGTAAAGGCTCCTTTCACATGGCCAAATAACTCACTTTCAATCAAATCTTTCGGAATCGCCGCGCAATTTAGTGCAATAATCGGCTTGTTACTTCGTGTACTGGCAGCATGAATCGCTTCGGCGCACACCTCTTTACCGGTCCCGCTTTCACCGGTAATAAACACCGTGGCTTTACTGGGTGCGGCCGATTCGATCACACGGTAGACCGCCTGCATCGGCAAGCTACGGCCAATGAACCCGTGGTATTCACTTTCCTGTTTTGTCGCTTTCCCTGGATGACTCGGCTTGGGTTTGAGCGACTTATTGACCGTGACACGCAACTGATCGGCTTCACAAGGCTTGATCAAAAAGTCATTGGCACCATGACGCATCGCATCGACAGCGGCATCAATCGAACCATGAGCGGTCATGATAATCACGGGTAAATCGGGCGCGACCGCACGCACTTTGGCAAGCACATCGATGCCCGACATATCTGGCAGGCGTAAATCTAAAATCATCAGTGCTAACTGGTCGCCTTCTTGCTCGAAAAAAGCCATTGCATCCTGCCCCGTCCCTACAATGGTGACATCCACATCTAAGGGGTTAAGGTAGGATTTATATAACGCCGCCACCGACGCTGTATCTTCCACCATCAATATTCGTTTACTGGGTGATAGTGCTGGCATGTATCCTCCAAGAATCGCATCGCGGCGTGTAGCGTTAACTCACTCAGTTGCACGAGCGTATGCGAAATGCGTTGCATTATGCAATTTTGCAACCATTGTAGCGGGACGAGTCCGTTAAAACCACACGTTTTGTCGATGTAATGGCTATATTTTATTTTTGGCACGCCAAATGCATCTATTCCAGTGACCCTCAGGGGTCACCTAGCCAACTGACGTTGTTTGTGAGTTTTCACTCACTGAAACACTGTAGCCAACCTGTCGTTTAGGTTGGCTTTTTTTTTACTTTCAAGCGGTGATTGTTCACCCCATTAACTATTAACAATAAACTGCTCACGCAGTGCTTGTAACTGATCTCGCAATTGTGCCGCGGTTTCAAACTCAAGGTTCTGCGCGGCCTCAAACATCTGACTTTCCAATTTTTTGATTTCAGCATCAATTTGTTGTGGTGACTTCAACGCATAATCCGCATCAGGCTCGGCAACGGCACGCAGCGATTTGGCTGCTGGTTTCGCAGGTTTACTCCGTTTACCCGTACCTATCTCCATCACGTCCATCACTTTCTTGTTCAGTTTCTGAGGCGTAATGCCATGCGCCTCATTATGCGCAATTTGCTTAGCCCGGCGTCGCTCCGTTTCATCAATCGCGCGTTTCATCGATTTGGTCATCGAATCGCCATACAAAATCGCTTTGCCGTGAAGGTTACGTGCTGCGCGGCCAATGGTTTGAATCAATGAACGTTCAGAGCGTAAAAAGCCTTCTTTATCCGCGTCCAAAATCGCCACCAATGACACTTCGGGCATATCTAACCCTTCTCGCAGCAAGTTGATCCCAACTAACACATCAAACTCACCGAGGCGCAAGTCTCGAATGATTTCCATACGCTCCACCGTATCAATATCGGAATGCAGATACCGCACGCGGACGTCATGTTCTTGCATATATTCGGTTAAGTCTTCAGCCATGCGCTTAGTCAGGGTCGTGACGAGTACGCGCTCGTCTCGCTCACGACGGGCGCGTACTTCGGAGAGCAAATCATCAACTTGGGTGGCCACCGGACGTACTTCTATTTCAGGGTCGATCAGCCCCGTTGGACGCACGACTTGATCAATGATATCCGAGCCCGATTTCTCAGCTTCATAGTTACCCGGCGTGGCAGAGACATACACGGTTTGTGGTGCCAGTGCCTCGAACTCATCAAATTTTAGCGGTCGGTTATCCAACGCTGAAGGCAGCCGAAACCCATAGTCCACCAAGGTCTCTTTACGCGAGCGATCGCCCTTGTACATGGCACCAATTTGCGACACCGTGACGTGCGACTCGTCGATGATCAACAGTCCATCGGCGGGTAAATAATCAAACAAGGTCGGTGGTGGTTCGCCTTCTGCGCGGCCACTCAAATAACGCGAGTAGTTTTCGATACCCGAGCAATAGCCCAACTCGTTCATCATCTCTATATCAAACTGCGTTCGCTGAGTGATCCGCTGCTCTTCCAGCAGTTTATTGTGCTCAAGCAGTGTTTTTTTACGGTCCGCTAACTCCACTTTTATCTGCTCGACCGCTTCGAGGATCCGCTCGCGCGGTGTCACATAGTGCGTTTTAGGATAGATGGTGCATCGAGGCATATCTTTGACACTCACCTGCCCGGTTAAGGGATCAAACACACTAATGGTTTCCACCTCGTCGTCAAACAGCTCTACCCGTATGGCATCTTTGTCTGACTCGGCCGGAAAGATATCGATGACTTCTCCGCGAACGCGAAACGTTCCGCGCTCAAAAGCCAAATCATTGCGGGTGTACTGCAATTCAGCGAGGCGTTGTAAGATGGTGCGCTGGTCTAAAAAGTCACCACGACGGATGTGAAGCATCATTTTTAAATATGAATCGGGGTCGCCCAACCCATAAATGGCAGAGACCGACGCCACAATCACCACATCACGGCGTTCCATCAACGCTTTTGTCGCCGACAAGCGCATCTGCTCAACATGATCATTAATCGATGCATCTTTCTCTATGAAGGTGTCCGTCGAAGGGACATACGCCTCTGGTTGATAATAATCGTAGTAAGAGACGAAATACTCCACCGCATTATCAGGGAAAAACTCGCGCATCTCTCCGTAGAGCTGCGCCGCCAAGGTTTTATTGGGGGCCAATATCATCGTCGGACGATTAAGCTCAGCAATGACATTGGCCATGGTGAAGGTTTTCCCCGACCCTGTTACCCCCAGCAGTGTTTGATGGGCAAGACCGGCCTCTAATCCTTCACACAGGCGATGAATGGCCTCAGGCTGATCCCCTGATGGTTTAAAAGCAGAGTGCAGTGTAAATGTTTTACTCATGAAACTATCCTGTTAGGGGCTGACCACTGTGTCTAGATTGGGGCGCTAACGCGAAAAGCCTATTGTCCTGACTCGCCCTACGGAGTCAACGACTGCGGTTCATTACTCGCAAGATAATCATTGCGATCTTTTTCTCATTGAATGCTTGATCTCACTATGGCTCCTAGGTAACCTGTCTGTCCTCTTTTGGCATGCATGCACTGCATCCAGCCTCTACACGAAGACAAAGCGCTAAGCAAAGAAAACGCTAACTAAAGATAGTGCGATAAAAATAAATCCTCTAAATCACGTGTTTTCGTGCGTATCTCTGCCCAATACTCTCTAGTACGACCGTTTTATCCCCGATACTCAGGGGGTGAACACATAGCGACCTGTGTATAATCCCCAACAGTTTTTTTTTCAATCTTATTGCGTTAAACAAACAAAAACCATTAAAAATAAACACGTTATATATTTGTTTATGCGTATCACCACTGCGTCAAGCTGGTAGAAAATCAGTCATCGCGTGAGTTGATCAGGATCCACACACATGGTTATCCACAGAATCTGTGGGTAACCGCTGAGAGCCCTTTCATAATCGGCCGTATAAAAAGTCAAGATAAAATTAGCCGCCATGCTTAATCAATCGCCACTATGGTGTTTTTATCCTCGTCGATGGCTAGCTTTTCAGCAGTCGATTGAAAAGATAGATTTTATTGCTTTTCATCAGTTGACACCTTTCAAGGCGCTCGTTAACATTCGCTCCGTTCTCAAGGCAATTCCCCCTTAGTTCAGTTGGTAGAACGGCGGACTGTTAATCCGTATGTCGCAGGTTCGAATCCCGCAGGGGGAGCCACTATCTTGAGACCTCACAGAACACAATAGCGACACGATTCCCCCATAGTTCAGTTGGTAGAACGGCGGACTGTTAATCCGTATGTCACTGGTTCGAGTCCAGTTGGGGGAGCCAAATTTATGTCCGATGGCAAATTTAGTTCTTCAGACTAATCGTTCCGCAATGCGGAATATGTCACTGGGCTGGGCGCCCCCAACTAGGCGTTCCCGATGAGCCCAGTTGGGGGAGCCAATTCTATGTCTCTCTTCTCCTTGACCTATCCTACTTTCTCCATGATCTCATCACACACTCTTACCGTGATCGAACACGCTACGCTGCCACTACCCCTAGAATAAGGTACGCGTAAAGCGTCACTAACAGCTTACAGCGAGCCAAGCAAAAACCCTGCGTAATGGCGGTTGTTATAGCCGCTTCAAAGGTCGATAATAGGCAGATCACAAAAACATTAAATGATTAAACAGCATGGCTGAGTATTTGTTGCTACTGGTGGGCACGGTATTGGTCAATAACTTCGTACTGGTGGAGTTTTTGGGCTTGTGTCCATTCATGGGCGTATCAAAAAAACTGGAAACAGCAATTGGGATGGGGCTTGCCACAACCTTTGTGTTGACCTTGGCATCAGTGAGCTCGTATCTGGTTGAAACCTATATTCTGATCCCACTTGATCTCGGATACCTGCGTACACTGAGCTTTATCTTAGTGATTGCGGTGGTGGTGCAGTTCACGGAGATGGTGGTGCATAAAACCAGCCCAACACTGCACCGGCTATTGGGTGTATTTTTGCCCTTGATCACCTCCAACTGCGCAGTGTTAGGCGTCGCTCTACTCAACGTTAAGCAACAGCACAGTTTTATCGAGTCGATTATTTATGGCTTTGGTGCGGCGTGTGGTTTCTCTTTGGTGCTGGTTTTATTCGCTGCAATGCGTGAGCGCATTGCGGCCGCTGACGTTCCGGCACCTTTTAAAGGCGCGTCCGTGGCGATGATTACTGCAGGGTTAATGTCGCTCGCCTTTATGGGCTTTACAGGACTGGTGACTTTATCATGAGTGGAATAGTGATAGCGGTGATAGTGCTTGCCGCGCTTGCCGCCATATTCGGTGCAATTCTCGGTTTCGCCTCGATTCGCTTCAAAGTGGAGGCGGATCCGATTGTCGATCAAATTGATGCCATTCTGCCGCAAACGCAATGTGGCCAGTGCGGTTACCCTGGCTGTCGTCCCTATGCGGAAGCCATTGCCAATGGTGACGAGATTAACAAATGTCCACCAGGTGGTCAGCAAACCATTGAAAACTTGGCTGATTTGATGGGTGTCGAAGCGACCGAACTCGCCCACGATGAAGAAAAAAGTATCAAAACCGTTGCCTTCATTCATGAAGAAGATTGCATTGGCTGCACTAAATGCATTCAGGCCTGTCCGGTCGATGCCATTGTGGGCAGCACCAAAGCGATGCATACCGTGATCGAGCAAGATTGTACTGGGTGTGATTTATGTGTCGCTCCCTGTCCGACCGACTGTATTGAAATGATCCCCGTTCAGGACACGCCCGAAACCTGGAAATGGAAGCTTGAACAAATTCCCGTTTTAGATGTTACTGAGAGTCAGAGAGCACGCGCCTGATGGACAGCCTTATCGAACAAATAAAACATGGCCAGATCTGGGATTTCCATGGTGGCATTCATCCGCCTGAGCATAAAACCCAGTCGAATCAGGGGGCCATTTTAGAAAAGATTCTCCCTACCGAGCTTGTTATACCGCTCAAGCAGCATATTGGCAGTAAGGGCAAACTATGCGTGAGCCAGGGCGATCAGGTATTCGCGGGACAAGCCCTCACTGAGACAGATATTCAACAATGTGTGCCGGTACATGCACCGACATCAGGCACCGTGATTGCTATCGAAGATAGAACCATTGCGCATCCCTCAGGCTTGTCCGACCGTTGCGTGGTCATTCAGCCCGATGGCAAAGATACGTGGAGACCTAAGCCTGCCCTACCGGCCTATCAAACTCAGCCGCCCGAGCAATTGATCGATCATATCCGGTCTATGGGCATTGCGGGAATGGGAGGCGCAGGCTTTCCAACCGCAAGAAAGCTGCAAAGTGGCTTGGCGCGTACTGAAGTACTTATCATCAACGCCGCAGAATGTGAGCCTTATATCACCGCCGACGATCGGCTGATGCAAGATTGCGCCGATGAAATCGTCGCAGGGATACAGATTCTTAATCACATTGTTAAGCCTAAGCTGACCGTGATTGGCATTGAAGATAATAAGCCTGAGGCTATCGCGGCGCTTAAAGCCGCGGTGAAAGCCGTTGATGAGGATATACTCATCCAGGTCGTCCCTACCAAGTATCCATCTGGCGGTGAAAAGCAACTGATTCAAATCATTACCGGGAAAGAAGTCCCTGCCAAAGCCTTTCCCGCTAGTATTGGCGTGCTGATGCAAAACATCGGGACCATCTATGCGATCAAACGTGCCGTGTTAGATGGCGAGCCGCTGATTAAGCGTGTGGTCACCTTGACTGGGAAAACGCTCAAAACCCAGCAAAATCGGTGGGCGCTTCTCGGCACGCCAATTGGCGAGCTTTTGGAACACCATGGCTATAAGGCAGAGAAAAAACAGCCACGGGTGATCATTGGTGGCCCGATGATGGGCTTTACCGTCCCACATACACAAGTGCCGGTAACCAAAACCACTAACTGTGTGCTGGTGCCAACGCGCAAGGAAATAGCGCCTGCCAAGCAAGAAATGGCCTGCATTCGTTGCAGTGCCTGTGCCGATGTCTGTCCCGCTCACCTTTTACCTCAGCAATTGCAGTGGTATGCCAAAGATCAGGACTACGACAAGTGCCAAGACTATGATCTCTTCGATTGTATTGAATGCGGCGCTTGTGCCTATGTGTGTCCCAGTGAAATCCCGCTGGTGCAATACTATCGCCAGGCCAAAGCGGAAATTCGTGAAATTGAAGCGGAAAAAGAAGCCGCGGAGCGCGCACGTCAGCGCTTTGAAGCCAAAAAAGCGCGCATGGAACGTGAAAAGCAGGAGCGAGAAGAAAAACATCGCAAAGCCGCGGAGCGTCGCAAAAAAGCCGCGCAACAAAACACGGGCTCCGATGATGCGCTTAACGCTGCAGTGGAGCGGGTGAAGGCGAAAAAAGCCGCGCAGTCGGCATCGAGCGATGTCAAACCTGCCGTGGCGGCGGCAATCGCCCGAGCGAAAGCGAAACAGGCCGAAGCGGCGCAAGCAGGCAGTGATGAACCTGACAACAGTGAAATGATGAAGTTGCGTGAGGAGCGCAAACGGCAAGCACGTGAACGTAAGGCGGCCAAAGAGGCGCAAAAAGCCTCAGAGGCCACCGGTTCACAGGCAATCCCCGACAGCCAAGACGGCAAGAAGGACGCCGTCGCGGCCGCGGTTGCGCGCGCTAAAGCACGTAAAGCGGCGCAGCAAGGCGATGCCAAGCCACAACCTGAGACGGCTGCCGATACGCCATCCGACGCTGCAGACACCACGCCGGCAGCTGACGAGGCTAACGACAAAAAAGCCGCCGTCGCCGCCGCGGTTGCCCGCGCCAAAGCGCGCAAAGCGGCTCAGCAAGGCGACACCAAGCCACAACCTGAGACGGCTGCCGATACGCCATCCGACGCTGCAGACACCACGCCGACAGCTGACGAGGCTAACGACAAAAAAGC